>CAZEOI010000014.1:0-63294 GCA_964513775.1 uncultured Sangeribacter sp. | reverse complement strand
ATCGGTCGTTTAGCCCGCTAAACTTCCTCTTCGAGCTAAAAAATCACCTCCGAAATCTGTCTAAATCCGGACAAAGAAAAAGTTTAAACAACTTCTATAAAAAAATCTTAATTTTTATAATTGTGTGAATAAAAATTTTGTACTTTTGCAATGAGTTTCATTCGTTGCAATCAAAAGTTGAATTGTAATATGAAATCTACGGATTGTGGACTATGCGTTCCGCTTCCGAATCTGATATTTAGATCATCGACCTTAAACTCACCATTATTCATAATAACCTATGAATCTGAAACGAATTTTATTGCCACTGGCGACTATGGCAGCCATGGTCCCTATCAGTGCTCAAGAGGCACAGACTGATGAAAAGATATTGAATCTTAGAGTAGAGGCCCGTATGGACTGGCAGGGTGCTTGGCAGGACGGCAATACTGAGAAAGATTATACAGGTTTTGCGGCAAAATACCTGAACTTGCGTCTTGAAGGTAATATCACGCCAAATCTCAGCTATGCCTGGCGTCAACGATTTACCAAGCCTCACAAGGATTCTTCTTTCCTTGACGCCACTGATTGGCTGTATCTGAATTATAATCTTGACCGTTGGTCGTTCGCCGGTGGAAAACAGGTGGTAGCCATTGGTGGATGGGAATATGATCGTGCACCGATAGATCTATATGGTTGCTCGGTCTTCTGGAATAATATTCCTTGTTATGCTTTGGGTGGTTCTGTGGGTTTCAAGCCATCGGTCAATGATAAGGTGTCATTGCAATTCTGCCAGAGTCCTTTCTTCACAACAGACAACCGTAATATGTATTCCTATAATCTGATGTGGAATGGTAAACATGGTATCTTTACTTCGATTTGGTCAACAAACCTTATTGAATATTTACCCGGTCGCTACATCAACTATATAGCGCTTGGCAATAAGTTTGACGTGGAGAAAGTGAGTCTTGAACTTGATCTGATGAACAGGGCCTCCTCCCATCAGGTGTTCTTCGGAAAAGATATGTCGGTGATGGCTGAGCTTCAGTACAAGCCCACGTCTAAATGGAATATTTTTGGTAAATATACCTACGATGTCAACAAGAGCGGCACAGATGCAGACTTTACGGTGATGAATGGCACTGAGCTCAACATGGTGGGTGCCGGTGTAGAGTTTATGCCTTTCGTAAATGCACGCAATGTGCTCCGTTTCCATGCCACAGGCTTCTATTCATGGGGACACAATGCCAATGAGGGGAATCTCATGCAAGATAAGACATTCACCTGCAATGTCGGTGTGACATGGTATATGAACCTACTTTCTCTAAAACGTAAGTAACCTAACTATTAATCATAACTTACATCATGGAAATTGAAAAATCAGTCTCTCCGGTGGTTGAGGAGAGTGTGGCAGCTGAGACTGCAACAAGTAAAAAGAAGAAATTTTCAATCTTCAATTATATTCCGACCGGCATACCATGTCTGGTGATTGTGGTTGCCCTCTTCTGGTATCTCGGTCGTATTATGGGCATGGCCAATATGCTGAACACCGTCATGCATACGGCCCATGATCTTCTGATTAACACCGTATTCTACCTGATGGGTATCTGTGTAGTCACCGGAGCTATCGGCCGACTCTTTGTAGAGTTTGGTGTTGTCAAGCTGATGGAAAACATTCTGCGTCCGCTCATGAAGCCCCTTTTTAATCTTCCGGGTGTGGCAGCTCTCGGCGCTACAATGACTTTTTTGAGCGATAATCCGGCTATCATCTCCCTCTCACAGGATAAGCGTTTCAGCAGTTACTTTAAGAAGTATCAGTTCATCTCCCTCACAAACTTCGGCACGGCTTTCGGTATGGGGCTGCTCGTGATGGTGTTTATGGTGGGCCAGGGTTATGTGGTTGAGCCTTTGGTAGGTCTTTTCGGTGCGTTTTGCGGTTGTATTGTATCTACCCGTCTGATGCAGCGTTTCATTATAAAGGCTTTCCCATCTTATGCGATGGAGAATGCCGTAGATGAGAAATTTCATGATCTTCAGGAGGCTGAGAAGGTAGAGTCGAAATCAACATTTATCCGTATTCTCAATTCGTTGCTTGACGGTGGTAAGATGGGTGTTGATGTAGGTATCGCTATCATTCCCGGTGTGCTTATCATCTCCACATTAGTCATGATACTTACTTTCGGTGCTTCGGCGGAGGGCTACACCGGTGGTGCATATGAGGGCATAGAGCTTCTTCCTTGGCTTGCTGCCAAGATAGGGATAGTTTTCGAATGGCTTTTCGGCTTCACCGATCCTCATCTTGTGGCTTTCCCGATCACTGCGTTAGGAGCTGTGGGTGCGGCTCTCAGCCTTGTGCCTAATTTTGCTGCGCAAGGTTGGATTGATGGCAATGCGATAGCTGTATTCACCGCTATCGGTATGTGCTGGAGTGGCTATCTGAGCACCCACACAGCAATGCTTGACTCTATGGGCTATCGTGAACTTACACCGAAGGCTATCGCCGCTCACACTGTCGGTGGTATCGTGGCAGCTATCGTAGCTCATTTTGTCTATGTATTGGTTTCGCTTCTTTGAGCAATGATGCGGTTCTTTATGAATCAGACAATGACGTTTGAACAATGTCGTTGTCATCATTAATAATGAAAGTTATGATATTTAGAGATCGGGAAATAACTTCATTCCGATTGCAGCAATATGAGATTATCGGTTGGCATCCCATCTGATTTCATATTGAATCTAAGGAAGATCACCACAATGACAAAGGCCTCACATTTCTGCGAGGCCTTTGTCATTGTGGTGATTATTAAAGTATTGAGAGAGGGGAGATGTTGTAATTGGGGATAGCCGGATATTTCTTGGGGATAGCCGGATATTTCTTGACTGAAAGATGCGAGTGGCATATATTTCATGCGGCGCTAAAGCTTGCATCTTGACAAAAATTTTTCAAATAAATTGGTAAAATGAAATCGATTGCAGCAATATGTGATTAATCGATTGCAGCAATATGAGATTATCAGTTGGCATCCCATCTGATTTCATATCGAATCTAAGGAAGATATACACAATGAGAAAGGCCTCTTATTCGATGACTACGACTGATGGGACAGTCCTTTCAAACTGCAGAAATGCGAGACCTTTGTCTTTGTGGTGAGTATTAATGTATTGAGAGAGGGGAGATGTAATAATTGGGGATAGCCGGATATTTCTTGGCGATATCTGCATACTTCTTGAATGAAGGATGGAAGTGGCGTATATTTCTATGCGGCGCTGAAGCTTGCATCTTGACAAAAATTTTTCAAATAAAGTGGTAAAATGAAATATACCTATAATCGGGTATTGTGGTTGAGAGAAAAATATTGTAATTTTGCATTACAAAAATACTTTTCATATATTTACTAACAATTATTCAACAACAATGCGAAATGGTAATTTTGCACTGAGAGCATTGGTAATGCTGTTAGGTGTATTACTGTCGTTCCCTGCAATTGCGTTGTCCCCCTCTGAAAATAAGACCGGTACAACGGTAAAAGGTGTCATCAGCGAAGTCGACAAGAGTAAGGAGGTCCCTCTTGAGTATGCCGTAATCGTATTCCCCGATTATGGCCTATCTGCAACTACAAAAGAGGACGGCTCGTTTGTTTTGCGCAATGTGCCTTTGGGTAAAACAAGAGTGAAAATCACTTATACGGGCAAGATACCCGTTGATGAGGTGGTGGATATCACCCCGGGAAAGACTCTTGATTTCACTATGCAGGATGAGACTTTCAAACTTAAGGAGGTGACTGTGCTTGCAAAAGCGAGTCAGGCCGGAGACGCCACCTCTTCCACTATCGGCCGTTCGGCGATGGACCACATGCAGGCCACCAGCCTCAGCGATGTAATGTCTTTGCTTCCGGGTGGTCTTAGCTCCGAGCCCAATCTTTCGAGCTCAAAATCTCTGAATATACGTAATGTGAGTGCTTCCGGAACTAATATGAACGCATTGGGTGCGGCTATCATCCGCGATGGTGCTCCAATGTCGAACAATGCCAACCTCTCAGCCTTAAATCCTACAGTATCCGGCACCGCCTCGGCTATTGCGGGTGGTGCATCTCCCTCTTCAGGTGTGGATATGCGTTCTATCTCTACCGATAATATCGAATCGATTGAGGTGATTCGCGGTATTCCTTCAGTGGAGCATGGCGATCTCACTTCAGGCGCAGTGATTATCAATTCAAAGGCAGGACGTGAGCCTTTGCGTATCACCGGCAAGATCAATCCCAAGGTCTATATGGGTTCATTGAGCAGCGGTTTCCTACTTGGCGAAAACCGTGGCGCCATGAATGTCTATCTTGACTATGCCCACAACACTAACGATCCCGTTGAATCTTACCATACCTATCAGAGGCTGTCAGCGCGAGCGCTGTATTCGAAGGATCTCAGCTCCACTTTACGAAGCAATACATCGCTTACTTTTGTCTATGGTAAGGATGGCCGTTCGCTAAATCCTGATGACGAAAACTGGAAGCGAGCTTCAAGGGGTGAGGAATATGGTGTCACTCTCAACACCAACGGTTCTTGGAATATCAACAAGGGTATAATGCGCTCCGTGCGTTATGTGTTGTCAGGTACATATACGTCAAAGCAGTCGTATTATCAGTCAATGATGTCGTCCACCAACAATCCTTATTCGATGACTACGACTGATGGGACAGTGCTTTCAAACTTTGCCGGACAACAGATATTTGATGCAGATGGAAACCCCATCACAAATTTTGGAGCTGCCGATCAGAATAATTATGCCTATTGCATCCCTTCTAACTATTTCTCTCGGTATGATATTGATTCCCGAGAAGTAAACATCTTCGCCAAAGTGGTGGGAACGATGTTTAAGCAGACGGGCATGATTAACAATCGTGTGCTCTTCGGTGCTGATTTCCGTTCCGATGGTAATGTAGGCCACGGCAAGACTTTCGATCCCACAGCTCCTCCACAGCGCGAGATAGGCAATATGAACGTCAATTTCCGTCCTCGTGATTATCGCGACATCCCGTTCGTCAATCAGGTTGGTGTATTCCTTGAGGAGAATTTCACTTGGCAACTTGGCTTGCGTAAGCTGAAGCTTCAGGCGGGTGTGCGTTACGACCATGCCTCTGTAGTAGGTGGAATCGTTTCACCCCGTTTCAATGGATCGTTTGAAATTCTCCCCGAGAAGATATGGATTCGCGGTGGTTATGGCGTCACAGCCAAGATGCCTTCAATGATGTATCTCTATCCGGAGAAAGCATATTTCGAATATATCAATATCAATGAGCTTGCCTCCTCAAAGATTCCGGAGGATGAACGTCTGTTTATCACCACTACCAAGGTGCACGATGTGAACACCGACAACCTGAAAATAGCTACTAACCATAAGTCGGAAATTGGCTTCGACCTTAAGTTCGGTCAATTTACCGTCACTGCCACAGGTTTTGAAGAGCGCGTGAAAAACGGCTATGGTCTTGAGTACACGTACGATTCATTCGCTCCATTCCAGTGGATAGAGTATCAGCGCGATGCCGACAACAAGCTTGTGCAGAAGTCGAGCAATCAGGTGCTCTCTTATTGGTACACTCCCGGCAACACCACTTTCGTGACAACAAAGGGTATTGAGTTTGATATCAACTCCGGTCGCATCGATAAGATCAACACATCGCTCTCACTCAATGGCGCATGGATGAAAAGTAAGGCTCATTCCACAGCGTTAAGTTTTTATGATGCCACAAGCAACATGACCGCAGCAAGCCGTAAGGATATTGCAATCTACTCAAATGAGGGTACGGAGCGTTATGATGAGCAGTTCTCCACAGCTCTCCGCATCACTCATAATATTCCGCGTATAGGTTTTGTAATCACACTCACAGGCCAGACTGTTTGGAAAGATGCCAACTGGGGTAAATATGGCAATGATGAGCTTCCTATCGGCTATATGTCGCTTGAGACAGGAAAACCGGTGTTCTTCGAGCCGGGACAATACAACACTGCCGAGGAGATGCGTGAAGCCGGCTACGGACACATGCTTAAGGTGGTGACTCATCCGCTCGAAGTGCGCGAGAGCTACAAGCCCTATTTCTGCTTCAATATGAATGTGACCAAGGAGATTGGTGATGCTTTGCGCGTGTCGTTCTTCGCCAACAATATGTTCCGCAGCTATCCTCGTCGCGAGTCGAAGAGAAATCCGGGTTCTTATATCCTGCTCAACAACCGCTTCTATTTCGGTATTGAGCTTGCATTAACACTCTAATCAGAATTACAATAATGAAGAAATATATATTACCCATGATATTTGCCGTGGGGCTGACATCTTGCAATCAGTTCAATGAATTGGGCGACACCTCAAACGTAGAGCCACTTGATGTGACAATCAGCCTCAATTCTCTTATCGGCGATATTGATTATGGCGATGAAATGCTTGTGAGGCTCGATAATTATGGAGAGGGTCTTCACTATGAGAAGCAATTCAGCGGAGAGAGTTGTGTCGTGTCAGGGGTGGTTCCCGGCATCTACACAATAAACGTATCCGGTAAAGGTTTCTCCGAAGAGGGGGAAGAGTTCCTTCTCGCCGGAAGCAAGCTGAATTCAGATATCATCAACTCCTCAGCAGTAGAGATAGGCATAAGAGGTTCTGCCAAAGGAAAGCTCGTGTTTTCCGAGATATATTACTGTGGTTCGAAACCTGTTGACGCCTTCGCTTATTTCCGCGACCAGTTCTATGAAATTGCCAACAACACCGATGAGGTGCAATATCTCGACGGTCTTTATTTCGCCAATACAGGTGTGATTGACTTCGATAAGGTGCGCCCCGTTTGGCCGGACCCGGATGATGAATATATTTATGCTGACTATGTTTGGCGTTTCCCCGGCGATGGCACCCAATATCCTCTCCAGCCGGGAGAGTCTTGTGTGGTGGCTCAGTTTGCGGCCGATCATCGTCTTTCAATCTACAATCCTACATCGCCGGTGGATTGCTCTGCTGCAGAGTTCGAGTTTAACACCAACAATCCAAGCTATCCTGATCAGCCCGCTTACGATATGGAGATTGTATATAATGATGGCACCACAAACCTACCGTTCCAGTATCTCACATCTGTGTTTGGCACAGGATACGTGATTTTCCGAGTTCCCGAGGGTGATTTATGGGATCCTATCATGGATAGTTCTCTCAGGACTCCTAATCAAGCCGACCCTTATTCTTCGGTATATGCAAAGGTGCCTGTGCATTACATAGTGGATGCGGTAGAGGCTATACGTAATGAATCGTATGTTGATGCCAAGAATCTTCCCGCTGTTGCCGATGCCGGTTTCTGCACGATGAACGGTTCTTATCTCGGCATAGGTATCACCCGTAAGCTTGTCACCGATGCCAATGGCAATCCAATTTTGGGTGAGAACGGAGCTGTATCATATCAAGATACAAACAACACCACCGATGACTTCGAATCGGGAGTTGTGCCTGTGCTTCACCGTCACTCCAAAATGCCTGCTTGGAACCATACTCTCAAATAATAAGTTTCATAAAGATGGAGCTGTTGTAAGACTGCTGAAATCCATAATGATGTAGATAGTTAAAACGGCTCAACTTAGCAATATCAGAAATTATAATGAACAACAATATAATAAAAGGGGGTGTGGCCATTCTGATGCTTGGAGCCATCACTCCTCAGGTGTTGGCTCAGGGATATACGGCTGCGGCTCTTGAGAAGCTCAAGGAGCAGAAGTTGTGGTTTCATACCACCAATGCCGCCGGCTCCGTACTCGACAATACCGACAACTATTCGGAAGTAGCCATCAGTTATGATATCATTGACGGAAACTTCCATCGTCCTCAGGAGGGTGAGAACCAGAAGAGCCTCAAAGTGAACTGCGAGGGATTCATCAACCTTCAGAATGCTTTCGTGTGGGGAGAATTCTCGTTTGAGCAGAGAAATATCAATCAGGCCGGTTTCAATGCCTCAATCGCCGATCCCTATCGGGGAATGCCTTACTTTATGGCTGATGAGCATCTCAGCGATTGGAGAAACCAATACTATAATATGAAGTTTCGCGCTTCCACACCTCTCTATTGGGGAAAGGTGGCATTCGGTGTGGAAGGCGCCTACAAAGCCTATATTGCCGCAAAGCAGCTCGATCCGCGAGTAGACACCCGCTATTTCCAGCTTGAGGTGACTCCGGGTGTGGTCTATTCGATCAATGAGCACAATAGCATAGGAGCCAACTTCATGTATTCCGCACTGAAAGAGGACTCACGAATGCAGAACATAAATCTTACGGTCGCTCAGACCTATTATGTGCTTTACGGACTTGGAGTGGCTTCAATGAATATCGGAGATGGTGAGACGATGGACTATCATGGTCATATACTTGGGGGTGGTTTCCAGTATAACTACAAAAATGACGGTCTAGATGCAATTGTATCTGCCAACTATTCTCGCCGCGTAGAGAATTTCGACCGCGACCGCACAGTGCCCAAGAAAGATGCCGGTGTCGATGATCGCATCTGGAATTTCGGTGCAGGTCTCCGCTTCAAAGGCGACACTTGGGATAACTATGTGAATCTCTCAGGTAGCACCGGCAAGATGAATGGCATACAGTATATCAATGAGTATGACAACTCCGACAGCTTCTTGGGATGGGTTGACATTGCACGCAACATCCGTTCCGTTTATAAGACCCAGATGTGGGGTGGCGATTATTCTATTCTCCGCAACAGAGGAGTAGAGTATGTCTGGCGAGTGGATGCCGGAGTGAAATTTACCAAGCTTGACGATGAATATATACTGCCCAATTCAATCAAGAATTCGGAAAATCTCTACTATGGTCTCACTGCAAAGTATAATGCCAAGTTAGGAAATTCGTTGCGCCGTCGTCTACTCGTAGCATTAGGAGGCGGCTACAACAGCAACCTTTCCGGTGAGTATGAATACGGAGGTGTCAATGCGGATTATCCCACAGTGACTCAACTTGAGACGGTTGACCAGCAATATCTCACTTCAAACTGGTATAATCTCAATATCTCGGCAGAATATTCACAGCAGATAAGCAAGTCGCAAAAGATGAATGCTTTCGCACGAGCTGAATTCAACTATGTGAAGACATCATCCTTCGATTTCAATCATCGCAGCTACATAAATGTGGCAGTAGGTGTAAATTTCTGATCCGGAAGTTTATGCCTTGATAGATAACCTAATAATTCCATAATAAAACCCTAATATGCGTTTACGATTATTGTTAGGCGCATCGGCAATGACCTGTCTGGGAGCTACCGCTTACTCCCAGACAGTCATAAAGCCAGACGCCAAGATCGAGAAAACCTCATTTGCTGTCATAACCGACTCCCCTACGTGGCAGGCATGTGGCAATGAAATCAAAGAGTATGCGGCAACCCTTTCAGCAGAGGGTCTGCCGACTTTTATTGTATATGACCGCTGGAAGTCGCCCGAACAGGTAAAGAAAGCCATACAGAAGCTATATAAGAAGAATAACCTTGAGGGTGTGGTGTTTATAGGCGATGTGCCGGTGCCTATGATACGCAAGGCACAGCATCTCACTTCCGCATTCAAGATGGATGAGAAGGCTTATCCATTTTTCGAGTCCTCCGTTCCCTCCGATCGCTTTTACGACGATTTTGATCTGAAGTTCGACTATCTTCGTCAGGACTCGGTCAATCCGTCGTTTTTCTATTATGATCTGGCCATTGATTCTCCCCAGCAGATAAACTGCGACATCTATTCGGCACGCATAAGGGGAGTGGGGGACGATGAGGATCATCACAGTCAGATAAGCCGCTATCTGAAAAAGGCTGTGGCTCAGCATAAGGAAGCCAATAAACTTGATCAGTTTTTCTCCTATACCGGAGAGGGTTCCTATAGCAATTCACTTACAGCATGGTCTTCCGAGGCATATAATCTCCGTCAGCAGATGCCCGGCACATTTGATTTGCCGTCAGCTCCCGGACGCGCACGTTTCATGCGCTATAATTTTGCCGATTATCCTAAGGAGGATATAATGAAGATGATGCGACGCGATGATCTCGACCTGAGTATCTTCCACGAACATGGACTTCCCGAGCGTCAGTATGTGTCAGGGATCCCGGCATCTGATTATCTCAACGACCATATCTCTCTCTTGAAGGAGAATCTGCGTTCACTGGCACGCCGCAACAAAACTCCCGAGGATCTTGAGAAATTCGCCGCAAAATATAAGGCTATGGGTCTTGATGAAAGCTGGTGGAACGACTATAATTCTCCGGAGATGATCGAGGCTGACTCTATTACAGACCTGAAGAGGGGTATTGTGCTATCAGATATCAATGAGATGGCTCCCAACAGCAGGATGGTGATATTCGACGCTTGCTATAACGGCGATTTCCGTGAGCCCGACTATATAGCGGGGCGCTACATAATGTCGCCCGGCAAATGTGTAGCTACATTCGCCAACAGTGTCAATGTGCTTCAGGATAAGCAGGCCAATGAACTTCTCGGTATGCTTTGGCTCGGAGCGAGGGTAGGGCAGTGGGCACAGCTCACCAATATTCTTGAGAGCCATATCACCGGCGACCCTACCTTCCGATTTACCTCCTCGGTGGATGGTATAGATGGTGCTGAGATCCTTCGTGAGCCTTACAATGAGAAGAGGGTGCTGGAGCTGCTCAAATCGGAGTATTCCGATGTTCGTTCGGCCGCACTCCATCGTCTTTGGGCCAATGGATATCCCGGTCTGCCGGAGCTGCTTGTCACTACCTTCCGCACATCACCGGCTCCTATGGAGCGTTACACGGCCCTGCATCTTCTGGAGTTGCTGAACGGCGACGAATACCGGATGATACTTGCAGAAGCGATGGACGACACTTATGAGTTTATCCGTCGTCAGTCTGTGACCCGCATGGGTCAGGTGGGTCTGGATGAATATGTGCCACTTCTCGTAAAGATCCACGGCGACGACAATATGTCGGCCCGTATCCCTTTCAATGTGGAGCGTTCGATGCCCTGCTATAGCGCCGGAGCCGTAGAGAAGGCTCTTGCCGGACGTACGGATGAAGCTGCAGAGAAGCTGCGCAAATCAAATGCGATGCAGAAGAGCGACGACGAGACAATCCTTGACAAGAATGCTAAGAAAACTTGGCGCAAGCTTTATATCCAGTCTCTGCGTAACACCCCTGTGCATGTAAGTGTGCCCGAATATCTGGCGCTTATCGATGATCCGGAGGAGGATGAGGAGATAAAGCTGGTGATGCTCGATGCTTTAGCATGGTACACACTCTCTTATCAGCGGCCTGAGATTATGGCTGCCTGTGAGAGAATTATGAAACAGCCCAAGGCGTCCAAAGACTTGAAGCTCGCTGCAGAACGCACCTATAACCGCTTAAAAAACTGACCCCCGATGAAACAGTTATATATATTTCTGCTTGGCGCGGCAGCCACATTAAGCGCTAACGCAGCAGTCGCTAAGGTTGAATCTCCTAAGACCAATGGGAATCCGACAGCCTTTGCCATAGTTGTGGATGAAGCCACCTATAAGGCTACATTGCCATCGTTGGAACGTTACCGCGACGCTGTGGAGCGAGATGGTCTCGCTACATATGTGATACATTCCGATTGGGCCAATCCTGATGAGGTGCGCGAGGCAATCGTCAATCTCGGTAATGAGCAGCCTGCTCTCGAAGGATTCGTTCTGGTGGGAGATATACCCGTGGCCATGGTGCGTAATGCACAACACAACACCTCCGCATTCAAGATGGATGAGGAGGCATTCCCTATGATTGAATCCTCAGTGCCGACAGACCGTTTCTATGATGTGCCACAGATGGAATTCCGCTTCCTGAAGCAAGATGAGGAGCAACCGCATCTCTTCTACTATGAGCTTACCGAGGAATCACCACAGTGGGCTATACCCAAATGGTATTCATCACGCATACGCTATCCCAAACAGCTTGGCGGAGATCCCCATAAATCTATCGCAGCGTTTCTTGACAAGGCCGCAGCCGCAAAGGATGCGATGAAGAATGATCCGGTGGATCATGTGGTGGTTTTCAATGGTCATGGTTATAATTCCGACTGTCTGATAGCGTGGCTCGACGAAGAGAAAGCCTATCGTGAGAATTTCCCCAAGGCATTTGATAAAGCCACGGGGTTCAAGCATTGGAACTTCCGAATGGATCCTAAGATGAAGTATAAGCTCTATGAGGAGCTTCAACGTCCGGAGACCGACATTTTTATGTTTCATGAGCATGGCGGACCGACTACCCAATATATCAATGGCTCCGCGCCCGGCACCTCTTTAACCTCACGCTACGATAATATACGCAATACATTATACAAGCGTATTAAACGTGAAGAGGCTAAAGGGACTCCCAAGGATGAGATTATCGCAGCCCTCTCCAAAGAGTATGCGCTCACTCCGGATTTCTTCAGTGATCTTGACAATCCTGAATATTGGAACAATGATTCGATTGAGGCTTTGGAAATCAATATTGAATCGACAGAGCTTCATAACCGCACCACCAATCCCAAGATGGTGATGTTTAACGCTTGTTACAACGGGTCGTTCCATGAGGATGATTATATAGCCGGCGACTATCTTTTTAACGCCGGCAACACTGTGGTGACGCAGGGTAACACCCGCAATGTGCTTCAAGACCGCTGGACTATCGAGATGGCAGGTCTCTTGTCACACGGTATGCGGGCAGGTCAATACAACCGACTGGTAGCAACTCTCGAGGGACACATGCAGGGTGATCCTACTGTGAGATTCACACCTGTGGAGGCAAACACATTGGCAGCTGACCTCACACTCCGCAAGAATGATGTGGCCTACTGGCGTTCGCTGCTCGGCTCTCCTTATGCAGATGTGCAATCACTCGCGATGCGCATGATAGCGGATAATGACAGCAATGGCAAGTTCTCTCCAGAGCTGTTGGAAATTTATCGCACCTCCCCCTTCAATACTGTCCGTATGGAGGCACTGAAATTATTGCGTAGATATAACAATGCGGATTTCCTGGAGGCCGTGCGTATGGGTATCAACGATCCTTATGAGCTTGTGGCACGTCTTAGCGCCGACTATGCGGGAAATATCGGTGACAAATCGCTGCTTCCGGTTATGATCGAGGCATACATCGACGGAGGAGAGCGTGCGCGAGTGAACCGTTCGCTCGGCACCTCGCTTATCCTTTTTGACCTTGACGATGTGGTGGCGGCCGTCGACGACTACTATGCCGGGAAGGGTGCCAACCGTTACAATGCCTCTAAAGAGAGGGCTGAGATGATGGATTGGATCGGGCATATGCGTGAGCGTGTCGTGGAAACTAACAATGCCATCACCGACAAGAGTAAGAAGGAGCGTAGCCGCATAATGCAGATTCGCACAGTGCGGAATAATCCCTATCATCCTTATCTGGATAATTATTTCGCGGTCATCGCCGATAATGAGAATCCGGAGGAGGTGCGCGTAAATATGGCAGAGGCACTTGGATGGTTTGTAAATTCAATCCGTCGTGCCGATATAATCAATTTCTGCCGCGAGATGATCAACAGCCCGGAGATGCCGGAAAAAGTGAGGAGAGAGCTTGTGCAGACAGTCAACCGGTTAATTTAAAATTTCAAAACTGACTAATAAAATGAAAAAACATATATCAGCCTCTTTGGCAATACTTGTGGCGCTGTCGGCCGGCGCTGCTGTAAAACAACGTGGATTCGCCATTGTGATTGATCCAGCCAGCTACAAGGAGGCAAAGACAGAGGTAGATGCTTATGCAGCTGCTGTCAAGGCCGACGGCCTGAACCCGATAATTGTGACAGAAGACACTGACAATCCTGAAAAACTGCGTATGCGTCTGAAGAAGATGTATGACGCGAAATCCAATCCGATTGAGGGAGCCGTGTTTATCGGTGATATCCCTGTGGTGAGAGTGCAGGATGCTCAGCATATGGCATCAGCTCTGAAGATGGATCAGACTGCCTTCCCCCGCGATCAATGGGCTGTGGCATCCGACCGATTCTATGACGACTTCGATCTTCAGTTCCGTTTCATCGAACGCGACTCTGTAAATCCCCAATGGTATTATTACTCGCTCGCTCCGGAGGGTTCGCAATACCTGGCACCTGAAATTTATACAGGACGTATACATCCCATGGATAACGGCACTGACAAGTATGAGCAGATCCGCCACTATCTCAAGAAGGCAGTGCAGGCCAAGCAGGAGGCTAATATCGTAGATAATATTCTTTATTTCAGCGGTCATGGCTATGTGTCGGAGTCAGTTCATGCCCGTATCGATGAGAAGGGTGCATTGTTGCAGAATTTTCCGTGGATGCACACCCGCAGACAAGGGATAGATTATATAGACCACAAACGTGACCGTTCGGTAAAGACCCGTCTCATGAACGAGCTGCAGCGTGATAACCTCGACATCGCTCTGCTTCACCATCATGGCGGGGAGGAGATAGAATATCTCAATGATGATCCGGATCTGGAAACTCCCTTAGAGGCTGTGGACGCCGTGAAGGAATATGCCACGTATGTATATCGTCGTCATCGTGGCAAAGGTGAACCGGATGATTCCGTCAAGGCCGGCATAGCGCGAAATCTCGGCGGGATACCCTTTGATTGGATGACTGAGGAGGATGCTCCCGGTAAAGCAGAGAAGGATTCTATCGAGAACCGTAAACTCAATATATATGTGGAGGATTTCGAAGCGTTTGATCCGGATGCACGTATGGTGATTCTTGATGCATGCTACAACGGCTCATTCCATCGGCCCCGTTATATAAGCGGCGCCTATATTTTCGACAACGGTAAGACAGTGGCAGCGATCGCCAACAGTGTGAATGTGCTTCAAGACAAGTGGGCCGACCGTTATATCGGAGCCGTAGGCTTGGGTATGCGTGCCGGAAATCTTGTGAAGATGAATCCTTATCTTGAGAGCCATTTCATCGGAGATCCTACGTTCCGTTTCACATCTCCTGTCGGAGGTGTGGATGTCAACGCACTTCTTGCCGGAGATCCGGCTCAGTGGAAAGGATACCTCAACAGTGAATATCCTGCATTGCGAGCAATGGCATTGCGCCAACTCACCGATGCTTCTCTTATCAATAGCGATGCTTTGCTGAAGGCATATGAAAATGATAACTCAGAAGTGGTGCGTATGGAGGCTATGATGCTGCTCTCTGAGATTGCTGATGATAACTTCATAAAGTGTCTTGATATGGCAGTCGATGACAGTTTCGAGCTTATTCAGCGTTTTGCTGTAAATTTCATAGGCAAGTGTGGCAATGAAGAGCTTGCACGGGCACTTGTAAGCGTAGGCCAGCGCAACAACACCGGAGAGCGTATTGAGTTCGGAGTGCAGAATGCTGCCGGAGTTTATCCCTGCAAGCTGTTGCTCTCCACCTTGGATCAGATCTACAATGAGACCGACTATATGGAGCCGGAGAAGATAAAGGGTTACATCGGTCATGCACTTGATGTATATGCCGATTCTGAAAGACTGACAGGCACTCAGCAACTTTGTCATTCCGACAGCCTGACAGTGAAACAGCAGCTTCAGAAAATACGTACGCTCCGTAATTCCAACATGCACTATATGGTGGATGATATTCTGGAGTTTCTGCAGAAGCCTCATGAAGATGAGGCTATCACCGTAGGTTTGCTTGAGGCTCTCGGATGGTTTAACAAATCATTCCGCAGAGACGACATTGCGAAGGTAGCTCTCGCTATGAGCGAAGATAAGAAGCAGAGTGCCGCCGTGCGTGACGAAGCTCTCAAAACCTACCGTCGTCTGACACATAAGTAAGCCGGGTTCAATCTATATGTCAGTTGACTGAGCCCTGAGCAAGGAAGATATACATAAAGACGAAGGCCTCGCATTTCTGCGAGGCCTTTGTCTTTATGGTGATTATTAATGTATTGGGAGAGATGTAATAATTGGCGATATCCGTATACTTCTTGAATGAAAGATGCAAGTGGCATACATTTCTATGCGGCGCTGAAGCTTGCATCCTGTCAAAAATTTTTCAAATAGACTGGTAAAATGAAATATACCTACAATCGGGTATTGTGATTAATAAAAAAATAGCGGATGTAGATATATCTATATCCATATCCGCTACTTTTTAATATGGCAACTCTCTTTTGGAGAGAAATATTTAGCAGCTTAAACAGCAGCTTTACGGCTTGTGAGGCGATCGGCTATGTATTGGTTGAAGATAAGCCCGGCTACAATGAGTATGAGGCCGAGATAGGTGGTCGGCATTATAGGCTCTCCCAGTATCATTGAGATGAAGAAAAGAGAGAGGAAGGGGGAGAGGTAGCAGATCTGGTTGATTAATGTGGGGTTATCAGTGGTGCGGATTGCCATGCCGAAGCAAATGAACGGTATGCCCATCTCGAAAGCTCCGATATAGGCACCGGAGAGGAGAGCCTCTGTGGATAGATGCGACAGGGGGATGAAGCAAGATCCTATCAAAAGATATATCATGCCGAATCCAAAGGTTAGGAACAGGGTGCCCACCTGATTTATCGAGTTTTTCAGGCGGTCGCTTACGATCCAGTAGAGAGCCCAGAGAAAAGCACTTAGAATTGCGATTCCGATACCTAATACCGACACTCCTCCCGGAAGATTCTTGCCTCCTACCGAGATCGCCACGACTCCGGCGAAGGAGATGATCATTCCTACATATTTCATCAACGGTATCGGGGTGCGGTGGATGAATGCCAACATAATGGTCAGCAGGATTGGCCAAGTGTAGTTGACCGGTTGTGCGATCTGAGCCGGCAGGTAATCATAAGCTAAGAAAAGCACAAGATAGTAAGCCACCGGAGAGATCAGACCTAACAGGGCAAAAGCACCCCAAAGTTTAGGAGTGAGATTTCTCAGCTGTCGCCATCCGTTGCTTACAAACATCCAGATGGTGAATATGACAAGAGCTGTCAGTACTGCCACAAACACCATCTCAAACACTGACATATGATTTAAAGCCACCTTGAACGCTGTGGCCACGGTTGACCAGCTTAAGACGGCAAGACTCCCTAATAACAGAGGTTTGGAAGAAGACTTCATCAAATCAATTTTATTATGTAAAATGCCGCGGAATCCCGGAGATGGAGATTCCACGACATCTTTTTTATTGATTGGTTAAAATAGAGTGGACTATGCGGGGAGTATGCGCAATCAGCGTAGAGCCTCCACTTCCTCTGTGGTGAGAGGAATCTTCTTGCCGAGACGGCGAGTGCCATCTTTGGTGATCAGATAATCTTCCTCGTTGCGGATGCCACCGAAGTCACGCCATTTGTCAAGCTCCGTATAGTCAATGAAGTCTTTGAAACGACCCTCACCCTTCCAAAGGTCTATAAGCTCCGGAATGAAGTAGACGCCCGGCTCGATGGTGAGCACGAATCCCTCTTCGAGAGGGCGACCGAGCCGAAGTGACTTACGGCCGAACTGGGTGCTCTTAGGCTGTCCGTCGTAACCTACATATACCTCGCCGAGATTCTCCATATCGTGAACGTCAAGACCCATCATATGGCCAAGACCGCAGGGGAAGAACATAGCGTGAGCTCCCGCTTTCACAGCCTCCTTCGGATCGCCTTTCATGATGCCGAGGCCTTTGAGGGCATCGCAGATCACCTCTGCCGATTTCTCGTAGACATCAACGAATGGCACTCCGGGACGAAGCATATCCACAGCCGCAAGATGAGAGGCCACCTGAATATCGTAGATGGTCTTCTGGCGAGGAGTGAATGTCTTGTCGACACATATGGTTGAGGACATATCACCTGCATAGCCCATCTGGGTTTCGGCTCCGGCATCAATCAGCACCATATCTCCCGGCTTGATCAGGTTGCCGTGATAATGGTTGTGGAGTGTCTGTCCGTTGATAGTGCATATGATCGGGAATGAGAGAGGACAGTTGTTGGATTTTGCCACACCCTGAATTATCGAAGCGAGCTCATATTCGTGCATTCCCGGACGGAGCTGTTTCATGGCCTCTATGTGCATATCGGCTGTAACGTTGCAGGCGCGCTCGATCTCCTCGATCTCCTCAGGTTGCTTATGGTTGCGCATATCCACGATTGCACGGATCAGGGGGACAGAGGGTTGCTCGGCACCCGGACGAACATCAAGGAGATTGAATAGTTTTACATTATGTTCGGGACGATACACGGGAAGATAATGAATCTTCTGTCCGGCGGCACGGGCCTTGTCAAGCGCGTCGCGCAAGGCGAGAGCGGGAAGCACGGTGTCGACCCCTACGCGGTGAGCTTTCTCATGGAGAGTAGGCTGAGTGCCCATCCATACGATATGGTCAATCGTAAGCTCATCGCCAAAGATTATCTCGCGGTCATTGTCGACATCGATGATAGCGTTGAGCCCGGCAAACGGGAGGCCGAAATAATATAGGAATGTGGAATCCTGACGGAAGTCGTAAGTGTTGTCTTCATAATTGCAACCAACTTCGTCGTTGCCGAAGAGAAGAATCAGTCCGCTGCCTACGCGCTCTTTGAGCTGACGGCGACGTTTTTCGTAAATTTCTTTGTCAAACATATAATAAACGTTTTTCACTATGAATTCGCTCCGGCTCCATGAATACCAATACCAGCCGGCACAATTTCAATGGTGTGGTCAGATGAAAAGGTGGTTGAACAGCACCATGCCGCATATTGGGATGGTGACAATTCATTGACAAAATTAATTAAAATTGTCGTAAAATTAGGGTAGAATGGAAATTTATTGTTAAATTTGCTCACAAAATTGGATGATGTGCAAAATTGCACACAACCATAGTAAGGAAATCCTACTTTTTCTGAATTTAAATTCAACAATCCAACCCCACGGTCTATGGTGCTGAAGACACGAGATAAATTCATAGAGGTGGCTCGGCAGCTTTTCGCAAGAAAAGGGGTCGAGAACACGACTATGAACGACATAGCGTCGGCCTCCGATAAAGGTCGGCGCACGATATACACCTATTTCCGCAGCAAGCGCGATATCTTCAACGCCGTGATCGAGAGCGAGACCGATCAGCTTCTGACACGCCTGAGGATGATTGTGGCACGCGATACATCGCCGGAGGAGAAACTTCTGGAGTATGTAGATTGCAGATTCGAGACTATGAAGGAGATAGTTTCGCGCAACGGCTCTTTGCGAGCAGGTTTCTTCCGAGACGTGCGTAAGGTGGACAGAGCCCGAAAGATAATCACCCGCAAAGAGACAGCCATGCTCCGCGAGATACTCCAGCAGGGTGTGGAGCAGGGTGTGTTTGCAATCAGCAATCTGAATCAGTATGCAGTGATTATCACCCAGGCCATTCACGGACTTGACGTTCCTTATATCCGAGACACACTCTCCGATGAGGGTATCGACAAGGAGATGCTTAAAAAGTATATTTCCGGATTGATACTCAACGGTATCAAAAAGCGATAACAAACATCTTTCCACAACAGACTAAATCACGCCAAATATGTATATAAATGCCATCGGCCATTATGTGCCATCAGGAAGAGTTGCTAACGAATATTTCGAGAATCTCAACGGTCTGGAACCGGGCTGGATTCTTCAGCGCACCGGTATTTCGACACGTTCAAAGGCGGCTGCCGATGAAAATGTCGACACTATGGCTATTGACGCTATAGAAAACGCTCTTCCTAAGCTTCCTTATGATATCAAAGAGGTGGATCTGATCGTAGCCTCTTTCTATTCCGCTTATGACACCGTGGCCACACCTGCCCATGTAGCGCAGCGTCATTACGGCATTCATGGGGCAAAGGCTGTGTATGCATCATCGGCCTGCTCCTCCTTTATCAACGGTCTGGAGATTATAGAGGGATATTTCGCTTCCGGAAAGGCCACGAAGGCACTTCTCATCTGTTCGGAGCATAATACCTACTACAGTAACGACAAAGATCATAAGGCCGGCCATCTCTGGGGAGACGGCGCAGTGGCATATTTCGTGAGCAAGGAGCGCCAGAGTGAGAACGACCTCAAGATTCTCGATATCTTCACAGAGGGTCTCGGCGATATCGGCAAAGGTCCGGATGGTGTGAAACTCCGCCCGGGAGAGGATGGCATCTCAATGCCCGATGGACGGGATGTGTTTATCCACGCCTGCAAATATATGATCTACGCTCTTCGCCATTCACTTGAGAACACAGGGCTGAAAATCGAAGATATCAACAAGCTCATCACTCATCAGGCCAACAAGCGTATCGTGGCACAGGTGGCTCATCAGCTTGACAAGCCGCTTGATGATTTCCTCAACAATATCGAGACACTCGGCAACACCGGATCAGCATCTTGCGCACTTGTGCTCGCTCAGAATCTTGATAAGTTCAAGAAGGGTGATAAAGTGGCCTTGATGGTGTTCGGCGGAGGCTATTCCTGTGGTTGCTTCATCGTGGAATTCTAAACATTTATTAAGAACAAACTTACCAAAACTATATAATAATGAAACTGCTTGAAGGAAAGACCGCTTTGATCACCGGCGCCGCACGCGGCATCGGCAAAGCCATCGCTCTTAAATTTGCTTCAGAGGGAGCTAACATCGCATTCACCGATCTTGTGATTGATGAGAATGGAGAGAAAACAAAAGAGGAAATCGAGGCATATGGTGTGAAATGTAAAGCTTACGCATCAAATGCCGCCAGCTTCGACGACACCGAGAAGGTAGTGAACGAGGTGAAAAATGATTTCGGCTCGATCGATATCCTCGTCAATAACGCCGGCATCACTAAAGATGGCCTGATGATGCGTATGACAGAGGCTCAGTGGGATGCTGTGATTGCAGTAAACCTTAAGTCGGCATTCAACTTTATCCACGCCGTTCTTCCTATCATGATGCGTCAGCGTCACGGCTCAATCATCAATATGGCTTCTGTGGTTGGTGTTCACGGAAATGCAGGTCAGGCTAACTATGCCGCTTCCAAGGCAGGCCTTATCGCACTTGCCAAGAGCATAGCACAGGAGGTGGGCTCACGTGGCATACGCGCCAACGCTATCGCTCCGGGCTTCATTGAGACAGCAATGACTGCCGCTCTTCCCGATAATGTGCGTGAGGAATGGGTTAAGAAGATACCTTTGCGCCGTGGCGGCAAGCCCGAGGATATCGCCGATGTGGCTACGTTCCTCGCATCCGACCTCTCAAGCTATGTAAGCGGTCAGGTGATTCAGGTAGACGGCGGTATGAATATGTAATGATCAACGTTCAGGAAGAGTGGCTATACAGGGCCAATCTTCATGAATGGAACAGTCATGCTATGAAGAAATATGCAGTAATAGTAGCAGGAGGGGAGGGCACTCGCTTAGGCGGTGGCCTCCCTAAACAATTTCGGGCGTTGCTGGGCAAACCGGTGCTTTGGTGGAGTTTGAAGGCCTTTTATGACGAAGACCCGGAGACTCGACTCAGGGTGGTGCTTCATCCCGATTATTTCGATGAATGGAAGGCTCTAATGGATTCGTTGCCGGAGGAGGAGCGCTACCGTCATGATGTCATAGCCGGTGGTAAATCGCGTACTGAATCTGTAAAAAATGGAATAGAAGCAATTCCTGCTTCGGATGATATCCTGATTGCAATTCACGATGCAGCCCGGCCTCTTGCAGACGTGGGGATGATAGCCCGCGGTTGGGCTGCCGCTTTTGAATCAGGTGGTGCCGTGCCGGCCATTCCTGTCACAGATTCCTTGCGTAAAATATCAGGGACGGAAAGTAAGGCAGTAGACCGCAGCGAGTATGTAGCGGTGCAGACACCCCAGGTTTTCCGCTCGAATTTGCTAAAGGAGGCCTATGCACGCCAGCCGGAGGCTGTGTTCTCAGATGATGCAAGTGCATTTGAGGCTGCCGGATGGAAACCTGTGCTTTTCGAGGGGAGCAGCGTGAATATGAAGATCACTAATCCGGGAGATATAGAGATAGCAGCTCTTCTTCTTTCACGCACTAAATAACTTTCACGCACTAAATAACTTCAAGATTAAATTCGGATAGAAGTGACTTTTTTCGATACAGACATAAAATTTCTGAAAGGGGTGGGAGAGGCGAGGTCGAAGACCTTGAAAGCCGAACTTGAGATCGTGAACTTCCGCGATCTGCTTTACTATTTCCCGTTTCGTCATGTCGACAGAAGCCGGTTCTATTCCATAGCTGAGCTTGATGGCGCTGATCTCCCAGCTTTGCAGATAAAGGGTCAATTCATCAGTTTCAATAAAGAGGGGGAGGGTGCGAAGCAACGTCTTCAGGGTATATTTTCTGATGGCAGAAAGCTTATGGAGGTGGTATGGTTCTCGAAGATACAGGCTATACAAAATATGTATAAACCGGGGGTGGATTACGTGATTTTCGGCAAGCCCTCTTTCTATCGAGGCAGCTACTCCATGGTGCATCCGGAAATCGAGGTGTATGACCCGGCCAAGCCCCCCACCGGTTTCAGAGGTGTATATACCATCACGGAGAATATGCGGAAGAAGGGATTCTCCATGCGGTTGGTGCAGACCATTATCAGCAACGTGCTCTCACATCCCGGCTTTTCCTCCATTCCCGAGACATTGCCGCAGGAGATAGTGGAGCAACTACATCTCATGCCTATAGGGGAGGCTTTACGCCAGATGCACTTCCCTGACAATGCCCGCCAGCTTCAGAAGGCTATAGAGCGGATGAAGTTTGAGGAACTCTTTTATGTGGAGATGCATATCTTGCGCTATTCCATGGAGAGGAGTGTGAGGATTCCGGGCTATACCTTCCCTACGATCGGCGAAAAATTCAACGGATTCTTCTATAATGTGTTACCTTTTGAGCTCACGGGAGCACAGAAGAGGGTGATTCGTGAAATTCGTTCCGATATGCGCACCGGGCGACAGATGAACCGGCTCCTTCAGGGGGATGTAGGCTCCGGCAAGACAATGGTGGCCTTCATGTCTCTTCTTATGGCTGTAGACAACCATTGCCAGGGAGCATTGATGGCTCCTACAGAGATTTTGGCAACCCAGCATTACGAGACACTTAGCAAGTGGGCCGAGCCGATAGGGGTGAGGGTGGCTTTGCTTACGGGGAGCACCCGTGCAGCCGCCAGACGAGAGATACACGCAGGACTCGAATCGGGAGATATAGACATTATTGTAGGGACACATGCACTGATCGAGGATACCGTTAAGTTCAAACGTTTAGGCTTAGCAGTGATAGATGAGCAACACCGATTCGGTGTGGCCCAGAGAGCAAGAATGTGGACCAAGAATGATGTGGCCCCTCATGTATTGGTGATGACAGCCACACCTATTCCACGCACTCTTGCCATGACAGTGTATGGCGATCTCGAAGTGTCGGTGATCGATGAGTTGCCGCCGGGACGCAAGCCTATCACTACGCTCCTGCGTTATGATTCCAACCGTCATGAAGTGGACCGTCTTATCTATTCACAGCTACGGGAGGGTCGGCAGGTCTATATTGTCTATCCTCTGATTGAAGAAAATGATAAACTTGACCTCAAGAGTCTTGAAGAGGGTTACGAACGCACATGTGACACCTTTCCGAGTTTTCGGGTCTGCTTCGTACACGGCAAGATGAAGCCTGCGGAGAAAGATGCACAGATGGATCTCTTTGTGAGGGGAGAGGCCCGGATAATGGTGGCCACCACAGTGATAGAGGTTGGTGTGAATGTGCCTAATGCTTCGGTTATGGTGATAGAGAATGCAGAGAGGTTCGGCCTTTCGCAGCTCCATCAGTTGAGAGGCAGGGTGGGCCGAGGAGCAGACCAGAGCTATTGCATCCTTATGGGGAAGGCCAATTCGGGCGCCGACACCAAGAAGCGTCTGAGCATAATGACTGAGACCACCGACGGCTTCCTGATTTCCGAGGCGGATATGAAACTTCGAGGACCGGGTGATATGGAGGGTACTCAGCAAAGTGGTCTGGCATTTAACCTTAGGGTTTCAGATCTCGCCCGTGACGGTCAGATTCTCACAAGAGCCCGAGAGGTGGCTAAAGATGTGCTTCGAGGCACCCCCCAACTCATAGCCGCTTCGCAATCCGCATCGACGTCATTATCAAGTCCTACTATTCAATCCACCGATTCAACTGCCATTCCTGTTTCACAGCCGGATGAGCCATCGGTGAAACTCTCTCAAGGGTCTGCCTCAATTGTAGTGAATGAACTTCGTCTCCGCTTCGCCCGCAGTGTCGACTGGTCGCAGATATCATAGTTAATCGCTGAATTATCTGACTGATTGCTCAAAACTATGGTTGCTTTCTCCTCACGAAACCATATTCGTCTTATATATGTTTATAAACTGATGTGTATGTTGTGATATGCACACATTCAATGTGAGGTTGCCTAAAATTTTGTTTGGATTCAGCTTCCTTTAAGGCTAAGCCGGATAGGGAGAATCCCTTGTCAAGAACCACGGTATACCTTATGTTTAGGCAATTCTACATAAGCATAGAAGTTTAGGAAACTTCAGATTTTGATTTAACAATCCCAAACCGGTCAAAACTATGACCAAAAGTTTATGAGAGAAAAGGAATTTTTACCGGCGGTGAGAGATCGCCTTGGCATAGAGCAACTCAATGAGATGCAGATAAAAATGATGGCTCAGGCATCGGAACAAAGAGATATAATATTGCTGTCGCCCACGGGTAGCGGTAAGACACTGGCTTTTACCCTTCCCGTCATGAAACTGATGAAACCCTCCACCGGCAGAGTGCAGTGTGTGGTGATAGCACCTTCCCGGGAGCTCGTGATGCAGATAGCAGGGGTGATGAGAGAGGTGGGACGTGATTTCAGAGTCGTGGCTCTGTATGGCGGCCATAACGTAGAGGATGAAGTCAACAGTCTCAAGGTGGTGCCCGATATAGTGGTGGCTACACCCGGCCGACTCCTTGACCATGCCGTGAGACGTAATATCGATCTTCTGCCGGTGAGGATTCTTGTGCTTGACGAGTTTGACAAGTCGCTGGAGTTAGGTTTCGAGGAGGAGATGGAGAAGCTTACAAAGAGGATGAAGAATGTAAGCCGTTTCATCCTCACCTCAGCCACAAATGCCGATGTGCTGCCGGAATTCCTTAATCTTACCAATCCTGTCACACTCAATTTTGTGGGAGAGAATAAGTCGTTGAAGGAGCGAATGAGAGTGCATCGCGTGGATTCCGACGGTAAGGATAAGCTTGAGACTTTGCTAACATTGCTCCACAATATCACAACTGATGGTAAACCGGAGAAATCAATAATATTCGTCAACCATAGGGAAAGTGCGGAGAGAGTGGCCGATTTCTTAAAGAAAAATGGAGTGGATGCCGTGCTTTATCATGGCGCTTTGGATCAACGGGAACGAGAGACAGCCGTAGCTCTATTCAACAACGGCAGCCGTCCAGTGTTGGTGGCCACCGATCTGGCAGCCAGAGGTCTTGATATAGAGAAGGTGGCATCTGTGATTCATTATCACCAGCCGCTCACTACGGAGGCGTATACCCATCGCAACGGGCGAACGGCTCGAGTGGAGGAGGATGGTGATGTCTACGTGCTTGTCGGTCCTGATGAGGATGTGAAAGAGTTCGTGGAATTTGATGACACCCGCCATTTGGACGCATCTGTGAGAAATAACCTTCGCAGCGGATTGCAGACGCTGTATGTAGGAGGGGGAAAAAGAGAGAAGGTGTCGCGTGGCGATATATTGGGTTTCCTTGTAAAGGAGGGGGGAATTGAAGCCTCTCAGATAGGAAAGATCAGCGTATATGACCACTATGCTCTGGTGGCTGTTGAGGCGGATGTGGCAAACAAGCTTCTCAATGCAATCTCCGGCAAAAAACTCAAAGGTGAGAAACGCCGCATCACGGCATTGAAGTAGAAAGAACCGACACGCTATTCAGGCAGATTAATAATTGCTTGGGCAATGTGAAGAGATACCGACCGAGCGGCATTTTTATACCGGCTGAGAAAGAAGATAGTTGAAGAGCGGGCACACTATGGTGAGTCCGCTCTTTTTGTGAGCGAGGTGTTAAATTAAGTCATTAATTAGCAAAAAATAATTGACAAAATCATGCGCAAGATGTAAATAGATGGGCATATGTTTGAATAAATGATTTGAATTAGTTAACTTTGCAGATGTATTGCAATCAGCCGGCAGCTTCGCAACTTGTAGGAATCATAGGTAAACGGACTTCCGGCATATTATACAGAGTGAACAATATTCAAATATTACTAACAAAACGTTACTATGAGCAAAGCAAAGCAATTCCTGACATGCGACGGTAACCAGGCTGCCGCTCACATCAGTTATATGTTTACTGAGGTGGCTGCGATCTACCCGATTACCCCTTCGTCAACAATGGCAGAATATGTCGACGATTGGTCAGCCGCAGGTAGGAAGAACATTTTCGGAGAGACAGTGCTCGTGCAGGAGATGCAGAGTGAGGCCGGCGCGGCAGGTGCTGTCCACGGCTCTCTACAGGCCGGTGCCCTCACCACAACCTACACCGCTTCACAGGGTCTTCTTCTGATGATCCCCAACATGTATAAGATAGCAGGCGAGCTGCTCCCCTGTGTGTTCCACGTGTCGGCCCGTGCCCTCGCTTCTCATGCGCTTTCCATCTTCGGCGACCATCAGGATGTGATGGCATGCCGCCAGACAGGTTACGCGATGTTGGCAGAAGGCTCTGTTCAGGAGGTTATGGACCTCGCAGCAGTGGCTCATCTTGCCACCCTTAAGAGCCGCGTTCCCTTCTTGAACTTCTTCGACGGTTTCCGTACCTCTCACGAGATTCAGAAGATCGAGGCTATCTCTCAGGAAGATCTCGCTCCGCTTATCGATCAGGAGGCTCTTGCCGCTTTCCGTAAGCGTGCGCTTAACCCTGATGCTCCTGTGGCACGCGGTATGGCTGAGAACCCCGACGTATATTTCCAGCACCGTGAGGCTTGCAACCCCTATTACAATGCAGTGCCAGAGATCGTAGAGAACTATATGAAGGAGGTTTCGAAGATCACCGGCCGCAACTACGGTCTCTTCGACTATTATGGTGATCCCGAGGCTGAGCGTGTAATCATCGCCATGGGTTCAGTGACAGAGTGTATCCGCGAAACCATCGACTATCTCCGTGCCAAAGGTGAGAAGGTAGGTCTTGTAAGCGTACACCTCTATCGTCCGTTCTCAGCGAAGCATTTCCTTTCTGCAGTGCCCGCCACTGCAAAGCGCATCGCTGTGCTTGACCGTACGAAAGAGCCTGGTGCCAAGGGTGAGCCTCTATATCTTGACGTGGTTGATTGCTACTATGGCAAGGAGAATGCCCCGCTCATCGTAGGCGGCCGTTATGGTCTCAGCTCAAAAGACACCACTCCTTCACAGATTCTTTCAGTTTACGACAACCTCGCTCTTCCCGAGCCTAAGAATGGCTTCACAATCGGCATAGAGGATGACGTGACTTATCTTTCACTCCCCCTTCTCCCTGAGATCAGCGTAGGCGACGAGAATATGTTCCAGGCTAAGTTCTACGGTCTCGGTGCGGATGGCACTGTGGGTGCCAACAAGAACTCTGTGAAGATTATCGGCGATAATACCGACAAGTATTGCCAGGCTTACTTCTCTTACGACTCCAAGAAGTCGGGCGGTTTCACCTGCTCACACCTCCGTTTCGGCGACGAGCCTATCCGCTCCACTTATCTTGTGACTACGCCTAACTTCGTGGCTTGCCACGTTCAGGCTTACCTCCACATGTATGACGTATGCCGTGGTCTCCAGCCCAACGGTACATTCCTTCTCAATACAATCTGGGAGGGTGAGGAGCTCGCCAAGAATCTTCCCAACAAGGTGAAGAAACTCTTCGCTAAGAATAACATCACCGTTTACTATATCAACGCTTCTAAGATTGCTCAGGAGATCGGTCTCGGCAACCGCACAAACACCATACTCCAGAGTGCATTCTTCCGTATCACCGAGGTGATCCCCGTTGATCTCGCTGTTGAGCAGATGAAGAAATTCATCGTTAAGTCTTACGGCAAGAAGGGTGAGAATATCGTCAACATGAACTATGCCGCTGTAGACCGTGGCAACGAGTATAAGAAACTTGACGTAGATCCCGCATGGGCAGAGCTTCCCGAGGATGAGCCTAAGAAAGTTGACGCTCCCGAGTTTATCACAAATGTCGTGATGCCTATCAATGCTCAGGATGGCGACCTTCTCCCCGTCTCTACCTTCAAGGATGATGCCGACGGCACATGGCGTCAGGGCACAGCCGCTTATGAGAAGCGTGGTGTGGCAGCTTTCGTACCGGAGTGGAATCCCGAGAACTGTATACAGTGTAACAAATGCTCCTTCGTTTGTCCTCACGCTGCTATCCGTCCGTTCGTGCTCACTCCCGAGGAGATGGCAAAAGCTCCGTTTGGCGAAGATCACTCCATACCTGCAATCGGCAAGATGTTCGTGCCCGGCTCACGCTTCGTTCAGCAGGTTGACGTGCTCGACTGTCTCGGTTGCGGCAACTGTGTGGAGGTATGTCCCGGCAAGAAGGGTCAGAAGGCTCTCAGCATGAAGCATGAGGAAACTCAGGTGGCTGAGCAGGCTAACTGGGACTTCTGCGTGAAGGAGGTTTCTTCAAAGGCTAAGCTCGTAGACATTAAGGCTAACGTGAAGAACAGCCAGTTCTCTCAGCCTCTCTTCGAGTTCTCCGGCGCATGCTCAGGCTGCGGTGAGACTCCTTATGTGAAACTTATCACTCAGCTCTTCGGCGACCGTGAGGTTGTGGCAAACGCTACCGGCTGCTCATCAATCTATTCCGGTTCCGTTCCATCAACTCCTTACACTACCAACGAGAAGGGCCAGGGTCCCGCTTGGGCTAATTCACTCTTCGAAGACTTCTGTGAGTTTGGTCTCGGTATGAACCTCGCATATGAGAAGATGCGTGCCCGTCTTGTAGAGGCTTGCAATGCTATCGTGGCAAGTGCAGAGGCTCCCGAGGAGATCAAGGCAGCAGCTTCCGCATGGCTTGAGGCCCGTGAGGATGCCAACCTCTCAAGAGAGAAGGGTGAGGCTCTGGTGGCAGCAGTCACCAAGAACGGTTGCCCCTGTTGCGAGAATGGTAAGAAGATTGTTGAGCTCGCTCACTATCTCACCAAGAGAAGCCAGTGGATTATCGGTGGCGACGGTGCAAGCTACGATATAGGTTTCGGTGGTCTTGACCACGTGATCGCATCCGGCAAGAATGTCAACCTCCTCGTGCTCGATACTGAGGTTTACTCCAACACCGGTGGCCAGTCATCGAAGTCTACTCCTATCGCAGCTATCGCCAAGTTTGCTGCTGCCGGCAAGCGTGTACGCAAGAAAGATCTCGGCATGATCGCCACTACCTATGGCTACGTTTACGTGGCACAGGTGGCTATGGGCGCTGACAATGCTCAGACTCTCAAGGCTATCCGTGAGGCTGAGGCTTATGATGGCCCGTCACTCATCATCGCTTACTCTCCCTGTATCAACCATGGCATCAAGGGTGGCATGGGACGTGCTCAGGACGAGGAGAAGAGAGCTGTGGAATGTGGCTACTGGCACCTCTGGCGTTATAATCCTGACAATGAGCTCAAGGGTGAGAATCCTTTCACACTCGACAGCAAAGAGCCCGATTGGAGCAAGTTTAAGGATTATCTCAAGGGAGAGGTTCGTTTCGCATCTCTCTTCAAGATGCAGCCCGATGCAGCCGAGGAACTCTTCCAGGCAGCTCAGGACAACGCTCTCTGGCGTTACAACAACTACAAGCGTCTCGCTGCTCAGAGCTGGGGCGTAGATCCTGAGATGACTCCCGAGGAGGAGGCTCTCCGTAAGTAAGAATCCTCCCAAAGTTAGGAATTAAAAATTCTTAGATACATAAAGTAAACAGGCTCGTCGAATCCGACGGGCCTGTTTTGTAAATGATTCAGTTGAAAGAATGTTGTCTTATAATGAAGTTTAAATATCTTCATGTAGAGGCAGTTTGAATTTTACAAGCTCTACCGGATGATATATTTACAAAATAATCACCCTCCGACGGATCATGATTTGTCGGAGGGTGATTCTTTTTGATAGTAGTATCTGAATTGATAGAGGTATCTGCAATCAGATATTGAGGAAGAGTGTCTCAAGCCAGATTACGACGATGCCGGAGATATAACCGATGAATGCAAGCCATGTGATGCGACGGAGATACCACATGAAGGGTATTTTCTCAATACCCATAGCCACTACACCGGCTGCCGAACCAATGATAAGCATACTGCCACCGACACCGGCACAGAATGTAAGAAGATGCCAGAATAGACCATCCTCAACAAAGAACGACATGTAGGTGGGATCGCTTGATGCGGCCACCATAGCTTCATTAGCCACAGGGTACATCTCCATGCAAGCTGCCACGAGAGGCACGTTGTCTACAATTGATGAGAGCACACCGATGATTCCGTTGATGACGTAGACATCGTGGAAAGTCTCGTTAAGCCAACCTGCAAGGTCGCCGAGTATGCCGGCCTGGCTAAGTGCGGCAACAGCCATGAGTATTCCGAGGAAGAAGAGGATGGTGGACATATCTATCTTTGAGATGACCTGTGAAACACGTCCCTCTATCTTGCCATCGAGACCGTAGTGACGCACGAGGAGCTCGGTGAGTAGCCAGAGCACACCTAAAGAGAGCATGATGCCCATGTAGGGAGCGAGGTGAGTGGTGGCCTTGAACACCGGTACGAAAAGAAGACCGGCCACGCCACAGCAGAGAATAAGGACTGAGAGACCCTTATGATGATCGGAAAGCCGATAGCCCACGCGCTCATCCTGCTCGTTGAGGGGCTCCATCGGAGCGGCGGGAATCATATGGCTGGCAATAAGCACAGGCACAACAACCGAAATGAGCGACGGGAGAAGAAGGTTTACGATTAGATCTACGGAAGAAACGTAGTTCTTCATCCATAGCATGATAGTGGTGATATCACCGATAGGAGACCATGCACCGCCGGCATTAGCCGCGAGCACAATGATGCAGGCAAATGTCCAACGTTCTTTCTGATCGGCGAGCATACGGCGCAACATCATAACCATGATGATTGTAGTGGTCATGTTGTCGAGCACAGCCGACAGTACGAACGCTACCATAGCGAGAATCCACATAAGTTTACGCTTGTTGGAGGCGTGGATCTTGCTGACGAGAATGTGGAAGCCGCCGTAACGGTCGATCAGCTCCACGATTGTCATGGCTCCGATAAGGAAAACTACGATCTCACAAGTGTCGCCGAGAGCCTCCACCATCTCAGTCGAGATATTGGGGTCGTGGCTGCACATGGAGTAGACAGCCCAAAGAAGGGCACACATGATAAGTGCGAATGTGGCTTTGTTCACATGTAGCACATGCTCGGAGGCTATCATGATGTAGCCTACGATGAAGATGATAAGCAGTGTGGTAATCATGCAGGGTGTTTGAAGGTTTATGGTTTAAGGTTTATTGTTTAAGTATGTGTCACAAATTAATTAATATATTTCTTGTCGCCCTCTAAGGCGATCTTTGAAACCGCTTTTCAGTTATAATAGAACCCTATTACGCCTTCAAAACGGTCTCAAATCTCATCCTTATATGTCACCAATCAATTATATCATTAATTTATGACACATACTTATTGTGTCGAGCTTAAAGTGTCGGATGTGGTATCCGGCGTTTTGACAGCATATATATAGAGAGGGCGGTAGGTTAGAGAGAGAGGGGTGACAGCGAGAAGCTCTCTTGGAGAGCGACCGGTGGCAAGACCTCCACCTACACCAGTCTCTTTCAAGTGTCGGAGAGTTTCACGTGGCGATTCAAACCTGATTATCATCTCCTCCTCCTCAAGTTTGGCAAACATGAAGAATTTCCCGATCATCTTCTCAAGTTCCTCGATGCGCCTGTAGATTAGTCCGAATGGATTTACGGCTTTCATCTCAAAGAGATTTCCGGGAATAAATGTGGAGCAAAGGAGAAGTCCTCCCGGCCTCAGCAGGCGTGCCGCGTTTTTGAAAAACAATTCAGGATTGGCAAACCATTGTATTGCGGAGGCGGAGATTATTGCATCGTAGCTTCCGGAACTACGTGTGGATATCCATTCCTCAGCATCTGCAGCAAAATAGTTTTCGTTTGGAGCCACCCCGAAATGCGGAAGAGGGTATAGATCTACGAAATCTATCTCCTGCGGTTGAAAACGTTGTGCGAACAGGCGGGTGAATATGCCGCTGCCGGGTCCTATCTCAAGCACTTTCTTCGGCGGCAACGGTGTCCCTCCGGGAAAATCGGTGAGACGCTCCGCTATGGTTCGTTGAGCTTTTGCCTGATCATCGTATGTGGAGAGAGCTTTATGGAAGTGCAGGGCTACCTTATCTTTAGCAGGGAGAGCCGTGCGTATGATATTGTCAAGATCCACATAATGTGGCTCATTGAGCAAGATTATCTCCGGATGAGAGGGGTGGTTTTCCCAGGCTGTTTTCTGGGCGGAAACCGGAAATATCCTGTCGTCTGTTGAAACGTAAACCCTATGCCAGAGGGTGGAGTTATCAACGGAGGCATCTGTAGACTCGGCTGCCACAAACTCAAGCTGATTCTTAAGCAGGGCTATACTCTCGCCTCTCTCTGACGAAACGGGGTCTGAGTTAGCTTGCTTTGAGTCGGAGGAATCTTGTTCGGAGTCGGAGGAATCTGAAAGTGGGGGGAATAAACCTGATTCCGAAATATGCAGGAAATTTTGGTTGCCACACATACGCATACGGAATTTTTTCAGATTCCGCTCGTTGAGGGTGGTAATAGTTCCTTTGAATATATCGATAGGTATTCCGCTGCGATCGTTTACAGGAGTCTCCGTGCCATTGACAGCAACGGCAAGGGAGAGGCGTTCGAAAGGTATGGTTTTAGATGCCATGAAGACTCCGAGCGACCATGCGAATAGAGCTACCGTAGGATACTCGTCAAAAATGGAGTAGGGGAAGTGAAAGTCGGAATATCCATAGACAAGCATCACATCCCACCCCGGAAGATTAATATGGCGATAGAAGTCCGGGCCGGTTGACCACCCCGCAAAAATGATGATCAATCGTCCGGTGTTCTCCTTATGTAAAAACTCATATTTCATCGTTTCATCGCCGAATATTAATGATATGTTCCATTATGTCTGCCGTGTAGCGCAGTTGCTCTCCTGAAAGCGCCGCGCTTAGCGAGAAGCGTATTCGTTCCCCACCGGGAGGCACGGTTGGACGCCTGATAGGAAGTGCAAGGACTCCCGCCTCTTTGAGTTTTGCAGCTATCTCTATAGCGAGAGCTGCATCTCCTGTAATGTAGGGAATGATTTGAGAGGATTGTTCCGGAGAGATGGTGAATCCGTTTTGTGAAGTCAAGACTGAGAGTGAAGTGGAGAAACTATGGGAGAGTTGTTTTAAATGTTCTCGTTCAGCTGCCATTCCGGTGATCTTTTCAGTCATCAATATGCTCCAGGCTACATTCACAGGGGGGAGTGCGGTGGAGAATATGAAGGGACGTGCCATATTGACGAGTGTACTCTTGATCTCTTCCGACACGATGGCGAAAGCACCGACAGATGCCGCGGCTTTTCCAAACGTACCGATAAGGATATCTGTATCATTTATGAGTTCGAGTTTCTCACATAGCCCCAGACCACGAGGCCCCTCTACACCGAAGGCATGAGCTTCATCTACATATAGCATTACCGAGGAATTCTGTCGGCGTAGCTCGGCGAGTTCAACGAGAGGAGCTTGGTCGCCGTCCATGCTATACACCGACTCCACCACCACGATGATCTGGGAATATTTATCGGATTCTTTCTCAATGATTCTTCTCAGAGTCTGGAGATCGTTGTGGGGAAAACGTTTGAAATTCGCACCGTTTATCTTGAGCCCGTCGATCACTGAAGCGTGGATAAGCTTATCGCAGATAAACAGAGTTGATGGAAGAGTGAGAGCACCGATGCAGCCAACGTTGGCATGATAGCCCGAGTTGAAGAGAAGAGCCTCCTTGCCGTAAAGCGCTGCAAGAAACTCCTCAAGTTGGAGATGGTATTTCTGTTGGGTGGAGAGAAGGCGTGATGCGGATGAGGAGAATTTGGCGTCAGAAAATCTATGTAGAAATTCATCCTTAAACTCTGCCGACCGTGAGGCGAGACCCAAATAATCATTAGATGAAAGATCAATCAGGTCGCAAGACTGGATCTCCGGAATCTGCCGGAGACGATTCTCTGATTTAAGGCGGTCGAGTATGTCGCTGAATGCTGACATAAAATAAGGTGATTAGTTTAGGATTATAGATTTTTCAGGGTAAAGATTGAAGAATGTTCATGACTGCTGAGGAAGATCTTTCACAAGCGAGACGAGTGAATCGCACAAACGTTCCACCTGTTGATCGCTAACTGCAAGATAAGGGGGCATTATGTAGCAATTGTGGCCGAAGGGGCGTATCCACACACCTTCCTTGACACAGCGCTGTTGAAACTCGCCGCAATCCACATATTGCTCCACCTCAATCACACCAATGCCGCCCAGCACACGCACTTCCCTTACATTTGGGAGATTCCGGGCAGGTGCGAGGCGCTCTTTCATAATCTCTTCAATGCGTTTTATTCGCTCTTCCCAAGGTGAATCCAAAAGCAGCTTGACTGAGGCAAGGGCCACCGCGCAGGCAAGAGGGTTGCCCATGAAAGTGGGTCCATGCATCATCACGCCGGCTTGACTCGAAGAGATCATGGAAGCCACTTTGGAGGAGGCTGCAACAGCAGAGAATGTCATGTAGCCGCCGGTGAGGGCTTTGCCGATAAGCATGATATCCGGTTCTACTCCGGCATGCTCCCATGCGAAGAGCTTACCTGTGCGTCCGAAGCCTGTGGCTATCTCGTCGAAGATAAGGAGTATTCCCTTCTCATCGCAAGCCCGTCTTAACTCCCTAAGATATTGCGGATGGTAGAACCTCATGCCTCCCGCACCCTGCACGATTGGTTCGAGAATTACTGCCGCAACATCTTCGAAGTGTTGATCGATAAGCTTCTGCATGGGAATGAAGTCGTCGGGATTCCATTCATCGTCGAAGCGACATTGGGGGGCATCGGCAAAATATCTGATCGGAAGGGCCGGACCGAAAGCCCCGTGCATACCCGTGACAGGATCACACACCGACATTGCATTCCAGGTGTCGCCGTGATACCCGTTGCGTATGGTGATGAAGTTTGTTCTACGCGGATTATCTTGTGCCTGCACAGCCATTTTCATAGCTACTTCAGTAGCCACGGATCCGGAATCAGCGTAGAAAATATGGTTCATTGAAGGGGGAAGAATCGAGAGGAGCAACTTGCCGAGATCAACAGCCGGTGGATGAGTGAGACCACCGAACATGACATGGCTCATCTTGTCGATCTGCGTCTTAAGCGCCTCATTCAGCGCAGGATGATTGTAGCCATGTATCACACACCACCATGATGACATACCATCGAGAAGTCGGGTGCCGTCGGCAAGAATGAGTTCGGCACCATCAGCATGGTCTACTTTGTAAGTAGGCAATGGATTATGTGTTGACGTATATGGGTGCCACAGATGAAGACGGTCGAAATCGTCATGCAGGGCGATGTCAGGCAGAGGTGTCATGAAAGAAAATGGTTAGAATCGAAAGGTCGGTATTCAGAGGAGTGATTCACTTGCAAAATTACCAATTTAGACTTAAATAAACAAAATTATTTTGTGGATTATGTTTTGTTATTTATGGATTATGGTTTGGGGTAGGTATTGAAGTTGTGGATCAGGGTATAGGGTTTTAGTAAAGGATTCCTATTCAGACAGGATCCACGTCGTAGTAGATTGTAGAGGTCTTTAAGTCAGGTTCGGTTGCAATGGATGCCAAGATATTGCGTAGGAGATCTTTCACTTTCTTCATAGAGGCTCCGGATTCAATTTTCAGCATTATTGACTGAAGATAATACGTAGCAATGCGCGATACAAAGGGTTTTTCCGGGCCAAGCACACGGTCGCCAAACACTTTGCGCAGAGCCATCGTAAAAATGACAGCCGCACGATCGCACGCCACATCATCACGGTTCTTGATATAGATGACGATTACTTTTGTAAAAGGGGGATATGCAAACCTTGATCTGTCGGCAATCTCATATTCATAGAAACCGGTATAGTCATGATTTCTGACATATTTCAAAACATCATGTTTCGGATTGGCTGTCTGTATCACAACAGTGCCCTTCTCTTGGCGTCGTCCCGCTCTTCCTGCCACTTGTTCGAGCATATTGAAAGCCCTTTCGTTACTTCTGAAATCGGGGAAATTCAAAAGCGTATCCGCATTAACTACTCCGACTACGGTGACGTCGCCGAAGTCAAGACCTTTCGACACCATCTGAGTACCCACGAGAATGTCGGTCTCATGTCGGGCAAATTCCTCTATGATCTCTTGATAGGCATCTTTATTACGGGTGGTGTCGAGATCCATTCTGGCCACACGGAAATTTTCGAATTCCTTATGCATCTCTTCAGCAATGCGCTCCGTGCCGTATCCAAAGATGCGTATGCTATTCTGTCCGCAAGCCGGGCAAAGTTTCGGAAGCTGTTGTGAGAATCCGCAGTAATGACAACGCAGAAGGTCAAGATTCTTATGGTAGACAAGCGACACATCGCAGTCACGGCATTTGGGGCTCCAGCCACACCGGTCGCAGACTACGACAGGAGCGAAGCCACGACGGTTTTGAAACAATATGGCTTGCTGCTTATTTTCCAACGCTGTCATTATCCTGTTGCGCAGGGAATATGAAAGAATCCCTTTTACCTCTTTTTTCTTACGGGCGTCGGCCATGTCCACAATCTCCACGTCGGGAAGAGTGGCACCTTCAAATCGTTCGGAGAGTGTGACCAACCCATATTTCCCGTTTAGGGCTTTATAGTAGGTTTCCACAGAGGGGGTGGCGGATCCGAGCAAAGATTTCGCCCCATGCATACGTGCGAGCACGAGAGCTGCGTCGCGTGCGTTATACCGAGGCGCAGGATCATATTGTTTGAATGAGGCCTCATGCTCTTCATCCACAATGATAAGTCCGAGACGAGCGAACGGGAGGAAAACAGACGATCTGACACCGAGCACCACAAGTGGTTCGTTGGTGGAGAGTAGTCGTCGCCATATATCCACACGCTCAGAGTCGGAGAATTTTGAATGATATACGAGCAGACGTTGGCCGAACACTTTACGCAGACGGTCGGAAAGCTGAGTGGTGAGAGAAATTTCAGGGACGAGAAAAAGAACCTGATTGCGGTCGCATAGAGCTTGTTCGATAAGGTGAGTATAGATTTCTGTCTTACCACTGCCTGTGACTCCGTGTAGAAGCTGGATATTGTGTTGAGTCCAGCCATCTTTGAGATCATTGAAAGCTTTGGCCTGAGCTTCTGAGAGTGGAGAAAGAGAGATTGGAGAGGAATTGGAATCAGCGGCAAAGCGGTTGAAGCTCTTTTTCACTATTCTTATTATACCTTTCTCCACAAGTTGACGAATCACACCCGGAGTCACTCCAGATGTGTCGATGAGCTGTTGGCGTGTCACTTCGTGAAGTTCATTCGAGCGGTTGAGCCAACCTGAGAGGTCGAGATAGGCTATAAGAGCCTTCTCCTGTTGACGAGAACGGGTAAGCATGGAGAAACACTCATGGAGTCGGTCTTGGTCGCCACGAGGGAAGGTGAGTTCCACCACTGATATTTTCTTCGGGCGGTAGCGTTCCACCACCTTTTCATCAATCTCAATCAACCCATTTTCCAGCAGGGGATTAATAATTGCTGTTACGTTGCTGAAATTGGTTTCCGATTCTATTTCCGAAATGCGCATGCGCTTTTTCTGCTGGAGGAGCTGTATCACTAAAGCTTGTCGGTCGGAAAGCCGGAACGGATTTTCAGAGTCAGGTTCGTAATCAGGATTCAGGGAAAGGAACGTTTCACTTTCAGGCTTAAGCCCGGTTGGAATAGCCGCTTTATAAACTTCCCCCGGGCTACAAAGATAATAGTCAGCTATCCAGTGCCAAAGTTTCAGCTGTGGATAACGGACTATTGGTGATGCATCGAGCAAAGCCATGACCGGTTTGACCTCATACCCTTTAGGAGGGTTGGAGTGGGTGGCTTCTACGATAGCTGTGTAATATTTCTTTTTGCCAAACTGCACGAGTACACGAGATCCGATCTGCACCATGTTCTCCATTTCAGCGGGTATGGAATAGGTGAAGGTGGAATAGATCGGTAGAGGCAGTATAACTTCGGCAAACAATTTTTTTACAAAATTTTTATGATACGGATCCGGTGATCAGAAGAAGTAGGCGAGGTTGATGAATCCACCTCTCTGTTGAGCCGAGTAGTTGTCGAGCTTGATGGTGTTCACCTGATAAGATACACCCCATGAGTATCCTCCGGAGAGCTGCCAATGTTCAAACAGCTCCACGCCGGCGCCACACTGGAGCGCAACGAATCCGGCAGGGTGTTCAAGAGCGGGCTGTTTGTTGGTGGCGACATTGAAAGAGAAGACAGGTCCGCCGAACACAAAAGGAGCGAGAGTTTGCTCAAATCCGTTCATGCGTGTCCATTTGAATTTGATGTTCACCGGAATCTGGATAGTGTGAAACCATACATTCTGGTTTTTGATGCCGTCAGACTCCCATATCTTGAAGTCGCCGAAATTCTCTTTGGCACCGTTCATTCCGTAACGCAGCCCGAGATCAATACCGAATCCGATGCCCGGAATCATAAGTTCGGCAGCCAAACCACCCTGGAAGCCGGTGAGCCCTTTTGTATCGAGGATCTGCTGCTTCCATTTCAGGGTAGAGAAATTAACGCCGGCTGTCGGGCCCCAGCGAAATTCAGCTGAGGCCGACAGTGCGGCGCATACGATTGTTGTCAGGAGAATTAATTTCCTAAACATAGATAGTTCTGTTTGTTAAAGTGAGAGAGGAGAAAGATGATGCGGTGCCTGCGGCACTGCTGTTAAATTTATGGATTTCCTGTTGAGAAATCAGAAGAGCCAGGCGGCGGTCACAGTCCAGTAATTGTTGCGGAGCTTTGTGAAGTTGGCGTTGATGGAGCTTGCATCAGCCACTTTCTTGGCGATATTGTTCATGCCGAATCCATAGCCACCCTGAATCTGAAGGTGACGGATAAGTTCTACGCCAATACCTACGTTCCACACACTCTGAGTGCCTTTAGTCTGTATGTAGTGAGCAACGTCGTCTTTATTCTTGTCAAGACGGAAAGCAAAAGAGGGACCGGTGAAGATAAAGGGAGTTACAATCCTTGACACCACCGGAAGGCCGATTTTATATTTGATGTTGATAGGCACTTCAAGGAAGTTTTTTGCAAGACCAACCTCTTCGTTGCCATTGTTGATTTCGGAACTCATATGGGTGTACATCGCGGAGAGGTCGAAGCAAAGACCGATCACCGGAATCTGGAACTCGGTCATAAGGCCGGCGGTGAAACCGCATTTGTTATCGTCCTTGAGGTTGTCTTTCACATTAGAGAGATGAAGACTGTTGAGATTCAGACCGGCCTTGACACCGAAACGGAGCTGAGCATTGGCCGCACCCATGCCTAAAATGGCAACGAGGAGAGTAAGAATAACTTTTTTGTAATTCTTCATTGCAGTTAATAATTTGTTGTTAATATTGAAGCGTTGAGGCTTTGAAGTGCAAATTTAGGTAAAATTATCGGTATTTTTTCAAAGAAGCTCTCTAAACTTTGAATGGTTTGTGAAAAAAATTACAATAATGGAGTCGTGGGGAGCCTATTTGATGAAAAAATTATTACTTTTGTAATATGGAAGAGAATAAAGAAGAAATTACAGAGAGCGGCCTTCCTGAAATGGCGACAGGCGCTCAAATGGAAGACGCCAAGGATGAGGTGGCTTCTGATGATGCAAAGAAGACAACAGCTTCAGACGAAGCAGTGAATAATATTGAGGAAGCTGCCGCTGAGGAACTCCGGATTACAAACCGCACTGTAGAATTGCTCCGCACTGTGTTTGATCCCGAGATTCCGGTCAATGTTTATGACCTTGGCCTCATATATAAGATAGATTATGAGGCGGCCACCAAGACACTACATGTGGATATGACCCTCACGGCGCCGGGATGCCCTGCAGCAGACTTCATAATGGAGGATGTGCGGCAGAAGCTCATGAGTGTTGAGGGACCGGAGAAAGTAGATCTTCGTCTTGTGTTTGATCCGGTATGGGATCAGGATATGATGAGCGAGGAGGCCAAGCTCGAACTTGGTTTCCTGTAAAATTAAGGTGTGCGGGGATATGCACATTAGATAAATTATATGAGTGTATATTTTCTCAGTGATCTTCATCTGGGAGCTCCATATTTTCCCGACTCCAGAGAGGCCGAGAAGAGGGTGGTGGCTTTCTTAGACCATATTAAACATGATGCCGATGCAATCTACCTTTTAGGAGATGTGCTCGACTATTGGTATGAGTACCGCTATGTGGTGCCCAGAGGATTTGTACGTTTCTTCGGTAAGCTTGCCGAGCTTTCCGATTCCGGTATAAGGATAGTATGGATGATCGGCAACCATGACATCTGGATCAACGACTATATACCATCGGAATTGGGTGTGGAGGTGATCGACGGTACCCTTACGGAGAGGATAGGAGATAAAACTTTCTTCCTTACACATGGAGATGGAGTGGGGAAGATGAAGAGGTCGTTTAAATTTCTGCGCTCAGTGTTCCGTAATAAGACATGCCAGAAACTTTTCAGTGGCATACATCCACGATGGACCGTTCCGTTTGCCTACAATTGGAGTCGCCATAGTCGTAAGAAAGGAGAGGGTCGCGGACTGCCTGATGAGAAGATACTCTCAGGACTCAGAAATTTCAGTATCGATTATCATAAGACACATCCGGAAATAGACTATTTCATCTATGGTCATGTTCATATCTTGAGTAGAGAGCAGATCTCGAAGGAATGTGAGATGATAGTGCTTGGAGAGTGGATTCACACGTTCAGTTACGCTGTTTTTTCGGAAAATGAGCTAAAATTAAGCAAGTGGGGGTAAAAAACATATGTTTTACAACATGTTTATTGCATTTTGTCGAAAAATATTTGGTGGGATGAGAAATAAACCCTAACTTTGCACCGAACCTAAAAACAATCTTTTTTACCTTAAGATTTTTACCTGTAGAAACTTATTAAAGGGTGCGACCGAGGCGGTTATCACCCTTTCTTTTTTTATATACTTTTCAATTTGTTTTCCCTACCATATCTTATTGTCATCCTCTATCAGATACCTTACCTTCGATATGGTCTGAAACCTTCAATATGGTCAGAAGACTCCGATATGGTCTGATAGCTGTATAGTGCAAAGGGACTCTGGATAGAATAAGAGATGGAAAGAATTTGAAATGATAATCCGTTACGATATTCGGGATTAAATTCAAATATGATAGTTTACAAAAACAGGGAGTATGAAAACTCCCTGCCAAAAGAAATTGTAGACTATATTGAAACGGACTATTAAAAAGTAGCGACTATTAAAAAAGTAAGGAGCCTGCCCAGCACTAATTATGGCGATCAGTTGTCTGTCATCAATTGTTCAAGCAGGGAGGCTATTTCGGAGATTTCTTTGTCGATGAGAAGGATTTTTCCATCAGGGTCTACAAATAGGATTTTGCCTCCGCCATTGCCTGCGAGATAACGGTTCCAGATCTGGCCCGCATCGTTAAGTTCCACAAGATTGAGCCAAGGATAGCCGTCTTTAGCGACAGCATTCTCCATAGCTTTAGTGTCGCCGTTCTCACGAGCTATGCCTACAACGGTGAAACCTTTGTCTTTCCATTTCTCATAAACCTCGATCAACTCTTTCGAGTGGCGACGACATGGCCCGCACCATGAGGCCCAGAGGTCTATCACCGCATATTTTCCTTTGATGTGGTCGGAGAGACGGTGGAGATTGCCTTGGAGATCAGGAGCCGTGAAATCAGGGTAATGGCATCCCACTTCCGCTTTCTCGTTAGACAGATGCTGATTAATTGTAATAGAGTAGGGGTGGTCAGGGAAACGCGAAGCATAGACATCCCTATATATAGCGAGAATAGTGTCAGATTCAGATGGTTCCATAGCGTGGAGAAAGTAATATTCAAGAAAAGCGAGTCCTGCCAGAGTCGTGTCTGTTCTCAACCGGCGATATGTCAGTTCTTTTCCGAGTGCGTTGAGTGAGTCTACCTTTGCTTGAGCTTTCTTCCCTGCCGCTGAGAGGCTCTCAGGATTATTTCTCAATTCTATTTCGATTTGTATTAATGAGTCACGTTCAGGTAGTCCTAATTCAAGACCGCCGATACGATCACTTAAGTTATAGACTTCCGGAACATAGAATAGTTTCTCGTTACGCAGACGGTGGTATTCCTCCATCTCATCGCAATTATATAGCTTTCCTTTAAGTTCGTAGAAATCTAACAGACGCTTAGTCAGAGGTCCCCCCTCGATAGCTTCAAATGGCGGGGTATCTTGTCCGGAGATATTTATGGATACGGTGTCCCCTTCGGTAATGAATCGATAACATATAGCATAGCTGTGGAGTATATCGATTGCCGGGGTAATTTCATAGGATAGAGTGTCAGAGGTTATTAAATCATACTCGAAATGGCCGTTGTCTACAGGCAAGATGATTGATTTGTTGACACGGATATCCTCACCCACCGGGTAAAGCACCATCCATGATGCGGAAGGACGACCGGTAATGGTGCCGCTGATGTGTGTGGTTATTCCTTTCGGGCGATAATTGAGGTCAATCCCGCGTACGTTCCAGCCATCCGGTCCCACGAAGTCGAATACGGAATCGACTGACTCAAGGGGGTCGAATACAAACGTGGCGCGAAGATGAGCGGAATCACCCGGATATATCTGCTGACGAAGTGGCAACCCTTCAATGCGCTTTACGGGATAGATTTTGTTGGTGATACGACTCTCAATACGGAAATTGGTATCGAGATAAATGTAGTTGTCGGGGCGTGCGTAAATGTCGGCGTCGATTCGGGTAGCGGTATCGGATAGTGTAACGGCTCCTACGCGGAATATGAACGACCCGATTTCAAATTCCGGTGCTTTCACAACACGGGGTGTGGCAGCACTGAGAGAGAGTATGGCAGCTGAAATAGATAAAACAAGAGGAAATTGTTTCATAATGATTTTTTAGATAATGTTTCATAAAGTGTGCCTGAGTCAAGTCTGCGCAAGTCGGTAGATTTGAAATGACGACGCAAATTTAATGAAATTTATTAAGAGCTGCAATCTCAATGGGTTATTATGCCCTACATTCTGACCTAATCTGATAGGATTTAATCGTTGTATTTCTGTAGAATCCTTTATCATCGACAGACAAATTCTTGCAGACATTTCCTCTCGTTCATAATAAATCGGTGAGGCTGCAATCAGAGCATTCTCTAAGGAATACAGATTCAACCCATATAAGGGTTCGATATATTTATCATTAGGTAACGATAATACTATTGTTTGGCGTGTTGGTAATACTATTGTTTAATGCGTTGGTAATACTATTGTTTGGTGCGTTAGTAATACTATTGTTTGGTGTGTTAGTAATACTATTGTTTGGTGTGTTGGTAATACTATTGTTTGGTATGTTAGTATTACTCGTTTATTTTGCAAAATTAGTAATAATCTTCATATTGCACATGAAGAAGAATTTACTAAGGGTAATACTCATTAATTGTGTATAGCTGCTTATTTCTAAGTCAATACAACAAAAGGCCTCAGAAGAAAGGACGAAGAATGTCGAGATAGGGTGTAAAACTTGCCGATATCGGCAAGTTTTACTACCTTTGTAGAATAATTTAGAAGATTTTTTGCCGATATGGAGTATATATCAGTTAAAGAATGGGCTGCCAACCATGGGGTTTCGGAACGAACAGCTCGAAATTATTGCGCTCAGGGCAAGATAGAAGGAGCATATCTGGTAGGCAAGACTTGGAATATTCCGGCAGATGCAGAATTGCAAAAGCGTAAGAAAATAATAAAAGTCTCTCCTTTATTATTAATATTAAGAGAGCAGAAAACCGGTAATATCAGTGGTGGAATCTATCATCGTGTACAGATAGATCTCACCTATAATTCGAATCATATTGAAGGAAGCCGATTGACTCATGATCAGACTCGGTATATTTTTGAGACAAACACTATAGGTGTTGTAGATGGGGCTATAAATGTTGATGATATTATAGAAACCACCAATCATTTCCGAGCTATTGATTATATTATTGAAGATACTGAGTCCAAATTGACAGAGAAGTATATAAAACATCTCCATTTTCTTTTGAAGTCCGGAACTTCAGATGAGAGAAAAGATTGGTTTAGGGTGGGAGAATATAAAAAAATCCCTAATGAAGTTGGAGGAAGTGATACTGTTTTACCAGAGAACGTTCATAAAGAAATGAAAGCTCTTTTGAAGGTATATCACTCGAAGGGGCTACCGTCATTAGAGGATATTATAGATTTTCATCAACGATTTGAAGCAATTCATCCTTTTCAAGATGGAAATGGTAGAGTTGGAAGATTAATAATGTTTCGTGAATGCTTAAGGTGTGGTTATGTGCCATTCATAATTACGGATGAATTAAAAATGTACTATTACAATGGACTTCGGCACTGGCCCAAGATAAAGGGTTATCTCATGGATACTTGTTTGACAGCTCAAGACAATTTCAAATTGCTCCTCAATAAATTTAGAATCAAGTATAATGAATAAATTTAAACAATGACTTCATTAGTTGAATTGATGAGATAAATCAGAGTAAAAAAGAAGGGGAGTAGGGCGAGTATGATAAAACACCCTCTATTAATAATCTTAATCGGGAAATATCGAAGGCTTTTGTCTGAAATGCCAGCGAGCGATCGATTCACATCGACCGCTCGCTGAATGTTTTCCATAATACTTTTCAAACTAACCTAACATCATGAAACGAGTAAATCAGATTTACTTTCTTATCATCCGATTTACGATATTATAACATCTTCATGAGTTAGATGGTTCACTCAATACATAAATTTTTTTTGATTATCTTCAATAGTCAGAATTGGAAGATTTGTTTGCCGGATTGACAGTGGGATCTGCATTGGATTTATAGTCAGCATGTTACTACATTACTTATTCAAATCCAAAGCAGATGTCACCCATGGAAATTTTGTGTATGTTTCAGTGGGAGTTTTAGGTGTTTCAGGAAGGGTTGGATGTGTTTCGATGTGGATGGAGAAACTTCTCGGAGAGCCATTCGCGCACAGGGATGTCGTAAACCTTAACGCTTGCATAAGCTACGGCAATGGAGGCGATGAAAATACTTGCTGCCACCCATATGTGGGTGCCTAAAGGAGCATCCGCATGTTGTGCCGCCCAATTCATCTGCACATAAATCATCGGGTAGTGGGTAATGTAAAGAGGGTAGGAGATCATGCCGAGGAATTTGCATAAAGCAGTGGTTCGACGTCCAATCAGCTCACTACCAGCTCCGGCAGCTACTATCGCAGGGTAAACAAACAGAATAATAAGTGCGCAGTATAGACCGTTAAGCCATTCATGTTCCTCACCACCGATATGGGGAATAACTAATGTTGCCACCACTGCCAGAGAGCACCATGTCATTGCCCCGCTTTTGATGTTGATACGCCATTTGCTAAGGCGATAGAGCAATAAACCTCCAAAGAAGGGATAAAGTAGACGACAGATACCTATGTAAATCTGATCGGGAGTCAATCCGAATCCGCCGATAACAGTGTATTTGGCATAGGCTCGCACTTCAAGCAGGGCGAACGTGTCGAGATTTAGCGCAAGGTCAATTGTCAAGAACGCTGACAATACTACAAATACTGAGAGGATAATGAGACCAAAACGTCTTATAATCAAGGCATACAGAATATTGGCGATATACTCCCAAAGCAATGACCATTGGGCACCATTGAGGGAATTGATCTCCTGCCATCCCCTAATATCCATAGAGGGAGGAGTCGGAAACATAATACAACCTAATATGAGAATCAATAGCAGTTTCCACCAAGGAGTCTGCATCACAAGTTCAAATCCCGGAGCTGCGCTGAAATAGAACCAGAAGGCACCGATCAACGATCCGAGCACAACCATCGGTTGCAGACGAATTAACCGACGCTTGAAGAAATCCCAGGTGGTCATTCGACCCCAACGGTCGTCGTAGGCATATCCAATTACAAAGCCTGACAATACGAAGAAGAAGTCGACGGCAAGATATCCGTGATTGAGAATCTGCTCCTTAGGTCCGGGAGAATAAGTTTCAAACAGATGGAATGCCACTACGATCATGGCCGCCACACCACGTAGGCCGTCAAGAATTTCGAACCTCGGTTTCGATGATAGGGGAATGGGTTTCGATGTCATAAAGTTGAGTATGTTTTAAGTATCTGTTGCAAAATTAGTGACAATTAATTGCATTCAATTTACCTATGTTTTAAAATAATTGCACTAAATTTGCAACCAAAATATACCATCCCTTTAGTCCATTTTGAAAAGATTATTTATGAGCCCATTGGCATTTACATTTGATGATGTGTGTATAACACCAGACCGACAGATTGGAAGACATTCCCATCCACGCTGGGAATTGTCTCTTGTAATATGTGGAGTCGGAAAGCGCACTATCGGAGACCTTACAGAGCCGATGGAGGAGGGAGAGATCATTCTTATACCGCCTGATATACCACATGTCTGGGAATTTGACCCTTCACATACGGATAGTGAAGGAAATATTGCAAATATCACATTATTTTTTGAAACATCCACACTTGATAGTTTGGCTATTATAATTCCTGAATTGGAAGGTATTGTCAGTAAGCTAAGGACATGCACAGAGGCTATAAGTTTCAAAGGAGAAGCGTACAATCGAGTGTATGGTTTGTTAATGTCTATGCGCGGTCTTACACCGGCATCCCGTGTGCCGAAAATGATTGAACTGTTGATTACGATGGCTAATGCTGAAAATAGCGTGTCGGCAGGAAAGAACAATGTCTTGAGTCGTAGGCAACAACGTCTTGAAAATGTCAGAATTTACTGTAGTTGTAATTATGCAAGAGATGTCTCGCTTGATGAAATTGCGACCTATGTCGGAATGAATAAGTCTGCATTTTGCACATTTATGCGTAATGATGCCGGAATGAGTTTTTCAGAGTTTATGAATAGCTTTCGCCTTGAACGCGCCATGGATATGTTGCGGCATACAGATAAAAATATATCAGAGATTGCTTATGATTGCGGATTTGCCAATGCTGCTTACTTTCATCGCCTGTTCCGGAAAAAATATCATTGCACACCAAAATCTGCAAGAAAGGACGAAGAATGCCGAGATAGGGTGGGGCTGTGTCGTAATTAAGGTTTACGACACAGCCCCATTGTGGAGGTTAGTCGAGTTGGGAGAGGATGCGGGTGGATTCCAGACACATGCGGGAGTTATGGTAGGGACATTTCCAGAAGCCGGCTTTGTCGTCGTCGCGATTGATGGTGCCATCGGCCTTGCGCGACCAATACCATTCTCCTGTGGGATCGACAAGATTGTCGGCAATGTACCGCCAGCTATGCCATGCCATCTCAAGCCACATTTCCATCTCTATCGAAGAGGGTACGGAATGGAATCGGGCCATGTAGAGCTGACCAATCACATTTTCTGCCTGTACCCACCAATGACGGTCGGCATCCAGAGTGCCATCTTCATGAAGTTCATAAACCATGCTGCCGTCCTCTTTACGTCCATCAAGTGCGGCCAATGCTATTCTCGCTGTATGGGAGAGGGCTTTTTGATAAAGCTCCGTGTCGCCAATCACTTCAGCTGTCTCGAGCAATAACCATGAAGCCTCAATGTCGTGGCCATATGATTCGGCATCGTCGTATTTCTGCCAGTCGTCATCAAAGAAGAGAGTGAGATGGTGAGTCTTAGGATTCTCGATGCGATCGAAGAAGATATTCAAAAGCGATGTAGTTGCCTCCGTCACGCGGTGTACCTTTTCTTGATTAATCTCATCTTGATTAATACCGGTGAGTTGATCCCTTTTTCGGAGAGCCCGCAACAGGGCAGTGTAGCCTTCGAGTATGTGGAGATGGGTGTTCATTGTCTTCGAGGCGTTGGCGTCATGGTCGCTGAGTCGCATGTCTTCTATGGGTTGCCAGTCGTGAGTGGAAGCTTCTATATAGCCACCTTTCTCCATGTCGCGCGCATGATTCTCGATGTCAAGGAAGAGGAGATATGCCGTATCGAACGCCTCTTCCTCGCCTGAGGCCAGATAATATTCCGAAAGACCGTAGATGGTGAACGCTATTGCGTAATATTGCTTCTTAGTGTCGAGAGGTTCACCATCGGAATTGAGACTCCAGAAGACACCACCGAATTCTTTGTCGATAAAATGCGACATTATATATTCATAGGCATAACGGGCTTCCATGAGGTAATCCGGATTATGAGTGGCATTATATGCAGCTGAGAAGGTCCATAATATCCTCGCGTGGAGAATAGCTCCTTTGGGAGCATCGGCCACAAGAGAGTCGTGACCGTCACGGCGACCGAAATAGCCGCCGCGAGGGTCTCTCATTCTCTCCATCCAGTAGGGAAGTATATTCTCCGAGAGATTATCGATAAGTTGCTTGCTGAATTCCTGTAACAGTTTCTTCTTTTCCATACCGTTATTCTGCAAAATTAATTTCCGGTTCGGCCACCGGTGACATACGCTGAGCCTTGAGTTTCTCTACAATGTGGTGCATCTCTTTGGAGCCAAGTGGATAGAGCCATACAATTATCAGTGAAAGCAATGCCACTCCGGCCGGGATAAAGGTCATCAGCATCCAAAGGCATGAGAGAGCACTCTCAGGCTGGGCTATCTCAAGCGACTGCACACCTTCGGGACGCTCCACATAGCCGGCATAATTAAGTAGCCACATCACAGCTGCCCCACCGATGGCCCCACCGAATTTCTGGGCCATGGAGGCGGAGGAGAAGATGAGTCCAGTGGAGGCACTTCGTGTCTTTAGTTCCGAATAATCGCTCACATCCGCATACATTGACCATACTAACGGCGACATGATTCCCGTGAGTACGGATATCAGTATCTGCAACAAAAGCATTAGCAGCAACCCGGCATTGGAGGCCGGGGAACAAGTGAAGAATATTACACTAAGAACCACGAGCAGTATGTCGACTGCAATGAATGTAGGTTTCTTACCGATTTTTGCGGTTACGGGCACAGCCAAAGCCACCCCTATCATATTCGCCACTTCACCCACTCCAAGGAAGAGACCGGAGTAGAAAAGGAGTGAAAGAGAGAAGATATGGATGTGCTGCTCGCCACCGATTACATCGACAAAGAAGAAAGCCACCGTGGCCCCTCTGACGGTGCTGAAAAGATTGTAGCACAATGACGCACCATTGAGCAACCACCAGGGTTTGTTGGTGACAAGGGCCTTGAGGTCGCTGCTGAGTGAGGCAGTACAGACCGTGGAGAGTTTCTCACGAGTGAGACGGAAACAAAGCTGGAACAACACGAAGCAGCACACGGCTATCACCATCATGGCGGCCTGCCAGCTCGACTGCAGAGAGAATCCGAAGCTGTCGCGGAACAAGCTGCACAAAGGGTCCCATGCAAAAAGGGCTATGAATGAGCCTCCATAAGCGAAAAACATTCGGAATGAAGAGAACACCGTCTTCTCCTGCGAGCTGTCGGTCAAGACTCCCAGCATGGCGCCATATGGCACGTTGATGCCGGTGTAGACAGTCATCATCATGATGTAGGTGACATATGCCCACACCAATTTGGCACCATAATTCCAGTCGGGGGTAGTGAAAAGCAGTATGCCGCATATGGAGAAGGGGGCGGCAACCCAAAGAAGGTAGGGACGGTATTTTCCCCAGCGTGTCTTGGTGCGGTCGGCCATGATGCCCATCATTGGATCGCTGACAGCATCCCATATACGGGTTACGAGCAGGAGCACCCCTGTATCGATAAGACTTATACCAAAGATATTGGCATAAAAGAAGGGTAGATAGTAGCTGAATACTTTCCAGAACATGGATGAAGCCATGTCGCCGAAGCCGTATCCTATTTTTTCACTTAATGAAGCCATTGACAGATGTTAGATTTTGGTGAAGTTGTTCGGATCAATGATCTTGAGATTGGAATCGATAAGTCGGTTGAGCGTCTTTACCGATTCGCTCGTGGTGAGACCATCCTGCGGAGTATTGAAGCAGTAGTCTACAAGACGATCAACCGTGGAGGTGGCCACGTGCATACGAGTGTCGGATGAAGCATAATAGATAAACACCTTGCCGTCATCGTCAGCAATCCATCCGTTAGCGAAAAGCACATTCATAACATCGCCTATATATTCATCACCAATGGGGGCCATAAAGTAGCCGCCGGGGGAGGCAATCTTTTTCCAGGGCTCCTCAAGAGAGGTCATGTAGAGATAGAGCACATAACGTAGTCCGGAAGCACAACCTCTCACTCCGTGGGCGAGATGCAACCATCCGCGACGGGTCTTGATAGGGTGGGGACCCTCGCCATTTTTCACCTCCTTGATGGTGTGATAATAGCGGGAGTCGATTATGATCTCGTTATCTATCTCGGCATTGCATATATCGTCAACAAGAGCCCAACCGATGCCACCGCCACTGCCAGTGTCGATGAAGCCGTCCTGGGGACGGGTGTAAAGCGCATACTTGCCATTTACGAACTCCGGATGAAGCACCACATTCCGTTGTTGAGATTTGCTTTTGAGGTCAGGGAGACGTTCCCAGTTCACGAGGTCTTTTGTGCGGGCAATACCACAAGCCGCAGTGGCTGCAGAGAGGTCGCCGGGCTTGGTGTCATCATGACGCTCCACACAGAAAAGGCCATAGATCCAGCCATCTTCATGTCGGGTGAGGCGCATGTCGTAGACGTTGGTAGCGGGATTGTCGGTGTCGGGCAAAGTGATGGGATGAGGCCAGAAGCGGAAGTTATCGATACCTGTCGGACTCTCGGCGATCGCGAAAAATGATTTACGATCGTTGCCTTCAACTCTGACTACAATCACATAATTGTCGCCCCATTTGATGGCGCCGGAGTTGAGAGTGGCATTGCAACCGATGCGCTCCATGAAGAAGGGATTGGAGGCAGGATTAAAATCATATTTCCAGTAGGGAGGCACCATTTCGGCGGTCACTACCGGATTCTGGTATCTCTCAAATATTCCGTTTCCCTCCACGGGAGTGTTGGGACGGGTTATCAGTTCCTCGTAGCGGCCGAGGATAAGGTCTTTTCTGTATTCGAATATATTCATGATGTGTAAACTTAGATAGTCCCTCTATAGAGGGGTAATTTTTTAACAGGAGATTATTCCTATGAAAGAAATTTATTTTACGAAGATTGTTTTGGGATTGTCGTGAAATTTACGGAAATCGCTTTCTGCAGTATGTCCCGGGAAGGGGGCGTAGTAATGGCGAGCTTTCTCTTCCTTATTGGCGTTGCGCCATACGCATACATAAGCCACCGGTTGATTCTCCACGAGAGGAAGGAGCACTTCGGTAAACCAGCTGTCGTTGGTGACACCTTCAAGACCGGTCTCGGTGAATGCGAGAATCTTACCACGTTTCTTGGCCTCTTCCCCTACGAAAGATAGTTGAGCGGCAACAATGTTGCGGTATTCATCCAGTCCGGCTTCGTCGCCGAAATGATAAATGTCGCTTCCCAATATATCTATATATTCATCACCGGGATATGTGGCGAGATATTCTTCAGCTGAAGGGATAGTGCCTGGAGAGTAAGCCCAAACAACATTGTCGACACCCTTCTCATCGAATATTTTTCGGGTGCGTTTCCAGATGTCGATATATTCCTGAGGAGTGGCATTCGCAGCTCCCCACCAGAACCAATTGCCGGTGTTTTCATGCCAAGGACGGAAAATGACAGGAATCCGGTTGCCTTCGCTATCCTTCAGCGAGAGGATAAAGTCGGCGGCGCGGGAGATCCAGATGTCGAGTGTGTCGGAGAGTGCCTTGTTGGTATTTAGTTCCTTAAGAGGAGATGCGGAGACATTCCAAGAGTCGCCCCCGTTAGAGGGATTACGCAGGTGCCAGCTAAGGGTATTGATTCCGCCCCTTGCATTTTGAGCGGCTATCTCCTCGGCTATAAAAGAGAAGGGAACACCATCGAGATTTGCAGCGGAGTCGAGCTCAATCATTCCGAGATCCCAGCTCATGAGTCCCGGATACTCCCCGGTGACGGCTTTCACGTCGGAACCCTCTTTCTCATATTTCCAATTGAAGCCATATGCAGTGTCGTCGTGGTGGCCGAAATAGAAGCGACCGGAATTAACGGTAGAATCGAGGAGTTGAATCATAGCCTCCGCCGGAGTTTGGATTGAAACCGTTTCAGAGTCTTGATTCTTGGAATGGCCGCATGCTGTGAGGAGCATTGTAGCGGTGAATATCTTTATAGCTGTTTTCATTCTTTTAATGTCAGGGGATAGTTTTACGATATGAGAGAGGAATAGGGGGAGAGAAAAATGGCATCCGGAGTCGTGAGAGCCGGACCCTCGGCTCCGGACGCCTGAAATTGAACCTGTTTGCAACGAGTTATCGGCTATAATTGCCGAGATTCTCTTTACCTGTAAAAATTGAGATGAGATCAGAACCGGAAGTCACCCCGGTTAAGAACCAGCGGATTGTCGAGTACGGTTTTCCATTCGCCGGCCGTGTTCCATTCGTGGAAGCCGTAAGCTCCATCCTTGAGGTCATACCAACCCATGAAATAGCTCCAGAGAGCGCCTTGGTTGAAAGCCGACTCAACGTCAAGAAGGTTGCCACACTCCGAGAGAGCCACAATTTTCTTTCCGCCGGTGAGGTCATATAGAAGACGGAAATTTTCGAGTGAATTTGACAAAGGCTCGAGATATAGATCGGCACCGACTATGTCAACCAGCTCATCACCGGGATATGCGGTCTTGATCTTGGATAAGTCGGCCGATTTACCCTCGTCGGAGGTCTGTACGGTCCACACCCAGATGAGATTGTCGAGGCCATATTCATTCTCAAGTTTATTTCGCAGCCATTTCCAAAGCTCCTTGGTGGTCTCCACGCCGGAATTGCCCCACCAGAACCAAGAACCCCATGTGTAGTCGCCGGCAGCTTCATGGAAGGGGCGCCATAGCAGAGGTATGTCGGCATCCTTGAGCAGTTTGAGATAGCCGGCGAGTTTCTCCACATCGGCTGTGGCCACGCGGTTTTCCCAAGTGCCCTCCACAAGCACATTCGCGGCACTGAAGGCATCAGACTTTGCATCGTAGCCGAGAGAGGGGTCATCTTCCGATTTAGGTACATTCCAGTGCCAGGTCATTGCCGGAATGCTACCGGCATCCCAAGCATTTTTCACCGGAGTGATGTCGCCATAGTCAATCCAGTTGGCGGGAGAGGATGCGAGGTGGATATAGTCGAAACCTACGATGGCGGGATATTTGCCGGTAGAGTCGAAGATATAGTCACAGAACTCCGTGGACCACGCCACCTGACCCATAGCTCCGGAGAGCTGATGATTACCGTAGTTGTCGACAAGAAGCTGGTAGACAGCCTTGGCCTTGTCGGAAGCAGCAGCGTTGGTAAGGGTAGTAGTGAGCAGCGACTTATCAATCACCTTATCGGCAGGGGCGGGAGAGGTGCCATCGGTGCGGAAATTGATAGTCACCTCCGGAGCGAAGGTTTTTGAGCCAACACCGGCTACTGCGCGGGAGGGAATATTGAAAACATAGTCTGTGGCCGGTTGCAGCGACACTGTGGCCACAAGTTTGTTGCCATCCTCAACAACCACCGATGAAACATCGGTGGAGTTAAGGGTAATATTCACGAGAGAGTTGATCGCGATATTTTCACTATATACCACCTCGATTGACCCGGTTGAGGTACTCACAGTGGCGCCGTCTGAGATAGAGACAGAGGATACCGAGAGATTGAAAGGCTCTGTCTCGCTCCAATCAGGTTTGTGAGAGTCGTCGCATGAGATGAAGGCGGTGGCCGCCATCGCAGCGAGAATATATGAAGCTATGGTTTTCATATCTTATGAAACAGTTATTGGGTTATTCAAGTGTGATCTTGTCGAGCTGGTATTCGCTACCGGTTATCACGAGGCCACCGTTGGCCTCGAGGTCGGCGAGAACATCGGCCGTGAGTACTACTTCAAGAGGAGAGCCGGGGTTGTCATACTGACTTGGAATCGGATCGGGGAGAGCATTCCAACCATCGCCGTGACGTAGAGATACACACCACCAGTCGTCGCCTACGGTAGAGGTAAGATAAAGTCGCATCACGGTGCCAGGCTTCACAGAGCTCCAGTCATAACCGCCCCATGCCAGATCCTGGTTGCCACCCCAGCCGGAGCAGGTCCAGCCGGCATTCCAGATAACTGTCTCGAGAGAGTTCTCCCATTCGATATGCACTTTGCTTACGATTGTGCCTTCGCCCTGAATCACCATAGCAGTGTCAGACCATCCGTCGTCGGTGGTGAGGATCCGCTTCAAGATATCGGCAGTGAGCACAAATTCGGCAGTGGTAGCTGATTGGTCAGGAACGAGCATCTCCATCTGTCCCCAGTTGGCATCGTTGAGCTGAAGCTGAGTGTAGGCGTAGGGAGCAATGTGGAACACAAGTTTAGCACCGGCCGGAACGTCTTTGAACGATTCCTTATAAAGACGGAAAGCACCGCCGTCGCCTTCGCCGGCCCAAGAGCCAAGATCGCGCACCTCGGAGAAGATTACGTTTTCTACATGAGTGGCAGGAATGAAGCTGATCGGATAGGAGATAGATCCATTGGAGGAGAGAAGTGTAAAGGTAGAGTTCTTTCCGGCAGACTCAGGCACCTGAACAATCAGGCGTGTGCCGTTGAGTATATATTGAACGTCGGCACCGTTTACCTGCACGCCTGTGAGACGATCTGCATTGGCGATAGTGACAGTGAAGACCTCACCGGCATTTATCTCGGCATCATCTGCCGGAAGTTCGGTGGCATAGGCACATTCAGGAGCGGTGAGCTCAATAGCGTCACACTCTACAGTCTCGCCATTGGTGAGCGTGAGCATTATGGTATTGGCTCCTGCGGAGAGGGTAGCCGGTATGGATACCTTGAATTCAGACTCGCCGGGAGCTGCAACATCTACACTCACTGCACCCCCGAATGTGATCTGAGCAACGTGCGAAAGGTTGCGTCCTGTCACGGTGAGCTCGGATGCGAGAGGAGCGGGAGCAGGATTATAGCCGACAGCTTCTGGTTTGACGGTCCTTATCGCAACCTCAACAGCTCCGCCGGATGCAGTGTGAAGAATCACGTTGCCGCTTTGAGCGCCTTCGGGTACAGTGACAGTGATTTCAGTAGAAGTCACCTCTGAGGGAGTGACGGCATCAGCAACGTTGGGGAATGTCACGCCGGTGACAAGCTCCATGTTGACACCCTTGAACCTGATAACATCACCGCTCCAGATACCTTCACCCGGATCGGCAGTAACCTCGGCCGGGAGAGCCACACCAATTGTGGCTACCGCCACTTTCACACCGGAAGCTGGCACTACGCAGATTGTGCCGTCGCAGATGTCGGCCGGGAGCACGAAGGAAAGCTTATCGTCTTCAACATCAAACTCAACGCTTGAGCCATCCGGCATAAGCACCTCTTTCACAAGACCGAGGTCTTTGACAGTGATTGTAACAGTTTCACCCGGTTTGGCTCCGGTGAGATCGAGAGTCTTATCTACGGAGGGGAGCACCACGGTGATTTCCTGTTCCGAATAGATCATGTTAGGAATCGGTGTCTCTCCGTCGCTTATAATTATCTGGCCCGATTGAGCCTCCTCAGGCACTGTGAGAGATATCTCCTGACGTGTGTGGGTGATGAAATCATCCTCAATGACAGAGACATTATCGGTGAATATCACTTCTGATATAAGGTTAAGGTAATCACCTTTCAGAGTAACGGTCTCACCCGGTTTCACAGTGATAGGAGATATCTCATCAAGAGAGATAGGCTCAGTGAAAGATAGAGAGGTGAGTGATGTGATCTCACCACCTGAATAATGTAGTGTCACTTTGCCCGGCTCTGCAGTCTGAGGCACGATGATGCGGATCTCTTCGTCAGATATCACTTTGATGTCGGTTACCTCTCCCGATCCGGGAAGAGTGATAGAGGTGATACGGTTCATTCCGGAACCTAAGAATCTGAGCTCGCCGCCACGAGCGACAGGGCGTGGCCCCCAGACGTTGAGGTTTACTCCGCCACTGTATTGCTGCGTATCATAGGTATCATCCTGGCAAGAGGAGAATATTGGAGCGATAGCGGCTAAGCATAGTGTGATGACTCCGGAGAGTCGACTTATCTTGTTCATTGTGTAAATCGCTTTGGGTTTTCAATATCTCCCGGCCACAAGGGAAATGCCATGGATGGCCGGGAGTGAAGGAATTAGTTTTTTACGGCACGGATGTTGTCGATCTTGAGGAGCGGTGTGCAGTCAACACCCGCTGCTCCACCATTCCATAAGAATAGTTGAAGGCTTGCAAAATCGGAGGGGGAGGAGAGGAAAGTCGTGGCTCCGGAGCCATCGGGTGCATATACGAAGTCTTTGATCGGAAGAGATATTGTCACCCATTTGCCATCGGTGTGATAACCCTCCTGAGTGGTCCAGGGGGACCAAAGGCCACGAGCCGAGGTGCCTTGGAAATATTCGTTATTACAGCCTGCCACAGTATTGCCGTAGATGTCGGTTCCGGCGTTGCCCATCGACACTTTATCGGTGCCGGCAAAGATAATCTGCATTGCACAGGAATGCCATTCAGCGGCAGCGGGGATACAGATCTCAAATTTAAGGCTCATATTGTTGAAGTCGGAGAAATCGACGATATCAAATAATCTCACGCCTTCGCGCTCGGGATAGTCGGTGGGAGTGTTCCAGCTTCCGGCCCAGTATTCAAACGAGAAGTTATTATCGTCCCAGGCATCAGAACCTGCAAGAACTGTTTCACCATCGCCGAGACGCATATAGTTGCCGCTGATGCCGGTGCCGTCGTCTTCGATAGCAGCGTTGTGCCAGCCATGGTTGGAGAGACCGGTGGCACCGTCGAAATCGAACATAAGACCGCGAGTGTCGAGATAATGGAAGGAGCTGGTGCCGACACCATAGATGGAAGTGACGGAGATAGCACCCTCCTCAGAGCCTTCAGGCACCTCAATTTCCAAGGCATCTTGCGATATGCTGCGGATTTCAGCGGGAATGTTGCCCGGGAAAGTAACCGTGATAGGCACGTTTGGATCATCTGCAAAGTATGCACCGGAAATTGTGACGATATCACCGGCATGGGCATATTCGCAGGTCATCTTATCAATTCGTGGCGCGGGTACGGTTACGTTGAAAGGATAGTCAACGGTGTTACCTGAAGAGGTGATGAATTTCGCGATATTTGTAACCTCGCCGGGAATATTATTCGGGATATCCACGATAATAGTGTGGCTTGTGACCATAGTTGGATTCAGCTTCGCTTTCTGATCGTTGAACCATACCTGCTGCACATCGCCCAGGTTGTCGCCCACGAAACAGATGTGGCTGCCCAATGCCGCGCTCACTATGAGAGAGTCGGCCAGCTCGGCATCACACACACGAGCATATTTAATGACCGGAGTAGCACCTTTGTCTTTCTCCGCATCGGTCTCGCTGCAGGAAGCGAAACCACCCGCAAGAAGGAGAGCCGCACATGCCGGGAATGTATATCTTGATATTGCTTTCATTTTGGATTCATGTGTAAAGTTAGAAAAATATCTTCCGTATATCATTCAGCGTTGCCACCATAATAATCAACAGCAGGCTGCGAGAGCATAGGAGAGCTTGAAGAGACGGCTGCCGGTATAGGAGCTATGAAAGCTGATGCCGAGAGATAGATGGGGTCATACTGGCCACCATCGGCCATATTGTCGACGATATGATAGATGTCAAGATTATTCTCGTTAGAAGCATCGACGGTGGGGTATTTCTCCCAGTCAGGAATGATCATAGCTGAACGGTTGCGTCCGGTTTCGTAGCCACTGTTGAGAATTGCGAGAGCTGCCTCATCACCTTCGCGGTAGCGCAGACGCTGAGTGTCATACCAGGTCTGGCTTTCGAAAGCGAGCTCACGACGACGTTCTTTGAGAAGCTCGATGAATGTGACAGAGGAGGCCTCTGACACTCCGGCACGCTGGCGTACCATATTATAATACTTGAGGGCAGTTGCGTCGGAAGTGGATGTGGCTGTGCCCATCTTAGCCTCCACATATGTGAGATATACATCAGCGAGCCTCATAAGATATATATTATTGGCAGCATCCTGATTGATACCGACGTTGCCGTCGCAGTCAGCACCTTTGCCAATGATATACTTCTTGATGTGGGCAAGCATCTCGTTGCGGTCTTCAAGCACATCGCCCGAATCATCGCGGCTTACATACTGATATGTGTAGCCACCACCGGCACGGTTCAGCATCGGATAGAAGTCACCGTTGGTCATGTAAGTCCATTGGCGACGCTTGTCATTACGGTCATACATAGCCTGCAGAGAGAGCGTGGGGCCTTTGCCGGCACCCCAAGTCTGGTCGGCGATCACGCTTGAACGGCTCCAGGCCACATTGCGTGCATTACCATAGCTATAGCCAAGCACACCACACTGGATAGCGAGAATTGACTCCGGACCATTGTTGCTCTCTACATCGAAGAGGGTGGAGAAATCGATCTGGGTGAGAGCCTGAGTATTTTCGATGACATAGAGAGCGTCTTCAGCGGCCTTTGCGTAAAGAGCCTCACGATCATAGCCGTAGTCCTTATGGGCGGCCATTGTCACGGCAAGTTTGGCGCGAAGCGCACGGGCTTTTCTCTTATCAAGACGATAAGCGTCGGTGTCTGATTCGGGTAGCAGTTCAACGGCGGCATCAAGGTCTGCCATGGCGAAGCGATAGACACTCTCCTGAGTATTGCGGGGCACGTCGAGTATTCCGGCAGATATGAGGGCTGTATTGTTTTCGATGACCGGCACATCATGCCAAACCTCAGCGAGCATATAATGGCAGTAGCCTCTGAAGGCACGGGCCTCGCCGATGGCATGGTCAATGTCGGAGGAAGTGATAGTGCCGCTGCATACCGGGACGATGTCGTTGATGATGCTGTTGGCTTCAAGGATCACGTTGTATAGCCCTTTCCATCCCTCATTGAGGTAAGGGTTGACGGAGGTATAGCTACCGAAATACCACTGACCCTCGTCGGCATATGTGTAGTAGATATCGCCATTGATCATGTCGAGTTTCCACTGGAAGTTCATGTGAAAATTACTCCAGGTCTTGGAAGCGTAGAGAGCCAGGGTGGTGGAGCGAAGGGCTTCCGGAGAGGTGTAGTAAGTCTCCAGCACCGGCTTGTCTATAGGGTCGATGGTAAGGAAGTCGTTGCAAGATGCGAGAGAGCATCCGATCACCATCGCCATTACTGATTTCTTTATGATAGTTTTCATAAATGTTAGCTTTGATTTAGGGTTAGAAAGAGAGATTTAGACCTATGGTGTAGGTGCGCGGTGTCGGATAACGTCCACGGTCAATGTTCTGGAGAAGGGAACTTTGGTTGTAGGCACCGATCTCGGGGTCATAACCGCTGTATTTAGTGAACGTGTAGACGTTCTGGACATTGAAATATATTCTTGCGCTCTGCATAAACGCCTTCTTGGCCCATTTCTCCGGAAGATTGTAGGTGAGGGAGATATTCTGTATGCGCAGATAGCTGCCATCTTCAATCCAGCGATCGCTCATGCGCTGGTTGCCGTTGGAGTCAAGGTTGGAGAAGCGAGGGATTCCGTTGTGACCTTTGGCAAGCTGAAGATTCGAGATATCGTCGCTTCCGGCCGGGTCGATCTTCTCGCTCTTAGCGCGATCGAGCACACTGACGGCCTGATTGTCCCAGATAGATGAAAGACCCTCTATGCGGTAGCGGCTCCAGTTGAGCACATCGCCACCGATCTGTCCGGTGAGTCCGACATTAAGCTCAAAGTTCTTATAAGAGAATGTATTGGTGAATCCGAAGGTGAGATCCGGATTTGGATCGCCGATAATCTTCTGGTCGGCATCATCGATAACGCCATCGCCATTCTGGTCGACAAACTTAAGGTCGCCAATCCAAGCGCCTGAAACCTTGTCGATTTTGTTGGCATAAGGGGTTGAACCACCTGTCTGTGTGGCGTGGCCAACGATATCAGCTTCATTCCGGAAGAGACCCTCAGTCTCATATCCGTAGAAAACACCCATAGGCTGGCCCACGGCAAACATGGTGACAGTCTGGAAGGGAGCATACCAGTCGACGTTGCCATAGATTCTTTGAGAATCATCGTTGAGAGCCACAATCTTATTTTTATTGTGGGAAAGAGAGAGGGCGCTTGTCCATGAGAAATTGCGGGTGATAACGGGACGGGCGTTGATCTGCACGTCGATACCCGTGTTGCGAGTTTTGCCGATGTTGGCATATGGAGTGTTGATCTCACCCCAGGAGTTAGAACCGATATGAGCCGGAACGAAAGTCTGCATCAGGAGGTCGTCGGTCTGCTTGAGATATCCGTCGATTGTAATGTCGAGACGGTTGTTGAAAGCAGCGAAGTCAAGACCCACGTTGTATTGTTCCGAAGCCTCCCATTTCAAGTTGGGATTTGAGAGGTTGCTCGGGATATATGCAGAACCCATCGGAGTGAGAATGGTCTGGAGTGTAGAACCGTAGAGGTAAGTATTGATATTGGAGTTACCCACCTTACCGTAGCCGAGACGAAGCTTGAGATTGCTGAGCCAGTTCACATCCTGAAGGAATTTCTCCTGAACGATACGCCAAGCCACAGCCACAGAGGGGAATGTGCCCCATTTGTTTTTCGGACCGAATTTGCTTGAACCGTCACGACGAACAGTGGCAGTGATAAGATAACGGTTGTCGAAGCCATAGTTCACACGAGCGAAATATGATGCGGTAGAGTTGGCGTCGGCCCATCCGGTGTTGGAAACAAAGTCGCCATCGGCACCCATAATGAAGATATTGTCGCTTGTGAAGTTGTTCTTGATAAACTGAGTGCCATTCCATTTACCTTTCGAAGCCTCGAAGCCCACCATGGCAGTGAGATCATGGATCTCGTTGAAAGTCTGGCGGTAAGTGATGAAATCTTTCTGCATCCAATACCAGTTGTGGTCTTCACGCTGCATCATCTGGTTGATATCGTTTGAGACGAGACCGAACTGATAACGGGGAATGAAAGATTTGTTCTGGTTCTGAGAGGCATCGAAAGCATACTCGGCACGGAAAGAGAAGTGCTTGAGGAAATCAACGTTGAGGTAGAAATTACCGTTGATTTTCTGGCGCAGGAGAGTGTTGTTGGTCATGAGAGCAAGAGCCACCGGGTTCCATGTAGAGGCACCGTTCACGGTGTTGGGGCCGGCCCAGTTTCCGTCGAAGTCGCGCACGGGCACAGAGGGCATCATTGTCATAGCCTGCATGATCACACCGTCGGAGCCATCATTACGGGTGATGGTCTCATCTGTGCGTGTATAAGCGAGGGCACCACCCACCTTGAGCCATTGTGTGAAGTTGTTGTCGAGGTTGAAACGGGCGTTGAAACGAGAGAAGTCGGAACCGATGATTGTACCATCCTGTTGCATCCAGCCACCGCTCATGGCGTAGACAGTCTTCTCATTGCCACCGGTGACACTCACCTGATGGCTCTGCATGAAGGCAGTGCGGAAGATCTCATCCTGCCAGTCGGTACCCTTCCCAAGAAGAGATATATCGCTATATGTTGAGTCGAAGTTGGTGCCTGTGAGGATGCCTTCATCGCGAAGCTGTTGCTGATATACGGCATATTCGCGAAGATCCATCATATCGAGTTTCTTGGTGACCTGCTGCCAGGCAACATAACCATCGTAGGTGATGTTGGTGTGTCCGGCAGATCCACGGCGAGTAGTGACAAGCACAACACCATTGGCACCTGCAGCACCATATATGGCACAAGCGGAAGCATCCTTGAGCACATCGATGCTCACGATGTCGGAAGGAGCAATAGAGGCGAGGGGATTCACCTTGGTCTGACCGTTAGAACCGCCCATCCATTCGAAACCGCCTATCTCACTTGAACCGCTCATGGGGACGCCATCAATCACGTATAGAGGTTCGTTGGATGAGTTCAGCGAGCTTGCACCACGGATGCGCACAGATGTAGCGCCACCGGGGGCACCGGAGTTTTGGGTAACCTGCACGCCGGCCACCTTGCCCTGAAGCATCTGGTCGGCATTGGTCACGATAGTCTGCTTCATCTGCTCTTCCGAGATAGAACCGACAGAACCGGTGATGTCTGACTTTTTCTGTGTGCCATACCCGACAACCACCACTTCCTCAAGAAGATCTGAGTTCTCTTTCATGGTGATCTTAACATTGTCTTGGCCTTTCAGAGGGAATTCCATCGAGGCCATACCGACGTATGACAGAAGGAGAGTTGCGTTTGGCGACTTCACCTTGATGGAGAATTCACCTTCGATGTCTGTGGCAGTGCCATTAGAGGTGTTGCCCTTTTCCTGCACCGTAACTCCGATGAGCGGTTCTCCTGACTCATCGACTACCAAACCTTTTACGGCAGTCTGAGCGGCAGCAGAGAGCATGAAGCTCATGAGCAAAGCCGTCAAAAGGCTTCTGAGGTAAAAATTAGCATGTTTCATAAAAATATGGTTAGGTAAAAATATTGGTCGAATTGTGTTATGTTGCGCCATTATATGGACAACGAATAATGTGCTATTAAGATCGGCGGGATAAATCTGGCGAAAATGCCGATAAGGGCCGATGGTGGGAGGATTTTCTCATTAATCAGTTACTCTATTATGGCATAGATAATAAGGTAGATGATCTGACGTTGAGAATTTCGATGGTTATGAAGAATAAAAACAGGTCTGCGTTGTCAGGTAGGCTTGAATTAATTGTTCACGATGCAAAATTAGTGGAATAATCAGCAATATTGTAATACTATTTTATCAATAATTGATATGATTGTGAAAGAACTCGTAAGAGAAGTTTTTAAACTGTCGCGTGGTCGTTGAATATCTTTTTTCATGGGAGAAGCAGCGGGGCTGTGTCGCAAATTTGGTTATTGACACAGCCCCCACCCAATTATTGGCAAAAATGCACAAAAGACTTAAACACCGGGCATGATGCCCTTACATATTTTATGAGCGGTCTCGGGCAGCTCGGCCACGGCCAGCTCCCGTTTGCGGCGGCGCAGCT
>CAZEOI010000013.1:0-65091 GCA_964513775.1 uncultured Sangeribacter sp. | reverse complement strand
TTGAGAGCGAGAAGAGCCTGCAACAGTTCTGCTCCTTCTGGCGCGACATAGCCGACCGTTATAATGATGAACCGGTGATTCTCGGCTATGAACTCATCAACGAACCGATAGCAACCTATTTCGATAATCAGGATGAACTGAACGCCAAGCTCGAACCCCTTCATAAACGTGCCGTGGCCGCTATCCGTGAAGTCGACCCCAACCATGTGATCCTCATCGGCGCTCCCCAGTGGAACAGTAACTTCGAGCCTCTGAAGGATACCGACTACGACCCTCAGCTCATGTTTACATGCCATCGCTATGGCGGCGATCCTACTCCTGAAGCCATACAGTCGTATATTGACTTCCGCGACAAGAGCAACCGTCCGATGTATATGGGTGAGATAGGCCATAACACCGACGAATGGCAGGCCGCTTTCGTGAAGACAATGAAAGATAACAATATCGGCTACACATTCTGGCCCTATAAGAAGCGCGACAACAGCTGCATGATGGGGATAACGATGCCCGAAGAGTGGGAAGAGGTACTGAAGTTTGCCGAAGGTCCCCACCACACTTTCGCGGAGATTCGCGATGCCAAGCCCGACAGGGCCAAGGCACAGGTGGCACTCGACAAATTCATCGAACAGTGTCAGCTCCAGAACTGTGTGCCTCAGGAGGGCTACATCACTTCCATGGGACTTACAGTGCCCAAATAAAGTCATACCACAACCGCCACCTGTGGCCTAAATCATGATTAAAGAGCTTAATACCCATTAATCCTGGCCACTTAGAGATTTACTCAACCCAAAATTTGAATCAAGGAAGTTTTTCAGACTCAGAAGTCCGCTAAACCGGACTTCTTCAAATTGAAAGTTCATCAAACAGAACTTCACAATCTACAGGTCATTTTTTTCAAAAGGAAAACAGGATTGTGCATCCCGGGAGCCGACGTGAGTCACCTCCCGGGATTTTTACTATCAAAACTTTACCGTGAGCCCCGTCAACACGCAAAAAAATGAACCCTATAATTGCGAATACGGCATTTTTACCGTATTTTTGCAAATTAAAACAGAAACAATACTACAACATAAGATCATATGAATCTCTTTGACCAAATCAGCGAAGACATCAAGAAAGCTATGCTGGCCCGCGACAAAGTGCGCCTTGAAGCTCTTCGTGGTGTGAAGAAAGAATTCCTTGAGGCCAAGACAGCCAAGGGAGCCAACGGCGAACTCACTGACGAGACCGCCACCAAAATCATGGTGAAGATGGTGAAACAGCGCAAGGAGAGCGCCAAGATATATGAAGAGAACAATCGCCCCGAACTGGCTGCCAACGAGTTGGCTGAGGCTGTGGTGATTGAGGAATACCTCCCCAAGCAACTCTCTCCCGAAGAGCTGGAGGCTGAGCTCAAGGCTATAATCGCCGAGACCGGTGCTACCGGACCCAAGGAGATGGGCAAAGTGATGGGCGTGGCCACAAAGCGCCTCGCCGGACGCGCCGAAGGACGCGCCATCAACGCCAAGGTGAAAGAGCTCCTCGGCTAATAATGCACAATGCATAATTCATAATGAATTAAACAGAAAGCAAATGCTTACACTCCAGACTATAAAAGCCGATCCCGACTTCGTGGTGAAGCGCCTCGCCGTAAAAGGCTTCGACGGAAAAGCCGTCATCACAGAAATTCTCGAAATAGACTCTGAACGCCGCCGCCTTCAGCAGAAATGCGACAGCGACGCCTCCGAACTCAAGAAACTCGCAGCCTCCATCGGCGCCCACATGAAAGCCGGCGAGAAGGAGAAGGCTGAGGAGGCCAAGCAGCGTGTAGCTGATATCAAAGGGGAGGCAAAAGGCCTTCAGGATCGCCTTCAGGAATGTGAGGAGAAGATGCTCCAGCTCCTCCTCACTGTGCCCAATCTCCCCTGCGATGCCGTGCCCGAAGGACGCACCGCTGAAGACAACGTAGTGGAGAAGACCGGCGGCAAGATGCCTGAGCTCGGCCCCGACGCTCTCCCCCATTGGGAACTCGCCAAGAAATATAACCTGATAGATTTCGAGCTCGGTGTGAAAGTGACCGGAGCCGGATTCCCCTTCTATATCGGCAAGGGTGCGCGTCTGCAGCGTGCCCTCATACAGTTCTTCCTCGACGAGGGCTGGAAAGCCGGTTACACCGAGGTGGAGCCTCCCTTCGTGGTGAACGCGGCTTCGGGCTATGGCACAGGCCAGCTTCCCGACAAGGAGGGACAGATGTATCACGTCACTGTCGACGATCTCTATCTTATTCCCACAGCTGAGGTGCCCGTCACCAACATCTACCGTGATGTGATCATCCCGGGCGACGAGCTCCCGAAGAAGAACTGCGCCTATTCACCCTGCTGGCGCCGCGAAGCCGGAAGCTACGGCAAGGATGTGCGCGGACTCAACCGCCTGCATCAGTTTGACAAGGTGGAGATCGTGCGCATTGAGAAGCCGGAGAACTCCTACGCAGCACTTGAGGAGATGAAAGACCATGTGCAGGGCCTGCTTGAAAAACTTGGTCTCCCCTGGCACATCCTGCGTCTCTGCGGCGGCGACATGTCGTTTACCTCCGCCATCACTTTCGATTTCGAGGTGTGGAGCGCCGCTCAGGAGCGTTGGCTCGAAGTGTCGTCTGTGTCTAACTTCGAGACATATCAGGCCAACCGTCTGAAATGCCGCTACCGCGACACCGACAAGAAGATAAAACTCTGCCACACCCTCAACGGATCGGCCCTCGCATTGCCCCGTATCGTGGCTGCACTCCTCGAAAACAACCAGACTCCCGAGGGTATCGTGATTCCCGAGTGTCTGCGTAAATACACCGGATTCGACATCATTGACTGAAGTCTTATCCCGGCCTTGAAACAAAATATCCACAACAATCTCTAAAATATCTCCACCCATGTCATCAGTCTATATAAGCAAAGACGAGAAGCAGATCCCAATCAACGATCCCACCGGAAAATGGTCTGAGCTCTATCTTCTTCCCGAATGGGGGGAGGAATACTGCGATGTCTACACCGTGAAGAAACACGGCAAGTGGATAATGCTCAAGGCTCTCAAGAAAGAATATGCCGACAATCCGGAATATCAGGCCAAACTCGAGAAGGAGTTTGACGTGCGCTACAATCTGCTCCATCCCAACCTCGTGATCGTAAACGATTTCGAGGTTGTGCCTGGAGTGGGTAAAGCTATCATCACCGATGATATCTACGGCTATTCCCTACGTCGCCTTATTGATGAGAAGCGTCTCACCCCCAAGATTGTGCATCGGCTCCAGACTCAGCTCCTCGATGCTATGGAGTATATTCAGGAAAATCATATCCAGCACGTGCCGATAACGCCTGAATCTATCATATTCACGGAATATAACGAGAACCTCAAACTCGTGAACGTAGGATATGACCAGAGCGGAAGCCTCAGCGAGCAAGACACGCGTGCCGACATCCGGAGCTATGGCAAGGTGCTCAATGAGGTGCTCGACAATCTCCCCACCTCTTTACCGAAGCTCCGCAAAATAGCCCGCAAATGTGAGGATCCCGAACATGGCTTCCGCACCGTGGCCGATCTGCAGCTCGCTATGGAGCGTCGCAACTCCTCACAGCTATACATTATACTCTGCGTGTTCATAGCCCTTATGGCAGCTCTCCTTATATGGCTCTCATTTATGTAAACATCCCCTATGATCGAAATAAAGACCATCGAGCCTACCAAGGCAAATCTAAAGGAGTTCACACAATTTCAGATTGATCTTTACGACGGCAATCCCTACTACGTGCCACCGTTGATATCTGACGACGTGAGCACATTGTCGCCAAAGATTAATCCGGCCTTCGACTTCTGCGAGGCTGTCTATTTCATGGCCTATCGTGGTGGAAAGCCTGTAGGGCGGATAGCCGGAATCATCAACCGGCAGGTCAACGAGCATCACAAATCCAACAACGCCCGCTTCGGATTCATTGACTTCATCGACGATCCCGAAGTGTCGGAGGCCCTGCTGAAAGCAGTGGAAGACTGGGCACGCGAAAAGGGGATGACGAAGCTCATAGGTCCCCTCGCCTTCACCGACCTCGACCATGAGGGGATGCTCGTGGAGGGATTTCAGGAGCTCTCCACAATGGCTACAATCTATAATTATGCCTATTATCCCCAACACCTCGAACGGCTCGGCTATAAGAAGGAGAGCGACTGGGTGGAATTCATTATCGATGTGCCCGACGCTATCCCTGAGAAAATGAACCGCATAGCCGAACTGGTGAAGAGGAAATATGGCATCAAGGTGCTGAAGTATGACAGCCGCAAACGCATAAAGAGGGAATACGGACGAGCCCTGTTTCACCTTATCAACGATTCCTATGACGGTCTCTACGAATATTCACATCTTACCGAGCGTCAGATTGAATATTACATCGACATCTACCTCGGACTGCTCAATCTCGACTTGGTGACCCTCATAGTCGACAAGGAGGATAAGCTGATTGGCGTGGGTATTTCGATGCCTTCCATGAGCCGTGCTTTACAGAAGAGCAAGGGGAAACTCTTCCCCACCGGATGGTGGCATCTTCTAAAAGGTCTCAAAGGGAAGAACGACCGGGTTGACCTCCTCCTCGTGGCAGTGAAACCGGAATACCAGAATAAGGGAGTAAACGCACTCCTCTTCCAGGATCTCATCCCATATTATCAGAAAAACGGCTACAAATGGGCTGAGTCGAATCCGGAGATGGAGACCAACGCCAAGGTGCAGAGCCAATGGGAATACTTCGACTATCGCCAGCACCGCCGCCGCCGTTCATTCTATAAGAAACTCTGATGGACAACAACCGACATACAAAGACCGGAGCCGAGAGGGTAAATCCCTACGACGACCGACGAGAGAAGGGCACACAGGTGGAGGAGATGTTTGACTCCATCGCTCCTGCCTATGATTTCATGAACACGGCGATGACCTTCGGGCTTCATCGCCGTTGGCGCAATATCGCACTGCGTGCGGCTATAAAGGCACTCCCGACTCCTCCTGCCAAAATCCTTGACGTGGCAACGGGTACAGGTGATGTAGCATTCAAACTGCACTCGTTGCTACCGGGAGCCAAGATCACCGGAATCGATCTCTCCACGGGTATGCTCGACGTGGCCCGTCGTAAATTGGAATCGCTTCCTGATTCTGAACGTGGGAAGATAGCGTTCGGTAAAGCCGATTGTCTCGACCTCCCTTACCACGACCGAGAGTTTGACCTGATCACCGTAGCCTATGGTGTGCGCAACTTCGAGAATCTCCTGCAAGGTCTCCGTGAGATGCGGAGGGTGCTCCGACCGGGAGGTATATTATGTATAATCGAGTTGTCATGTCCCGAGGGTAAACTCACCGGCTTAGGCTACCGTATATATTCGCGCCGCCTCATACCGGCCGTGGGGCGTATGGTAAGCGGCGACAGCCGTGCCTACACCTATCTGCCGGAGAGCATCGCAGCCGCCCCACAACGTGAGGCCATGGCCAACCTGCTCCGAAAAGCCGGCTTCTCCGACATCACATATCGGTCGCTCACTTTCGGTGCCGTCACCTACTACATAGCCAGGTAATTGGCAGAGTTGTTTGTGTAATGAATGGATTTTTGTAATCGTGAATAGAAAAGATTTTGAGATAATGGCTCCTGTCGGGAGCTACGAATCGCTGGCCGCTGCAATCGCGGCCGGCACAGATGCCGTATATTTCGGCATCGAGGGACTCAATATGCGTTCCCGCTCCAGTGCTAACTTCACCACTGAAGATATGAGGCGCATCGTGGAGATATGCGATGCCGAAGGTGTGAAGACCTACCTCACCGTCAACACCATTGTCTACGACAACGACATCGAGCTTCTCCATAAGATTATCGACTCGGCCAAAGCAGCCGGCGTCTCCGCAATAATTGCTTCAGACATAGCCGCGATCCTGTATGCCCGCAGCATCGGTCAGGAGGTGCATATATCCACGCAGGTAAACATAACCAACATCGAGGCCGTGCGCTTCTATGCGCAGTGGGCTGATGTGATGGTGCTCGCCCGTGAACTGAATCTTGATCAAGTCAAAGCCATTTACGAGGCTATTCAGGCTGAGGGCCTTACCGGACCCAATGGGAAACCTATTCGCCTTGAGATGTTCTGCCACGGCGCGTTGTGCATGGCCGTGAGTGGAAAATGCTATATGAGCCTTCATGAGATGAACTCCAGTGCCAACCGTGGAGCCTGCAATCAGATATGCCGCCGCTCCTACACCGTGCGCGACCGTGAGACAGATGAGGAACTCGTGGTGGACAACAAATTCATAATGTCGCCCAAAGATCTCAAGACCATCCACTTCCTCGACCGTATGGTTGATGCCGGAGTACGGGTTTTCAAGATCGAAGGACGGGCACGTGGTCCTGAATATGTGCATGAGGCAGTGGAATGTTACTCTGAGGCACTGCAGGCTGTCTGCGACGGCACCTTCTCCGAAGAGAAGGTAGCGGCATGGGATGAACGATTGGGGCGTATCTTCAACCGTGGTTTCTGGAATGGTTATTATCTTGGCCAACGTCTTGGGGAATGGAGCGCAAAATACGGATCATCGGCCACACGCACCAAAGTCTACGCAGCCAAAGCCATCCGCCATTTCACGAAGATAGGTATCGGCGAATTTCAGATGGAGGCCGGCGAGCTGAAGGTTGGTGACGAGGTGGTAGTGACCGGACCCACCACAGGTGCCTTGATTTTCAAGATAAAGGAACTTCGCGTTGACCTCAAACCTGTGGAAATGGTAAAGAAAGGAGACCGCTTCTCAATGCCCACTCCCGAGAAAGTACGTGCCTCCGACCGTCTCTACCTCTGGCGTGACAACACCGCACAGTGACGATTATCCTCATTCTGAAGAGGGCTATACACTATTGAAAAAGACTACGCAGAAAGGAATAGTTCCATTCTGCGTAGTCTTTTTCAGGTACTTACCTATGCTTTGATGAGAGTGTCGATATGCCAGTCGTTAAGGGTGCGCGTCTCTGTCGAGAAATTGGCTCCCACAATATAGACAGTGCGCGGATCGGATTCCTACCGGATATTCGATTCGTTTTGACATAATTCTTCTATTTTTTATATAGACATCTGATTCTCTGCCCAAAGATAACAAATTTTCCTGAGAAATCATTATCTTTGTATTGATTAGCAAGAGTCAAAAATTATCACTAATTGATCACCCTTGCCTGATACCGGCTCAACGACGTGTGCGGAAACTACGGATACGTGTTTTGAAATTGCGTCGGAGACACTCGCTATAAAGCCACGGTTCCGCACCATGATAGTCGCCTGTGTTGAGAATGTCAAGGATATTCGGAAGAGCACTGCCGTCATATCCTTCCACTACAAGCACCTTGGCAAGAGGATCCAATGTCACGGTAATCGTGTCGTCAAGAATGGCCGGATGAGATTCCACAGACCAATTCACCGGATTGATGCACATCTCATTCGGAGCACTAACCAACGGCTTCAGATACTTCACATCGGAAACCGAATTATAGCATATCACCACTCCGGTGTCGGCAGAGTCAGTGGCTGCCACAATCCAAGGATGTCCGGCGATATCCTCAGGTGTCACCTTATACCCCATAACATACGCTGCAACAAGCTTATCCCGCTCAGGCTCTTCCATCACCTTCAGCAATTCCACAACCGATTTTCCACCCTGACTGAAACCTGCCAATATCAACGGACGCTCCGGATCTCGTTGAGCACAAAAACGGCTGAATGCCGAATACACATCGGGAAACGCCACATCGTGATAGCGACGGTTGATGGTGTCTTCATTAAGTGTGGCCCATATGTCAAGAGTTATGTGGCGGTAATATGGTGAATAGAAATTGTTGCCATCGGCCATATAGTCGGCCACCCCCTTCATCTCCGTGGCCATGTCACGCCGATGCGCCTCAAGCGAGGGGTCGGCATAATGGCATATGCGCCCGTTCGCTGCCGTGTAGTCGAATTCCCACGTAGAAGGTATGTAGAACACGTCGGCACCCACCCCAGCCGTGTCGTTGGCATACCTCACCCACATCTCCGGGTCGGAATAGTCGGGAGCCGGAGGTATATACTCACCGCGCGTCTCCGCGACATCGCTACCCGCCGTGCACCCCTCGGCCAGGAATAACAAGACCGCTGCTATATACATTTTTCCGTAGTTCATATATTTTTAACCGTTTCATCATTATGGATAACGGTACAAAGTTAGCCATAACTCCCGAGATTTCAATTGCCACAGCAGAATAATGCCATCGAATCCATCCATAAAGGCCCTTTTTTCACCTGTGGCGATGGCCGTTTTCATATTTTTTTATTATTTTTGCACATTGAAGTTGTCAAGCCACACAGTCTAAGCAACTTCGCAATTAGTTATCACCCGCCCCGACCGGTACAGCTCTAAACAACCGGCCAGCGGAAAGGCGGGATCAAAACCGATTCACCAACTAACCTAAAAATACCTCTGATGAAAAGAATTCTTTTTGCCTCACTCCTTGCAGCCGGTCTGCCGGTGATGGCATCAAACACCTACATGGAAGCTCCCGCCGGTGCTCCCGAAGTTGTGGTGCCCGACTCCACAGGCTTCAAATTCACCGATGTGAAAATCAACAAGACAACTCCGGTGAAAGATCAGAATAAATCAGGCACATGCTGGAGTTTCTCCGGCACAAGCGTGCTTGAAGATGAGGTGCTCCGCAAGGGTGGCCCCGAACTTGATCTTTCCGAGATGTGGACAGTGCGCAACTGCTACATCGACAAGGCCAAGAAATATATCCAGACCCACGGCAATATCAACTTCGCACAGGGTGGCTCTTTCGCCGACGTGCTTTATGCAGTCGACAATTATGGTGCTGTTCCCGAGGAGGTTTATGCCGGTCTTAACTACGGTGAGAAGAAACATTCCCACTATGAGATGGAGGCTGCTCTCAAGGGCTATCTCAACGCCATCGTGAAGAACCCCAACAAGAAGCTATCCACCGCATGGCTTCCAGGCTTCATCAGCATCCTCGACGCTTATCTTGGTCCGGCTCCCGAGACCTTCACCTACAACGGCAAGACCTATACTCCGAAGTCTTTCGCCAAAGAGATGGGTATCAACGCCGATGACTTCATCAATATCACCAGCTATACCCACCATCCCTTCTACGAGGAATTCGCTCTTGAGATTCCCGACAACTGGCTGTGGAGCAAGGTGCAGAACGTGCCTATGGAGGAGCTTTCAGAGATCGTTGACAACGCCCTCAACAACGGCTACACCGTAGGTTGGGCAGCCGACGTCTCAGAGGGTGGTTTCAAATGGGCCAAGGGCTTCGCTGTGAATCCCGTGCCCGTGACCGGTGAAGACCTCGAAGGCACCGAGCTATCACGCTGGGTGAAACTCTCCGACAAAGACCGTGCCAACGAGACTTACAATATCAAGGGCCCTGTAAAGGAGAAGCAGGTGACTCAGGAGATGCGTCAGACGGGCTTCGACAATTTCGAGACCACCGACGACCACGGTATGGAGATCGTAGGCATCGCGAAAGACCAGAAAGGCAACAAATATTACAAAGTAAAAAATTCCTGGGATACCAATCAGGTTTACGATGGCTTCATCTACGTTTCCGAGCCTTTCTTCCTTGAGAAGACCATGAGCGTGATGGTCAACAAAAATGCCGTACCCTCGAAGATATCCAAGAAATTCAAATAATAATTATGGCGCAAGTCAAGGCTAAGAAGGCGTTAGGACAGCACTTCCTCAACGACCTCAACATTGCCCGCCGTATAGCCGATACTATCGGCTCAGAAAATCTCCCTGCCGGCGCAAGTCGGTGGGGAGATTTGCCAGTGCTGGAGATCGGTCCCGGCATGGGGGTGCTGTCTCAGTTTCTGCTTCAATCAGGCCGACCGGTTAAGGCCGTGGAGCTCGATTCGGAAAGCGTGGTGTATCTCCATAAAGTCTACCCTACTCTCGACGTGATCGAAGGCGACTTTCTGAAGATGGATCTCGACGGGGTGTTTCCCGGAGAGTTCGCTCTCATCGGCAACTATCCTTACAACATATCTTCGCAGATATTCTTCAAAGTGCTCGACTACAAAGAGAAGATTCCGGTGGTGGCCGGTATGCTCCAGAAAGAAGTGGCCGAGAGAATATGTTCCAAGCCCGGCTCAAAGGTCTACGGCATACTTTCCGTGCTTCTTCAGGCGTGGTATGACTGCGAATATCTCTTCAACGTCGCCCCCGGAGTGTTCAATCCCCCTCCGAAAGTGATGAGCGGAGTGCTAAGGCTCACCCGCAACTCGCGCACTGACCTCGGTTGCAGCGAGAAGCTTTTCAAGACGGTAGTGAAGACAGCCTTCGGACAACGCCGCAAGACTCTGCGCAATTCACTCGCCTCCCTTATCCCTGCAGGAAGCCCTCTGCTTGAAGATGAGATTCTCAAGCAACGTCCGGAGCGACTTGGTGTGGAAGAATTCATCCGCATCACCAAAGCCATTGCCCCGGAATCATAAACAGCGACACATTAAGTCAAAAAACGCGGAACATCAGCGATGTTTCGCGTTTTTTTGTTAAATTTGCAGTTTAATTACCCGGATAATACCCGATTTGAATTATAATCAAATTATACCATATTTGCAATTATGGCAAATCAAGAACTTTCAGAACAGGAGATAGTACGCCGCAACAGTATGCAGGCACTCCGCGACCGTGGCATAGAACCCTATCCCGCAGCCGAATACACAGTGACTGGGCATTCTGCCGAAATTAAAGAAAACTTCAAAGATGATGAAGAGAGCCGCCGCGAGGTGACTGTGGCAGGACGCATCATGAGCCGCCGCATCATGGGCAAGGCTTCTTTCATGGAGCTTCAGGATGCCGACGGACGTATACAGGTATATGTAAGCCGTGATGACCTCTGCCCGGGTGAAGACAAAGATATGTATAACGTTGTCTTCAAGAAACTTCTCGACATAGGCGACTTTATCGGAGTGAAGGGCTACGTGTTCCGCACCCAGATGGGCGAGATCTCGATCCATGCTCAGGAGATAACCGTGCTCTCCAAGAGCCTCCGTCCACTCCCCGTAGTGAAGATGAAAGATGGCAAGGCATATGATGCTTTCACTGACCCTGAACAGCGTTACCGCCAGCGTTATGTAGACCTCGTGGTCAACAAAGGCATAAAAGATATATTCCTCAAGCGCACGAAGATATTCAACACCATGCGCGAATACTTCAACGACCATGGCATAATGGAGGTGGAGACCCCGATTCTCCAGGCTATTCCGGGTGGGGCATCGGCACGTCCGTTCATCACTCATCATAATGCACTTGACATACCCCTCTACCTGCGCATCGCCAACGAGCTTTATCTCAAGCGTCTCATCGTGGGAGGTTTCGATGGTGTCTATGAATTTGCCAAGGATTTCCGCAATGAAGGTATGGACCGCACCCACAATCCGGAGTTCACCTGTATGGAGATCTATGTGGCCTATAAGGACTACAAATGGATGATGTCGTTCACAGAGAAGCTTCTTGAAAAGATATGCGTAGCCGTAAACGGCACCGACGAGGTGAAGATAGGCGACCATACCGTATCGTTCAAGGCTCCATTCCCCCGCGTGACAATGACTGAGGCTATCCTTGAGAAGACGGGCTTCGACATCACAGGCAAGACTGAGGAGGAGCTCCGCGCTTTCTGCAAACAGGAGGGTATCGAGGTGGAGGATGCCTGGGGTAAGGGTAAGCTCATCGACGAGATCTTCGGCGAGAAATGCGAGGGCAGCTACATTCAGCCTACCTTCATAATCGACTATCCCATCGAGATGTCGCCCCTCACAAAGCGCCATCGCGAGAATCCGGAGCTTACAGAGCGTTTCGAGCTTATGGTGAATGGCAAGGAGCTTGCCAATGCCTACTCTGAGCTTAACGACCCGATCGACCAGTATGAGCGTTTCGTAGAGCAGATGCGACTTGCCGACAAGGGCGACGACGAGGCTATGATCATCGACGGCGACTTTATCCGTGCGCTTGAATACGGCATGCCCCCCACATCGGGCATGGGCATTGGCATGGACCGTCTCACGATGCTCATGACAGGCCAGGAGGCTATTCAAGAGGTGCTTCTCTTCCCGCAGATGCGTCCCGAGAAGAAACAGCAGGCCAAAGAGGAGAACGGCGAGGCAAAGGAGGCTGAATAATATGGACTCGCTCGGTAAAATAGCAGTGATTGGATCAGGAAGCTGGGCGACTGCGCTCGCCAAGCTCCTGCTCCTCAACAACGACCGGATAAACTGGTATATCCGGAAACCTGAGCGAATAGAGGAGTTTATCAAGTATCGCCGTAATCCGGTCTACCTCAGCGATGTCACCTTCGATACAGCCCGTATTGACTTCACCTCCGACATCAACGAAGCCGTGGCCGATGCCGGCACTATCGTAGTGGCCGTTCCATCTCCCTATGTCAAGGGTGAAGTGGATGCCATCACTCAGGATATATCCGGCAAGAACATTGTCTCTGCAGTGAAAGGCATAGTGCCCGACGACAATATGATTCTCACGGAATGGTTCTCGCATCGCTTCGGTTGCAAGGATGAGAACCTGCTTGTGATCGGAGGTCCCTGTCATGCCGAGGAGGTAGCTCTCGACCATCTGAGTTATCTCACCATCGGTTGCCACGACAAGGATAAGAGCCGCCGGTTCTGCCGTGAGATTGCCGGAATGAAGCTCAAGACCATAATCTCAGATGATGTGGCAGGCATCGAATATGGAGCTGTGCTGAAAAACGTCTACGCCATCGCCTCCGGAATGGTAAGCGGTATGAAAGCGGGAGATAATTTCAAGGCCATGCTCGTATGCAATGCCATCCGGGAGATGCGACGGTTTGTTGATGCAATCGCTCCGATGGAGCGCGACATCTGTCGCTCGGCCTATCTCGGCGACCTGCTTGTGACCTGCTACAGTCCCTTCTCGCGCAACCACAACTTCGGCGCGATGATCGGCAAGGGCTACAGTGTGAAGGCCGCAAAGATGGAGATGGAGATGGTGGCCGAGGGATATTACGGCACCCGTTGCATCCATGAGATCAATACCCACACAGTTAAAGTGGATATGCCGATTCTCAACTGCGTCTACTCCATACTTTATGAGAAGCGTAAACCGCGCATGGCATTCAGCACCATAGCCGATACATTCTCATAGTCCGTTTGATTTGGCATAAACCTTTTGCTCCCCTGCGGCATTATATAGTAAGAGGACGTGCCGGCGGGTGCGTCCCGTAAAACATGTATATCACCCTAAATTATTATACAAAATGAAATCTATTGAACTCAACATCCAGGATGCGGTTTACTTCGCTGAAAAGCAGTATGAAGCCAATCAGGCTGCCGCTGTAGACGCTATGTCAAAGTTGCATGAAGGCTCCGGCGAAGGCGCTGATTTCCTCGGATGGCTGAATCTCCCCTCTTCTACTTCAGCAGATCTTCTCGAAAGAATCAATAAGACAGCAGCTCGCCTGCGCGAGAATTGCGATTATGTGGTATGCGTTGGCATCGGCGGCAGCTACCTCGGTGCAAAGGCTGTGATCAGCGCACTGTCAGACAACTTCGCTGACTTCTACGCTCCTCAGCCCAAGAATCCGAAGGTGCTCTATGCCGGACAGAATATCGGCGAAGAGTATACCGCAGAGCTTGAGAAGCTCCTCGACGGCAAGAAATTCGGCATCATCGTTATCTCAAAGAGTGGTACAACCACTGAGCCGGCAATCGCTTTCCGTATTCTTAAGGAACTCCTTGAGAAGCAGGCCGGGAAAGAGGCTGCCAAAGACCTCATCGTGGCTGTCACCGATGAGAAGAAGGGTGCTCTCCGCACTCTCGCCACTCAGGAGGGTTATGAGACTTACGTAATTCCTGATAACGTAGGTGGACGTTTCTCTGTGCTCACTCCGGTGGGACTTCTCCCGATCGCTTGTGCCGGTTTCGACATCAACAAGCTCGTAGAGGGTGCCGCAGAGATGGAGGAGACCACCAAGCATCCCGGTGCGGAGAATCCTGTAGAGATTTACGCCCGTATGCGTAATGCTCTTTATCAGAGTGGCAAGAAGATCGAGATTCTCGTAAACTACAATCCGAAGCTCCACTACTTCGCAGAATGGTGGAAACAGCTCTATGGTGAGAGCGAGGGTAAGGATGGCAAGGGTATCTTCCCTGCTTCCGTTGACTTCACCACCGATCTCCACTCCATGGGTCAGTGGATTCAGGATGGCGAGCGCACCATCTTCGAGACCGTGCTCTCTGTGAAGAAGCCCTCTATCACACGCCGTATTCCTGAGGATGCCGCTAATCTTGACGGCATCAACTATCTGGCAGGCAAGAATATCGATGAGGTCAACAATATGGCGGAACTCGGCACAAAGATCGCCCATGTGGACGGCGGTGTGCCTAATATGAAGATCGAGCTCAACAAACTCGATGAGCACACTCTCGGCCAGCTCATCTACTTCTTCGAGAAGGCTTGTGGCATCAGCGGCTATATGCTTGGCGTGAACCCGTTCAACCAGCCCGGCGTCGAGGCTTACAAGAAGAATATGTTTGCCCTCCTTGAGAAGCCCGGCTACGAGAAGGAGACCGAGGCTATCAAAGCCAAATTGAAATAATCGGACGGTGACATCCACCGCAATCGAATTATAGTATTTATCAAAACGGCACCATCCGGCAATCGGATGGCGCCGTTTTTGCAGATATACTTTTCAACCATAATCAGGGCAGTTATCCCTCTAATCCAAAAAATACATCGAAATTTTGGATTATAATCCAAAATTTCGATGTATTTTTTGGATTAGGAATAATTCCTTAGCCATTTATAGACACTTATCATCTTAAAGGGTGTCATGTTGTGACACCTGCCAATTATCTTGAATACCTCCTCTGAAACAAAGAATAGAGTGTAATCTTTCCCGGCCGATCACCGATATAATACGGAGATTGACCTTCCAAATTATAAGTATAAAATGCACCCCAAAAGTTTTGTATCCAACTTTTGGGGTGCATTTTATAGTTATACAGTTTCTTTTAGTCAGGCTTATAGACCCAAGAGACTCTGATCTGCCATCTTATTATAAGTGAACTCACCTTGCGGGATAGCAGCACGCCAGCCATTCATGAATGTAGGTTCATAAGTCTTGGCATACTTGGTGGGCCAGTTACCGCAGTTTTCAATATCATCAGGATCCCATGATTTTCTATCGATCACGTCATTCCAACGTTTATAATCAAACCAACTGAATCCCTCACCCCACAGCTCGATCTTTCTCTGAAATTTGATCTCTGCCAAAAGGTCATCTCCGGCTGCTGTCAACACATATGATTCATCACGAACTGCCATCAGCTCTTCTATACAGCTTTTAGCAGTAGAGATATCATTATTCATGTATGCTGCCTCTGCTTCTGTGAGTAACATCTCTTCAGAACGCATGTACGGAGGCCAGCAGGATGTATAGCCATCGGGAAGTCCCTGGAATTTGAACTGAATACCGATTGCCATACCATACTTGTTGGTAGGATAGATACCTTTGATATCCTCAGGCCGATTATTTGCGAATGTTTTGCCATACGCCTTAATAAAATTCCACATTGCAAGGTTCTTACCGTCAGGAGAATCACCTGAGCCGGTGATTGAGAAGGTTGCACGCGGTGTAGAAGTGGGAACGGTATAGAAATCCTCTTCTGTAATGCCGTATTGTGCTGCAAGCTCAGGTGCGTGCTGCACAGTGAGAGGACCGAAATACAACTGTGAGCGTATATCAGATGCTTTCATCTTGCTGAGAAGATTCCAGTCCATATTGGTAGTATAGCCCCAGCTCTTCACATAATGACCGTTACAAGCATAGTGAGGACCGAAACCCCAATAGTAAATTCCGAGGGGATCTATCGCGGGAGCCCACATCCAGCCTTTACAGGTTGTGGAGAAGCCATTGAGATATTCCTTGGCAGTCATGAGAGGATATCCCTCACGAGCCTCATGCGCCATCTGCTGAGCGGTTGTGTAATCGTTTTTCAGCATTGCCATGCGGGCGAGGATACCTTTTGCCACGCTTCCATCAGGATAGAAAAGGTTATCCCCACGGTTCTTTCTGGACTCGGGAGCATTCTTAAAAAGCTCTATGGCTTCTTTGAGATCGGAATACATCTGATCATAAACCTCATTGCAGGTGTTCAAAGGTGCCTCATTCGGCTGATTTGACTTCAGACGAAGCACGAGGCAATAAGCCTCACCATTGTTTGAGTCAGACCACCGGGGAGCATATACCTGCATCATGCGATAGTAAGCATGAGCGCGGAAAGTAAGTGCACAGGCTTTGAGCCAGCTTTCGTTGGCAGACAACTCTCCTGTCTCAGGCACTGAACTCAGAATAGTATTTGCGAGATAAACCTGCGTATAGCAATAATCATACATCCAGGCTGCCCACCATCCGTTAAGCGTACGGAAGTTGGATGGATTGGTTGCACTGGTGGAATAGTATATGATTTCCGAGAAGTTAGCATCAGGACTCAAGCCTTCTCCGTAGACGGTACGGGCTGAAAGCTCGCCGTTAAAATTTATGTTACCATTTTTCAAATCGGAGAGCTGGGTAGACATCTGGCGTGCCAACCCGGTGACCGCAGCATTCGCACCAGCTTCGGAGGCATTGACCGTATTGTCTGAAATGCCGGTCAAAGGCTCTTCATCAAGGTAATCTCCGGCACAAGATGTGATTGTGGGGAGCATCAACGCGGCAATCGCGCAGCTGACAAAGATATTTTTTTTCATAATTACAGATTCTGTTTAATGAGAGATTAGAAACGAGCTGTGAGTTCGAATGCATACACACGCGAAGCCACGAAGTAGTTACCCTGACCGCCACTACTGCTGTAACGGGGGTTCATACCTTTACGCTTTGTTGCAATGAACACATTGTCAATTGAGAAGCCAAGACTCATGCCCTTAAGATGAACGGCCTGCATCCAACTCTTCGGAAGGTCATAGTTCACATTGAGGTTCTTAAGTGCGAGGTAGTTGTTTGATACTAACCAACGGCTGTTTGTACCTGCGTTGTTGGTTGATGTATTGGTAATGTTCAATTCAGGATTGATGTTAGGATTGATTCGGTTCGGGCTATCCTCCTCAATACCTTGAGCCATATCCTCTGTCCAACTGTTGAGTACATCCTTATGCAGGGCACTGCCCGCACTTGTGCTCATAAGTGTGGTATAGGTAGAATCAAGTGTCTTACCTCCGAGTGCGTAAGTGAAGAGAAGACCGAGTGAGAGATCTTTCCAACGTAGGTTAGTACCAAATGAACCGGTCACTGTCGGAAGAGATGTTCCGTTGAAGTCGTTTGATGCGTAAGATGTTTTGGTGGTATAATATCTGTCACCGATCTGCACAAGAGCATTGTCACCGGCAGCATTATCAAGGTTAGATTGCCACTTACTCTCATCGAATTCCCAACCGAGGGAGTTACCCTTATCGTCGAATACCTCACTTTCAAACTTGTGGCAAGGATTGATCTCATAGAGTGAGTTACCGGTCATCATATCCACACCTGCCCATGTTGGCATATACCATTCATAACGGCTCTTGCCCTCGATAAGTGCGCGAGGTGAGTTGTACTGGTTGCCCGCTGGCAGTTTGGTAATTTTATTCTTGATGAATGTAGCGTCAACGCTCATATCCCAAGTCCAGTCGCGAGTGCGGATTAGGGTGCCACCTAATGCGATTTCCCAGCCCCAGTTGTGCATATCGCCTACATTCTGAGTAATCTTCATATAGCCTCCATCGGAAGTCATACCATTAGATGGCGCCTGAGATACGTTATAGATAAGGTCGCTGTTGGTGCGCAGGAAATAGCCTACAGAAAGATTGAGGCGATTGTTGAAGAGATTTGTTTCAAGAGCAAGATCAAGAGTTTTTGTTGACTCCCAATGTAGGTCGGCGTTACCGATGATGCTGGGATAAATCGAAGCATTACCATTCAGAGTGTATGTACTCTTATCCCATGAGTTGAGATAGGGATAGTAGGAAGTGTAACCGTCAGGATCCACGGTGTAGTCATTACCTGCAGTACCATATGAAAGACGGAGTTTGAGGAAATCAACCCAATCTACGTCCTGAAGGAATTTCTCCTTGCTAAGTATCCAGCTTGCACCTGCGCTCCAGAATGTACCCCAACGGCTATCCTTTGAGAAACGGCTTGAACCGTCGCGGTTAAGGCTGAGCTCAAGGAAATACTGCTGGTTGTAGTTATAGCGCGCACGTCCCATCCAGCTTTCAGTGCGATACTGGAATGCTGATGCATTTGTGCTCTCATTCTGTGTGAAGTTACTGAGATAGAGCTTGTCGGGGAATAGCTGGTCACGGTTCTTGACTGTTGAGTATTCGTATGTGCGATTGTAGTTCTCATGGTTCAGCATCACGTCGATATGATGCATGTCATACTCCTTGCTCCAGTTGATGGTCTGCTGGAAATTGTATGTATAGTTGTTGCGGAAATACTTGGTAAGGCGTCCGAATCCTTGGGCAGAACCGATGACGGGGCTATCGTAGCCGGTGTCTTCCTGACGCCAACGATTCATCGATGCCCTGACAGTGATATCAAATCCGTAAGGGAGGAAGATTGTGCCATAAGAGTTGGCATCAATTGCGAGACGTTGTGTATTGTCGCTGTTGGCACGGAGGATGTAGCCCTTATTGCTGGTGAAGGCTGAGTAACCATCCATAGTGTTCCAGACGGGATTACCGTCCTCACGGATAATGGCACCTGTCTTCCAATCGTGCTCATAGAAAGGAAGACCGGGAGCGGTTGTCTGATAAGCGAAGGGGTTACTGGTTGAACTGAGGTTATCACTGTCAAACTGGGGATTGGCAGATTCACGGATTGTGGCTCCGACATTCATACCGAATTTGAAAAACTTCACAGGTTGGAAATCGGCACGCAGACGTGCATTCCAACGGGAGAAATCGTTGTTCTGGATATAACCCTGCTCGCTGAGATAGCCGAGAGAAGCAAATACATTATATTTATCAGAGGCACCCGTTCCACTGACATTATATTCCTGACGGTAGCCGGTTCGTCCGATTGCATCCCACCAGTCAAGGTCAGTATAACCCGGCATCATCTGAGCGGTAATCTTTCCCTCCTCATTAAATACAGTAGATCCTTTGCCATTGATATTGCCAACCAGTTGTCCGGTTGTCTTATCAACCACGCCGTAAAGGTTGAGTACACCTGCGGTGGAGAAGAAATCATCAATAGCACCTTGCAATGCTTCCTCGCGGGTAACCTGATTCTTTGTGCCATACTTAGAGGTATAGTCACCATTGGCGATAGCTCTCAGCATAGTCTCATTCCACTGGTCATAGCCAAGACGCTCATACTGAGGAAGAGCACGGGTATACGCACCCTGACGGATCTTCAAAGTCACATCGCAACGGCCTGCTCCTTTTGCTCTCTTGGTATTGATCATAACCACGCCATTAGCACCTTTGGCTCCGTAAAGAGCGCAAGAAGCGGCATCTTTCAACACTGAAATGTTTTCTACGTCGTTAGGGTTTATATCACTGATATCACCATTGTAAACCACACCGTCTACTACATATAGTGGAGCTGTTGTACCGTTTACTGTGTTAATACCGCGAATCATAATTGAAGGGCTGGAGCCGGGAGTACCGGTAGAATTGTTGACCTGCACACCGGGAGACATACCCTCCAGAGCCTGAGTTACGCTGGAGACAGGGCGTTTTTCTATCTCTTTCTCGTTGACCACAGCTACCGAGCCTGTGAGCGACTCCTTGGAAGCGGTACCGTAGGCCACCACCACCATTTCGTCAAGCTGCACATCTGTGCTCTGAAGATACACAGTCATCTCTTTGCGGAGATCTACTGTGGCAGGATTGTAGCCGACATAGGTAAATCTGGCTTTTGTAACGTTTTGAGGCACTCTGATTGTGAACTTGCCATCGATATCGGTTGCCGTACCTTGTCCGCCTCCAATAGGGGCGACAGTTACACCGATCAGAGGCTCATTCGTGGAAGCGTCAAGCACTTTGCCTGAGAACGTGTTGGTCTGGGCATGGATTCCCAACGTACACGTCAACACTGCCATCAAAATGAAAAACAGTTTTCTCATCGAATCAATGTTATTTAGGTTAATAATGGGTTTCTGTCAGGTCATTGGACTAAGCGAGGTTCAAGGTTGATCCGGTGAGTTTTCAAGGTCTGTGAGGAAAGGAAATAAATGGAAAATCAGAGACTCTATCGCCCAACGCTTCAGGCTCTTAAAGTCAAACTTCTGATAATAAGATTTACGTGCAGTTACCTCCCTTCTTTTTTAGTTATAAATTTTTCAGAATATCTAACTTAGTAGCGTCCTGCTTATCTATTATGCAATGATTTAATCAAGTCATAGGTTAATAAATTCAGCTACATAAAAACTTTTATACATAAAAACTTTTATACATAAAAACTTTTATGTAGCTTTGTAAAATAATAAAACAATATCATTATGGCAATTTCGAATAAAGTTGGACCTCCAGTCACAGGAGATGATTTCTACGGCAGAATAGAAGAGCTTACTCGTGCTCACAATTATCTTGACTCTACTCATTCACTTGTTTTGTCTGCGCCACGAAGAATCGGTAAATCTTCGTTTGCTAAACGATTGATAGATGATAAGAAAAAACAAGGCTGGAAATGTGTCTATATTGATCTTGAAGGAATAAGAACACGCGATGAGTTTTTAGAGATTCTCATAAATAAATTTGATAAATCCGGCATATGGACTGAAACTGTAGAATTGGCAGGCGGGATACTGAACCGTATTTTGAGTGGAATAAAAGAAATAGGTCCTTTTAAATTAGACTTTTCCAACTCAAAGTCATCAGAAAATCTCTATACCGGTCTTTCCGAAATAATTGATCACACTAAAGACACTCTTGTTGTTATAGATGAACTTACATTATTTTTAAGTGTTCTTGACAAAAGTCGGGAGAATCATGGTGAATCTGAATTCTTTCTTAACTGGTTCAGGAGTTTAAGACAAGTTACAGGAAGTAAAATACGATGGATATTTTGTGGTTCCATAGGGTTACATAATTTTACACGAATGAGAAATCTTTCCATGACAATCAATGATCTTGTCTCTTTCGATTTCGATGCTCTCTCTGAGAAAGAGGCAACGGGATTGATTGAAGCCCTTGCTGAGGCTGAGAATATTTCCATAAGCCATGAAATAATAAGTCTCTTTCTATCAGAGTTAGAATGGTATATACCCTATTTCATACAGCTGATATTCACAAATATCAAGGGAATGCCAAAAGCAAACGGAGAGGTGACAGCTGATATGGTACAGTCAGCCATTAATAAACTTATTCATACAGATGAGTTGAGCACATGGTCAGAGAGACTGGTCGAATACAATGGGCAGACACCTGGAGCCCGTTTGTTACTAAACAGGCTCAGTGAGGCCGATAGCGGGCTCTCCAAGAATCAACTTCTTACAATCTATGCAGAATATACCGATGAGAATCCCATAAAAGTCGATAATGAAGTGAGCACGATTCTAAATCTGCTTGAACATGACGGCTATATTATCCGTACAGAAAGGGGGATAAGACGATTCAGGTCTCCCTTATTGAAAAGATGGTGGTATTACAAATTCGTGGAATAATGGTAAGAGGTAATGAAAAAGCATTGCTGAATCAAGTAGTAGTCAACGAGGATATATGTAAGACAATAACAACTGAAATTGCAAATAATACCAACAGCTTGATTCCTCAGCCCATCATGATTGTCGGTCAGGATGGATCGGGAAAAACAACATTGTTAAGAACTCTTTCAAGAGCCGATATTTGCAAGGATAGAAGAAAAATTTGGATTGACGGGCGCTCCATTTTTTCTTCTGAGGATATCATATCTAAATCTATGGAAGAAAATGCTTCAATTATTTTCATTGATGACATGGATTTCTATCTCACGCGATGTAGCTACGAAGAACAGTTCAGGCTTAGAAAATTCCTCTATAACGAAGGGGCTCCTATGTTGATAGGTACGGTAAGTAAAATTGTTCCGGCTATGACTGAATATAAAGCTCCTTTTTTCGAAGGACTTAAGAATATCTTTATTCCTCCGGTAGATATAGAGAGTTTGGATATTATCTCCTCCAAAGAAGATAATTTACGAGCACAGGCATTATATCGTCTACTTCCTCCCACTATAAAGTCGGTGGAGACGGTCTATACAATCATACTTCTTAACAATAATCCACAAAATGATATTAAGTGGCTGATTGATAGCTTTTCCATTAAATTCCTCAACACCTATCGTAATCTGCCTGCCAACTCACAGCACATACTTAATGCGTTTGGCTCGGAAGTCGCAGAAATGACAATACCGGAACTTAGGCAGGCTACCGGGTTACCGACCAATATATTAACTGCATATCTAAAAAATCTTTTGTCCCAAGGCATTATAAAAGCGGATAAAACCATTAAAAGAAATACTCGATATTCTATGAAAGATCCCTTGTTTCAGAAATGGCTCTCTAAATCTTAATGTAGTCCAACGGGCAACAACGAATAATTAGAAGGGACTTGTACTAAACTGGTATTTGGTACAAGTCCCTTCTTCGGCTAAGTACTAATCTAATAATCTGTGTATGTTATCCCTTCGGCAATAATAAGATATAATTGGTCACAGTATATTTCTTTAAGAATGTCTCATTGACAGTATTATTAGTTTTTTATGAAGAATAATATGATCAGCAAGTACAAATCTTTTCTTTCCCATCAAAATCTGGCAGAAAACACCATCCGATCTTACGTATGGACGGTTAGATACTTCTTGAAGATGTATGGCACAGTATCGAAGAAACATCTCTTGGAATATAAGGGATATATGGTAGAAAACCATAATCCACACACTGTAAACCAACGTCTGCAAGCCATGAATAAATACCTTGATTTCATAGGTAAGGGAGACCTCAAACTAAGATCAGTGAAATTGCAACAGAAGAATTTCCTTGAAAATGTAATCAGCGACGCTGACTACCGCTTCTTGAAAAATCGGCTCAAAGAGGATGGACAGAGATCATGGTATTTCGTGGTTTGGTTCCTCGCTGCCACAGGTGCGAGAGTGAGCGAGCTGTTGCAGATAAAAGCGGAACATGTGAGACAAGGGTATCTCGACTTATATTCCAAAGGTGGAAAACTCAGAAGACTCTATATTCCGAAGACACTTCATGACGAATCGCTTGAGTGGCTTACGGAAAGAGGTATAGTCTCCGGATATATCTTTCTCAACCGATTCGGGAAACGGATCACAGCGCGAGGGATAGCCCAACAGTTAAAGTTCTATGCCGAACGTTACGGACTCAACACGGCTGTGGTCTATCCCCACTCTTTCCGTCATCGGTTTGCAAAGAATTTCCTTGATCGTTTCAACGACCTGTCTCTTCTTGCTGACCTTATGGGCCACGAAAGTATCGAAACCACGCGCATCTATCTTCGCCGCACCTCCACGGAGCAACAAGCCATATTAGACCGCGTAGTAGATTGGTAATCAAAGAAGAATAATTATAGCCGTATATTATTTAAGTAAATTTGTCTTCTTAATAATGATATCAACGATAGAGCGAGGTATAGAGATATTGCCTCGCTCTTTTGTTATTGGAATGTCTATGTGTTTTAAATATTTAACAATACAAATTGTTAATTTTTCAGTTTTAACAAATTTTAATATTTAAAAAGTTTAATTTAAAAAAATATTATTATAAATTTGTAAACCTAAGTTAAAATAGAGATGCAAAATTGACTACGGTGATCGATTCGAGTTGCGTATAAATCTTATTATCAGAAGTTTGACTTTAAGAGCCTGAAGCGTTGGGCGATAGAGTCTCTGATTTTCCATTTATTTCCTTTCCTCACAGACCTTGAAAACTCACCGGATCAACCTTGAACCTCGCTTAGTCCAATGACCTGACAGAAACCCATTATTAACCTAAATAACATTGATTCGATGAGAAAACTGTTTTTCATTTTGATGGCAGTGTTGGCAAGTACGCTGAGCGTCATGGCTCAGAACCGTACGTATCATGGCACCGTAGTGGATGCCGCCAACGATGAGCCTCTGATTGGTGCTACTGTCACGCCGATAGGTGGCGGACAGGGCGTGGCAACAGATATCGACGGCAAGTTCGTGCTGAGTGTACCCGCCAACGTTAAGCAGATCAAGGTAAGCTATGTGGGCTACACAGCCGGCACAGCTACCCTGAAAGACAACATGGTAGTGCGTCTCAACAGCACCTCCGAGAATCTTGACGACCTCGTGGTAGTTGCCTACGGTACTCAGAAGAAATCCTCTATCACAGGCGCCATCTCCACTGTCGACGCCGAGGAGATCGCAAAGCGACCGGTATCATCCGTGACCGCCGCCCTTGAGGGCACCACCCCCGGTATCACCGTGACCAGCAACTACGGCTCTCCCGGTGAGTCTCCCACAATCCTCATCCGTGGTATCGGCACCGTAAACGGCTCCACAGCACCTCTTTATGTGGTAGATGGTGTGCCTATGGGTATCGATGCCAATATCTCCGACCTCAACCCCGATGATATCGAGTCGATGTCAGTACTTAAGGATGCAGCTTCCGCAGCCCTCTACGGTAACCGTGCATCAAACGGTGTGATCCTTATTACAACCAAGCGTGCCAAAGGTGAGAAACTTTCTCTCAACTTCCGTACATCTCAGGGTTGGTATGAGAGAGCGATACCGGAATATCAGCGCACAAATATTCCACAGTATATGGCTGCGGAGTATATGAATATGGCCAATGCCGGTATGGAAGATGCAGCTAACGGCCTCAGTAGAAACGACAAAGAGAGCATCCACACTTATGTGACCAGCAATATCTTTAAGGAGCGTCTGTATGGCAACTACTTCACTGAGCGTGATGCATCAAAACTTTTCACACAAGACGGCCAGCTTGTATCCAACTGGGCTATGCTTCCCGAAGTGGCAGGTGACCTCAACTGGTTTGACCAGGCAACCCGTCACGGCTATCGTCAGGAATATGCGCTCAATGGCGCCGGTTCCTCAAGTCGCAGTGACTACAACTTTTCAGTGAGCTACCTCGGTGAAGAGGGTTACATGAAAGACAGCAACTTCGACCGTCTTACAGGTCGTGGAGCAATGCACATCAACCCTGTAAACTGGCTCCGTGCAGGTCTTAATATTAATGTCAGCCACCAGAAATATCAGAACACCTCAAACGGTGTTGGCGACGGATCGTCTTCTTTCAACAACCCGTTCTATTTCTGCCGCTATATCGCTCCTATATATCCTGTCCACCAGCACTATGTAAACAATTCTTCCTTCTATGATGCAAACGGCATGCTTCAGGAGGTAAAGGCAGGTGAGTGGGTTAGAGATTCCAACGGCGATCTCGTTTACGATAACGGTTATTATACCATCTACGATGAGAACGGTAACCAGTCTAACGTCTATACCCGTAACCAGAACCAGGACCGCAATATCATTCTCGAGAGTCAGGTGAACCGCGGTAACACTGTCCGCAATACCATGAATGCGATCGGTGATATTGATTTCCTCCTCCCTTACGGATTCACTGCTACTCTGAAGGGTAATCTATCTACACAAAACTCTACATTCACCAAATATGGTTCCGCTCTCATCGGCGACTCCAAAGCACGAGGTGGCTCGCTCTCGAAGACAAGCTACATCTATAAGAACTGGCTCTTCATGCAGCAGCTCAACTGGAACAAGACTTATGGCGAGCACAACATCCAGGTGCTCCTCGGTCATGAGAACTATTCTTGGCAGAGAGAATATGAGTATGTAGTTAAGGATAAAGAGGCTTTCTCCAACCTTCTTGCCCTCTCTAATTTCTCTGTGATGAACTCCATCGATGGTTATACGGATCGTTACCGTACCGAATCATACCTCGGTCGCGTGATGTGGAACTTCCGTGACACCTATAATGTTGAGGCCTCTATCCGTCGCGATGGTACATCCCGCTTCTACAAAGACACCCGTTGGGGTACATTCGGTAGTGTCGGTGTAAACTGGATATTCTCGAATGAAGCTTTCATGGAGGGTCAGACATGGCTCAACAACGGTAAACTCCGTGCCGACTGGGGACAGGTTGGTAACGATGCAGGCTCAGGATATTATTCATATTATGCGCTCTTCAACGCCGACACCCATGCCAGCCTCCCGGCATATTATCTCTCGCAGAATGCTGCCAATAATCTTAAATGGGAGACTTCAGAGTCTTGGGGTATTGCTATCGACGCCCGTATGTTCAACCGTTGGAATCTTACCTTGGAATACTTCGACAAGCGTAACAAAGACCTTATCTTCAGCGTATATGCCCCCGTATCCGCAGGTCCGACCAGCACAGACGACCCAATTTCCACCACACGCGAGAACTTGGGTACAATCTCTAACTACGGTCTTGAGATCAACACGGACGTTGACATTGTGAAAACAAAAGACTGGAAGTTCAATTTAGGTGCCAACCTCACTTATATCAAAAATAAGGTAGTCACTCTTCCCGCTCAGAATAAGAAGATCTCTGTAAGTGCGGCAGATCCCTCAATGCAGCCTCCAAGAGGTATTATCGATGGATCACGTTTCATATCTGAGGGCAGAAGCCGTTATGAATGGTACACCTATCATTGGGCCGGCGTGGATATGATGGATGGCAACTCTCTCTATGATGCCAATCTTGTAGACTATCATATCAATACTCCCGATGGCCGAATCGGTGGTTCTTATGAAGTGGATGATGCCGGCAACCGTGTGCTCGACTCAAATGGTGAGCCTGTATTGGTTTCTACAGAACTAAAGGCTACTGACTATAAGCTGATCAATGGTAAGTATTATGTATCGAAAACCACTTATGCTGCCAGAGATTTCCGTGGAAGCTCACTTCCCAAGGTTTATGGTTCATTCAATGGAAACTTAAGTTGGAAAGGATTCCAACTCACCGCCCTCTTCTCTTACTCACTCGGTGGTAAAATCTACGATAGCAACTACGCCTCTCTTATGAGCGCCGGCCAGACTCCCAGCAACTATCATAAGGATATCCTTAACTCCTGGAATGGCGCACCAGCCGGTATGACAGAGGACTCAGCTGACCGTATCAACCGCAATATCAATCCGCAGGTGAACTACCTTCAGAACACCGATAACAATGCCACTTCTGACAGATGGCTTATAAGCCGTGACTATCTCTGCTTCAAGAACCTCAACCTCACCTATACACTTCCCACATCTCTCACAAGACAGTGGGGTCTGAACCGTGTGCAGCTTAGCTTCTCCGCAGAGAATCTCCATATCTGGGGATCACGTCAGGGTATGAACCCGATGATGAACATCAACGGAGGTCAGAGCAACTACCTTGTTCCGGCTCGCGTTTATACTTTCGGTCTTAATGTCAACATCTAACAAAAAAGACTTTCCTATCATGAACAAAATATTAAAATATACTCTCTGTGCGGCTCTTGTCGCCGGCATGGCATCATGTAGCGACAACTATCTGGAGACATCGCCGGAGTCTTCCACCTCCAAAACTGAATTGTTCGACTCTCCTGAAGCTGCACAGTTCGCAGTGAATGGTCTCGGTCGTCTGATGTCAAAGCAATATCTCAGCACCCAGGGTTATAACGGCGAGGGAACAGTATATGCCTACATTGCTGAATTTCCAGGTGACGGCACTCAGAAACTCGCTTACTCAGGCTGGCAGAACATCATAAAGAATAACTACAACCAGAGCAATACCAACACCAACGTTCATGTTGCCTGGTACTACTATTATCGTGTTATCGGCAATGCCAACCAGATTCTTGCCAACATTCCTGAGGAGTTCGTCTCCACCGGAATCGAGAAAGAATGGAGCTTCATCAAGGCTCAGGCTCTCACAATACGTGCCTATGCCTACACGATGCTATCGCAGATCTACTCTCGCCGATGGACATACCGCAACGGTGAGAGCCGTGGTGTAGTGCTTCGTCTCGACACCTCCAACGATCCCAAGGAGTGTGCCTCTCTCAAGATTGTTCTTGATCAGGTGTACGAGGATCTTGATGAGGCTCTCGCTTTGTTTGAGTTCTCCGGTCAGGACCGCGCCAGCGACATTGACATGCGCTGGCTCACCAATCCGGATGTGGCTCACGCAGTCTACTCGCGTGCCGCTCTCGTGAAAAACGACTGGCAGACTGCCGTCACCCATTCACAGGCTGCACGTAAGGGTTACAGCATTATGGGTATCGACGAGTATGTCGCCGGATTCAACACTGCCAACAAAGAATGGATTTGGGAAGTGTTTGAAGATGACACCCAGCCCATCTATTACTATAGCTTCTACAACTATATGAGCGGCAGCTGTGCCGGTTCTGCCTCAAGAACATATCCTACTCTTATCTCAAAGCAGATTGTAGATCCTATCGATCCTGCTGACCAACGTCTTGCAATATTTGCTATTCCTACAGAAGCGGAGATTGCAAACCTTGTGCAGATAGCAAGGGATAATGACAGCGAGCTTGAATCTCCCAAAATCCAACCCGGCACCGAAGATTCGAAGGTATTTATTGACTACTACAGCACCAGTGTAGTGACAGAAGGCGATTATTTCAACAGAGTACAGACCGACTTTGTAAAGAAAGGACGTCTCTACAGCACTACCAAGATAGGTCTCTATCAAGGCACCAAATTTATCGTGAAATCAGGTGTAGGCGACGGTTGCATTCCTATCTTCCGTGCTGCCGAGATGATCTATAACGAAGCTGAGGCTCAGTTCCGTCTTGGTAATGAAAATGCGGTGAGAGAGCTTCTCAATGAGGCCACTCAGCCCTACAACGCCAATTACAACTGCACCAAGACTGGCGACGAGCTTTGGAACGAGCTGATCGCTTACCGTAAGTTTGACCTCTGGAGCGAGGGCCACAGCTGGTTCGACCTCAAGCGTTGGGGTGTAGATATGGTACGTAAGACATGGGCCGACGGTGGCAGCTGGGCCACATACTTCGCCGGTGATGGCACTAACGGAAAGACCGGTGGCAACTGGGGTCCCAATGATAAGAACTACTGGACCATGAATATCCCCACTATGGAAACCAACTACAACAACAAGGTGGTTTCTCAGGAGGATGACGATTGGAAACTCGGTACTGATTATTGATAAGTTTTCTCATACTTTAATAGTGGGGCGTACTCATCCGTGAGTGCGCCCCACTTCTGTCAATACCAATCGGATGAATATTCTCCCGGCAGACTGACACGTTTTCACCGTTTCGCCACAATTCGATTTTATTTTCCATCTTACCTCTAAGTAGCTGCGGATAATTAAGTAGCTACTTATTGAATAAAATTATTTATACTGACGGCATAGGAATCTCAATATTTTTATCTACATTTGCAAAAATTTGACATCCTGATGCAATCAAAAGTCATCCATATGGTTTAGTCAAAATATTAAAACGGCTATCTCTTAAGAAATATCATGCAAAGATTCAATACCATGTCACGGCTCCTACTTACTCTTCTTCTCCTGCTCTCCATAGCCGGGCCCGACTATATGAAAGCAGCCTTCTCCCAACCCTCCCAACGTTATATAGCACTCCTTGATTCCCTGATCGATAATCAGGAAGCTCTCAAGAAAGCTAAGTTGGCCAGAATAGCCTATTTTCAAAATAAGGCACATAACGCTATCACCGATCATGATAAATATGTGTCTTATTCCCAATTGTTTGACGAATATTCCACCTTCAATGCCGACTCGGCCTTGAAATATATAGATCTCAACATAGAGATAGCCGACAAGACACCCAATCTTGAGTGGCAGACACAGGCCCGAATCAATAAAGCCAACCTTCTCACTGCCACCGGACTGCTGAAAGAGGCGGAAGAGGTGATGAGGTCTATCGACCGCAGCCGGGTGCCCGATCAGCTCCTGCCATCCTACTACGGGCAGATGATTTTCCTATACAGCCACTTAGGTAATTATACCGGTGGCGATAAAAATGAGCATTACGTGAGGGAGCGAGCTTACAAGGACTCTATAATGGCTATCCTTACGCCCGAACATAAGGACTATCTTTGGTATAAAGGCTGGGATATACTCGGCACCGATAAGAAAGATTCCTCCCTGATACCGGCTCTTCTGCGCAAGACCGACAATTCCCATCTTGATTCGCGCGACGATGCAAAGAATTTTTACATTCTCGCAAAGATGTATGAGTGGGAGGGGGATCGCGAGAACTTTAAGAAATATATGACACTCTCTGCCATTTGCGATGTGAAGACCGCCAACTATGAGATTGCCTCGCTTGAGGATCTCGCCAAGATAATGTTTGGCAACGGAGGTGACGACGGCGACATCGACCGCGCCTACAGATATATCAACTATAGTCTTGATAAGGCTCTCCAGTTTCCCAACAGAGGAAGAGCATTCAATATAGTCAGAACCCAGGACCGCATCAACCACGCCTATCAGGAGCGGGCAAAGGCGCAGGAGAGGCGTATTCGTCTTTTCCTTGTCATAGTATGTATCCTCGCTGCCATATCCATAGCCACCGTGGCTATAATAATCATACAAAACCGGAAGCTGAAGAGGCAACGTGAGAACCTTGACGCAGCCAACAAGGAGCTCAACAAAAACCTCTCCATCCTCTCCGAAGCCAGAAAGCAGCTCGCTGATGCCAACGACAGGCTGACCATGCTCAACGACGATCTCCACCACAAGAACGAGGAGCTCAACGAGGCAAACTATGTGAAGGAGGAATACATCGGCTATCTCTTCAGCATTTGCTCAAGCTACATCGGCAAACTCGATGATTTCCGCAAGAGTATCCACGTGAAAGCCATAGCCAGAAAATATAAGGAGATCGAAGCCGCGACCGAAACCCACGACACCGTGAAGAAGGAACTCAAGGATTTCTATCACTCTTTTGACACCGTGTTCCTCCATATCTATCCCGACTTCATTTCTGATTTCAACGCTCTTCTTCAGCCCGACAAGCAGATCATTCCGAAAGAGGAGGAGTTGCTCAATACGGAGTTGAGAATATATGCCCTCGTACGCCTCGGAATCACCGACAGCGTGAAGATAGCCGAGTTTCTGCACTGCTCTCCTCAGACCGTCTACAACAATCGTTTCAAGGTGCGCAACAAAGCCGTGATTCCCAAAGAGGAATTTGCCGAGACCGTGCGCACCCTCGGCAAATTCATGGAACGGCCCTCCTGATTCCCACCGCCGCGCCTTTCCTAAGCCGGATCACCGCTTTACTTTTTACATATTATTAAAATTTATAAAAAGCCGACCTTCAACGGGTTGGCTTTTACTTTATACTTACTTCACACCTTTACCTGCGCATACACCCGAGGGATATCCTGCTTAACTTTGCAATGTGACTAATCACCATGTGAACAGACTCAACTTGATACGTTTTACTCGACCATTAAACATAAATCTAACCAATACAACCACATGAAGAAGACGTTTAATCTTTTACCATTGGCTCTTTTCTTAGTCATGGTCTTGACGGGTGGTCTCGCGGCTTTCGCCGCCGACTTCACCGCTTCCGGAAGGGTTCTCGATAATGAAGGGGAACCGCTAATCGGAGTCACTATCGGTGTCAAAGGGAAACCCGGACTCGGTACCGCCTCTGATGTCGACGGAAGTTTCAAACTCAATGTGCCGGAAGGCTCCACTCTTGTGTTCTCCTACATCGGGTGTGTCACCCGTGAGATGAAGGCTGCACAAAACATGAATGTTGTGCTTGAGGAAGACAGCTCCAACCTCGATGAGGTAGTCGTGATCGGCTACGGCACGGTGAAACGTAAAGACCTTACCACAGCAGTTTCCACCGTGGGTGAGGAGGCGTTCGAAAACCGTCCTATCGTATCAGCGGCCCAGGCCATCCAGGGTAAGGCTCCGGGTGTGGCAGTTCAGCAGCCTACAGGTGCTCCCGGCGGCGGCATGACTGTCAGGGTGCGTGGTACAACCTCCTTCAACGGCTCCAACGAACCTCTCTATGTAGTAGACGGTGTGCCCGTGGATAATGTGAACTTCCTTTCACCCAGCGACATTGAAAGCATGCAGATTCTTAAAGATGCCTCCTCAGCAGCCATCTACGGTTCGCGTGGTGCCAACGGTGTTGTGATAATCACTACAAAGTCCGGAAAATCGGGCGATGCCAAGATTTCTGTCAACCTTCAGGGTGGTTTCACCCGTGTGGCCAAGAAGCTTGACGTGCTCAACACCGCACAGTATAAAGAACTCATGGATGAGATCGGCCTGCTCAAACTTCCCGACGGACTCACCGATCAGACTGACTGGTTTGACGAGACCTACCGCACCGGTAACACTCAGACCTATCAGGTGGCCATCTCTCAAAATTCCGATAAGATCAAATATTACCTCTCCGGCGGTTATCAGCGCGACCGAGGCATCATCAAGAGCTCATTCTTCCAGCGCTTCAATTTCCGCGCCAATGTAGAGGGAAAAGTGCGCTCATGGCTCACAGCCAAAGCCAATGTGGTTTACTCCGACTATTCATCCAACGGCGGCGGCGCCATGGGCACCGTGGGCAACCGTGGCGGTGTGATCCTCTCCGTCATCAACACTCCAACCTATGCTCCCATCTGGGATCCTGAGAACCCCGACCGCTACTATAATAATTTCTACGGCCTCAATATGCAGAGCCCGCTCGAAAATGAGGCTCGCCAGCAATCCAACCGCAGCCGTGAAGACCGCCTCATCGCATCAGGTGAGCTCCTCTTCAATATCTACAAGGGTCTTACTTTCTCAAGCAAGTTCACCATGGACCGCCGTCACGGCTGGAGCACATCGTTCCTCGATCCGGAACTCACCACATGGGGACGTGAGCAGGGTGGCACAGGTTATGACGGCCGCAACAGAAACACCGTGCTCACATGGGACAACGTCGTGAACTATAACCTTGACTTCGGCAAGAATTCTCTCGGCATCATGGCCGCTACTTCATGGACAGATTCCGACTACTCCAACAACTGGATCAACGGCCAGTATTATCGCAACGGCTCTATCCAGACCCTCAACGCGGCCAACAAGATCAGCTGGACAGGCACAGGATCATCAGCTTCACAGTGGGGCATCCTCTCATATCTCGGACGTGTGTCTTACAACTATGATTCAAAATATCTCGTCTCAGCCAATATCCGCTACGATGGCTCATCCAAGCTCCATCCCGACCACCGTTGGAAAGCATTCCCCTCAGTGTCGGCTGCATGGCGTCTTTCCCAGGAGAACTGGCTCACTGATGTAAGCTGGATCTCCGACCTCAAACTCCGCGCAGGCTGGGGTATGACAGGTAATCAGGATGGTGTGGGCGACTATGCTTATCTCCAGCGCTACAATATCAACCGCGTGGAATGGTTCCAGGAAGGACAAGGCACAGCAGTGCCAACTATTTCTCAGGCAAATCTCCGTACACGCGACCTCACTTGGGAAACCACCACTCAGACCGGCATCGGTGTAGACTTCGCAGTGCTCAACAACCGAATCGAATTCAGCGCTGACGTCTACTACAAGAAGACCACCGACATGCTCATGTGGGTGTCACTCCCCTCCGGATCAGCAGCTGCAAGCTCTATCCAGCGTAACGAGGGCGAGATGACCAACAAGGGCTTCGAGTTTGGCATCACCTCCAACAACTTCGTAGGCGACTTCACCTGGACCACCAACCTCAACATGTCGTTCAACAAGAACAAGCTCACCAAACTTGAGCTTCAGAAAGTATATCTTGACGCTGTCACCAGCGAGACTGTAAACGAGGCCGTGGTGCGCAACGAGCCGGGACGCTCCCTCAGCGGATTCTACGGCTACATCGCCAACGGCGTGGATCCCGAGACCGGTCTTATGATGTATGAGGATCTCAACGGCGACGGTCGCATCTCCTCTTCCGACCGCACATTCATCGGCGATCCGAACCCCGACTTCACATTCGGTATGACCAACACTTTCTCCTACAAAGGATTCAATCTCAGCATTTTCCTTCAGGGATCATATGGCAACGACATCTTCAATGCCTCCCGCATGGAGACTGAGGGTATGTATGACGGCAAGAACCAGACCACCGAAGTGCTGAAGCGCTGGCGCATACCGGGCCAGATCACGGATATGCCCAAGGCTAACTGGAACATGCGCAACTCCACCTACTTCGTGGAAGATGGCAGCTACCTCCGCATCAAGGATATCTCCCTCTCTTATGACATCCACGGGAAATGGATGCAGAAGCTCGGCATTTCACGCATACAGCCTTACTTCACCGCCTCCAACCTCGTGACCTTCACCCATTACTCAGGTATGGACCCCGAGGTGAACCAGTGGGGAAGCAGCGGTGCCGTTCAGGGAATCGACTGGGGCACATATCCTCACTGCAAAAGCTATGTTTTCGGACTTAACATTGACTTCTAAAACCCGCCACTTATTATGAACTCCAAATATATATTCGCCGGCCTCCTCGGGCTTTCACTCATGCTCCCTTCCTGTAGCCTCGACTACAATCCGGTGAGCGACTACTCCGATGTGACCGAAGGAACCATCGACAATACCGTAGATGAGATCATCTATCAGAACCGTGCCGACGCTGAAAGCGCCCTCACAGCCCTCTACAACGACTTCAAGGGGAATCAGAACCAGCTTCAGCTCGACTTTCTCCTCATCGGCGACGTCCACAGCGACAACGCCTATGCCGGCACCACCGGCTCGGAGGTGGTCGATCCGGCCACAAACGACCTCAACGGAACCACTCTCTGCGTGAACCGCGACTGGAACTATTATATGCTCCAGGCTGCGAAATGCACCAAATTTATCGTGGGTGTGGCTTCTGTGGGCGACAATTCGCTTTCAGAGTCGGAGGTCAACACCATGCGCGCACAGGCCGAGATTCTCCGTGCCTTCATCTGGTTCAGAATGGTGAGAATGTGGGGTAATATCCCTATCATCACCACAGTGCCCAAGGATATCACCTCCGACAATATCGAAGAATCTTACGAGAGCTATTTCCCCGCTCAGAACACCGAGGCCGAGGCATATGAGTATATCCTGAAGGATCTTGACGATGCCATGCGGTTCGCTCCCGAAGGCAACTCCGACAAGACTATTTTCAGCAAGGATGTGGCCCGTGCCCTCCTCGCAAAGATATATGCCGAGAAGCCTGTGAGAGATTACGCAAAGGTGATCGACTATGTAGATCAGCTCACCGCACGCGGCTATGCCCTCTGCCCCGAATATGGCGATCTCTTCAATGTAGACGGTGCTGTGAAAGATGGCTTCACCGCCACTCCGCTCTACACCAACAGTGTGGAGTCGATTCTCGAAGTTCACTACCCTGTGGGTGGCGGCAACTGGGCAACCTGGATGTACGGACGCCCCCTCAACAACTGGGACGAAAGCTTCTCATGGGCAAAATGGATCACTCCATCACGCGACCTGCTCGCTGCATTCGACAAAGTGGGAGATACTAAACGTAAGGAACAGACCGTTGTTTACTACGAATGTGCATGGAGCAACTATTATCCATCAGACAACTACGCATTCATGTATAAGGTGCGTTCCGCCTTCAGCAACGTCTTCTTCCTACGCTATGACGACGTGCTTCTTCTGAAAGCCGAGGCCCTCATCAATGGTGAGAATGTCGACCTCGAAGGTGCAGCTGCAATAATCGATCAGATACGTACTCGTGCAGGAGTGGCCAAACTCACCTCTGCAGAGAAGAGCAACAAAGAGAATCTCTTCAAAGCCTACGTCAACGAACGTCGTCTCGAACTCGCATGCGAGGGTGAGCGCTGGTTTGACCTCGTGCGCCTTGACCTCGTGGAGGAGACTATGGCCGCCGCTCAGCGTAACGACCCCGGACGTCTCCCGATAGCCGTGCCTTATACTAAGAACTCATACCTGCTTCCTATTCCGCAGGATGTGCTCGACACCAACCCCAACGTGGTGCAGAACCCCGGCTATTAATCCTATCCTAATTATAATTTTTCATGACTACTACCAAAATGACTTTTGCATCCCTGTTCGCTCTCGCAGCTATGATGATATCCTGCGGCAGCGACAACAACAACGATGTCACCAAACCCGACACACCGGTTCAACCCGAACAGCCGGTTGCCTCCGATGTGAGGGTGGTGACTACCACTGCCAACCGGGCGAAAGACCTCACGGAGTCTACAATCGCTTTCAGCACCACCGACAACATGTCGCCCTCCACCATCCGCATCAATCCGGGTGAGACGTTCCAGGAGATCGATGGTTTCGGTGCGGCCATCACAGGCTCGACAGCCTACAACCTGCTGAAGATGGCTCCCGCCGACCGCACGGCTTTCCTCAAGCAGACATTCTCCCCCACCGAAGGCTACGGGATGAGCTACATACGTGTATGTATCGGTTGTTCCGACTTCTCACTCAGCGAATACACCTGCTGCGACACCCCGGGAATCGAGAATTTCGCTCTCACCAATGAGGAGACAAAATACGTGATCCCCGTGCTCAAGGAGATTCTCGCCATCAATCCATCCATCAAGATTCTGGCCTCTCCCTGGACCGCTCCGAAATGGATGAAGGTGAACAACCTCACTGAGCTCAAGCCTTACGACTCATGGACAAGCGGACAGCTCAATCCCGCCTACTATCAGGATTATGCCGAATATTTCGTGAAATGGATCGAGGCTTTCAAGAAAGAGGGTATCGACATCTACGCCATGACCGTGCAGAACGAGCCGCTCAACCGTGGCAACTCCGCCTCCATGTTCATGGGCTGGGATGAGCAGCGCGACTTCATCAAGAGTGCCCTCGGTCCCAAATTCCGCGACGCGGGGATAAAGACCAAGATCTATGCGTTTGACCATAACTACAACTACGACAACATGGCCGACCAGCAGAACTATCCGGTGAAGATCTATGCCGATGCCGATGCCTCTCAGTATATTGCAGGTGCAGCTTACCACAACTATGGTGGAAATGTCGACGAGCTCAACTCTGTCCACAAGGCTTATCCCAATAAAGAGTTGGTGTTCACAGAGTCTACCGCCGGCGACTGGAACGACGGTGCAAACCTCCAGAAGCGTCTTGTAAACGACATGGAGCAGATCACTCTCGGCACCGTAAACCGCTGGAGCCGTGGCGCAATCATCTGGAACCTCATGCTCGACTCCCAGAGAGGCCCCAACCGTCCCGGCGGTTGCACCACCGGCTTCGGTGCGGTGGATCTCGGAAGCGACAATCAGACCATCCGCAAGAACTCCTTCTACTACATCATGGCCCACATGTCGACGGCTGTGAAACCGGGAGCGGTGCGTATCGGTTCTTCCGGCTTCACTCAGTCGGGTCTCACCTACTCGGCATTCAGAAACCCCGACAATTCGTATGCGCTGGTGCTCAGCAACAGCAAGAGCGATGACGTGAAGGCCACTGTCGATGATGGCAGCCATCATTTCCCCGTCACTGTGCCAGGCAACGGCATCGTGTCACTCTCCTGGAAATAATTAAAGGAGCGTGGCTGCATCTCTCCGCGTATGACCGGAGAGATGCGGTTAGCCCTAAACTCTAAACCCTCAACCTAAACCCAAAATGAAACCCTATAAACTATTATCTCTGCTTCTCGCGTCGTCGGCCATGCTGACCACCGCCTGCAGCGACGATGACAAACTGGTGCCAGGAAATCCTACAATGGATATAACAGGCAACCTCACGAGCGCCTGCTTCGGCGACTCCCTGAAATTCTCCATCAAGGCCAGCGACCCGCAGGTGGCTCTCTCCACCATCCACGCCGAGCTCTATTTCGGCGATGAGATGGTGAGCGAGAGAGTGATCCGCACCAAAGAGAACGGCGCCACATATGACGGCAAGATCTACGTGCCCTACTACGCCAACATTCCCGACGGACAGGCCACTCTGCGTCTCACTCTCCAGAATATCAATTTCACCATCACCGAGCAGACCTACAACGTAGCCATCACCCATCCCGACTATCCCTCGCTCATTTTCCGTGCGGAGACCGGAGAGGAATACACGATGAACCGTGAGGATAAATATGTCTACTCCGTCACCCAGCGTTTCCCGGCTGAGATACGTGGTGTGATCGTAGCCCCTGCTCTGGGGGAGAATGGCAACGAAATCGTATTCGGCTACGAGAACAGCGAAATCAAGCCCTATGCCGACGGCCTGATACCTTTCTCAAACTCAGTGCCCGCACGCTACGCCATCTCTTTCAACACTTTCTCATTCGAAGGCTCTCCATTCGTGAAGCTATCTATCAACGGTCAGCAGCTTGAGGCTATCGACGAGACCACTTCCAAGGTTGACCTCACTCTCGCCAAGGGAGACAAGATCACACCCGACGGATTCCCCGAGTTTGGCGAATGGTGGATCAATCCTGACTACTTCACCAAGAACGAAGACGGGTCGCTCACATTCAACGCCTACAACGGCAACTACCGAATCATAGCCGACATGAAGATGCGCTATCTCCGCGTCTACAAGCTCTTGGGCGACAACCCGGCCACTCTCAACGACGACGGCACCGGAGCCCTCTGGATCATCGGCGCAGGCATCGGTCATCCCTCGCTCTCCAACGAGGTGGGCTGGACTACTGAGAACGCCATCTGTATGGCTCCTACCGGTGAGAAGACATATCAGGTGACTCTCGTAGGTGGAAAGACAGTTTCGGTAGACAATATCAACTTCAAGTTCTTCGGCCAGATGGGCTGGGGTGTTGAGCTTACAGGCGATGACCTTGTCTCACAGTCAAACCTCATCGGCGTGGGCACCGGAAGCAACGGCCACGACAACGGCAACCTCTTCCTTGAGGATGGCGTCACTCTTCAGGAGAACGGCGTTTATGTGATAACCGTAGATCTCACCCAGGGTATCCACGATGCTATAATGACCGTAGACTTCAACGGCGAGCAGCAGTTTGAGGAGCGTCCCATCTACCTTAACGGCAACAAGATGTCGACCTCCGACAACCAACTCTACTCTCTGGTGACCGAGCTCAAGCAGAACTCCAAATTGGAATTCAAAGAGTTTAGCGCTCTTGCCGACCTCTACTACGATCCCGACTACTTCAACTTCGATGAAGATGCCTTCGAAGTAAGTTTCATCCCCGTAGACGGCTACTACAACGTGGTTCTCGACAAGCTCAACGGCACTCTCACCGCATCTCGTGTCAACGCCGACGGCTCGGAGATGACTCTTCAGGATGATGGTTCAGGCGCACTTTGGCTCATGGGCTGGGGCGTAGGTTCCCCCTCGCTCGATAACCAGTTTGGCTGGACACCCGGCAAGGCTTACTGCATGGCCGAGGTTTCGCCGAAGGTCTACCGCTTCACAGGCGTGGCCGGCCCGGAGAACGGTTCAGAGAATGGGGAGCGCATCCGCTTCGATTATCTCTCGTTCAAATTCTTCCATCAGGATGGCTGGGGAGGTGAATATCCCACATCTTCCCTCACCTTCACAGATGCCGCCAAAGCCCTTATAAAGGATGCAGGCAATTTTGAGCTTGCCGATGATGTGAAGCTTGAAGAGGGCGCTACCTATGTGATCACCGTTGACCTCACCGGTGGTAAAGACAATGCAGTTTTCGATATGGTTAAAAAATAAAGTTCAGGTCAACGCACCTTAAAGGTAAAAAAGATCGTTAGTTAAAAGAGCCGATGTCCGCGTCAGAATGGCCGACGCAGGCATCGGCCTCTTTAATTTTCCACCACTCATTACCGGAGATAAGTATGTGTCATAAATTAATGATATAATTGATTGGTGACATATAAGGATGAGATTTGAGACCGTTTTGAAGGCGTAATAGGGTTCTATTATAACTGAAAAGCGGTGTCAAAGATCGCCTTAGAGGGCGACAAGAAATATATTAATTAATTTGTGACACATACTTAGAAATACAAAAGTAAGCTATGATAAGTAATAATCTAATCACGGGTCTCTTGATCTCTACGTTCGCGCTGACAGCCACTGCTCGCGAGGCCTTCACCATCAACAATGGCTGGAGATTCACATTCGCCGGCGACACCGCCGCCACACAAGTGCATCTCCCACATTCATGGAACGGCGATGCCTACTCCACCCGAAACTATCGGCGAGGCGCAGGCACATATGAGAAGGAACTGCATATACCCGCCCGTCTCGCAGGGGAACGCATATATCTGAAGCTCGACGGTGCGGCCTCCAAGTCGGATGTCGCTATCGATGGCAAAACTGTAGGGAGGCATGTGGGTGCCTACTCAGCGCACACTCTCGACATCACCCCTTACGTCACACCCGGAAGCACCCACAAACTCACCGTTACCGTAGACAATTCCGACAAGAGCATACCACCCTATTCAGCCGACTTCACATTCATGGGCGGTCTTTACCGCGATGCGTGGCTGATAGGGAAAAATCCGGTGCATCTCAGCATACTCTCCGGTCCGAAGGAGGGTGTGAAGGTAACACCCTCACTGCTCGCGGATGGAAGCGGAGAAGTGGCAGTGGCAGGAGAAGTGCTTAACCGTTCGGAACGCAAACAGCGCGTCACGGTAAGCGTGAAGCTATTCGATCCCTCCGGGCGTGAGGTAGCAGCCAAATCGAGCAAGTTGGATATCGCTTCTGACGGGGGGAAAGAGTTCAGGCTTATGCTCGACAAGCTTAAGAACCCGGAGGTATGGTCGCCCGAATCTCCCGCTCTCTATACACTGGTGACAGAGATAAGCGACAATGGTAAACTACTTGACCGCTCCGAGACCACGACCGCTTTCCGCACTTTCGGATTCGACAACGAGGGGCGCTTCCTTCTCAACGGTAAGCCCTACAAGCTGCGCGGCATGTGTCGCCATCAGGATCAGAAACCGATGGGTATTGCCCTCACCGACGAGCAGCACCGTCGCGACACGGAGCTTATGAAGGATCTCGGCACAAACTTTATCCGCATAAGCCATTATCCCCAGGATGATGCTATCCTTGAGATGTGTGACCGTCTTGGTCTCATCGCATGGGAAGAGGTGCCGGTGATCGACTATGTGCCAGACGATCCCGATTTTGCCGACAACAGCGAGACAATGGTAAGGGATATGATCCGCCGCCATTACAACCACCCTTCCGTTGCGATGTGGGGATATATGAATGAGATTCTGCTCCGCACACCTAAAAATGAACAGGAAGCCACCCGGGAACGCACAGGCGTGCTCGCCCGCCGCCTCGAAAATGTGGTGAGGGAGGAGGATCCCACACGCCTCACCACAATGGCCTTCCATGGCAGCGACGTCTATCACGAGGCCGGATTGGGTGAGATAACAGATGTGAAAGGTTGGAATCTATATCAGGGCTGGTATGGCGGACGCTTCCCCGATTTCGAGGCTTATCTCTCACGCCAGCATCGTGAGCATCCCGACCATAAGCTGATTGTGAGCGAATATGGCGCCGGTTCCGACTTGCGCATCCACTCCCTCAAGCCCGAAGCGTTTGATTTCAGCATGGAATATCAGCAGGATTATCTTGAGCATTATCTCCCCGTGATAGAGGATTCGGCATTTGTGGCCGGAGCCTCCCATTGGAATTTCATCGACTTCTCATCGGCCAACCGTGCCGAGTCGATGCCTCATATCAACAACAAGGGTCTCGTCACCAACGACCGACGCAAAAAGGATGTCTACTACTATTATCAAGCTATGTGGCAACCCCTGGAGCGAGACACTGTGGCCCATATAGCATCACGCGACTGGGCAATCCGCAGCGACATATCTGATAACGGTTGTGTCATAAGGCCGATAAAGGTCTACACAAATCTTCCCTCTGTAGTCCTCTCAGTCAATGGCCACATGATGCCCGCCGTCAGGGTGAGCAATAACACAGCGTTGTTTGACGTTCCTCTTCATGACGGAAAAAATACCCTTGAGCTCTTCTCCGGCGACCTTAAGAAGTCGCAACCTTTGGACGCGATGACGGTCGACATGAAAATCATACCTGCCTCCGATGGCAAACTAATGTTAGGCACGGATGAATTGGCTGTGAATGTAGGTTCCGACTGCTATTTCCGCTCAGACGAAACCGGACTCACATGGCTTCCCGACAGGGAATATGCACCCGGCAGTCTTTACGGCCACGTCGGAGGGAAGCGCAACGTAAGCCAGGACGAGATCGCGCTTACCGAGGATATGCCAATTTTCCAGCGTAACCTTACCGGACTTGAGGAATACCGCATCGATCTGCCTGACGGACGCTATGAGGTAGAGTTAGGTTTTGCCGACCTCTCCTCCCCTTCCGCACTGTCAGCCTACATGTTAGGTCACAACGCAGGGAGCGGCACACCTCCCACCGACATGGACGTAACCATCAACGGCATTGTAGTGGAAGAGGGGTTCAGTCCCGGCAAAGAATCGGGAGTGAAGCATATGTCGCGTCGCCGTTATCTCACGGAGGCTACTGAGGGGAATGGCATCACAATCCGTTTCACACCCCGCGCCGGCACCACCTCCCTATCCACACTCAAACTCCGCCGCCTCTGATCTCAGAGAGAGGAGTGTGGCAACGCCTCACCTCACCGCCACTTTGAACTGCAATCACTATTGATTTGTTTTATAAACTGAAAAGGTAATCTACGATCGTCATGCGGCGATTGAGACCATCAAATAAATTATAAAACAAAATTATTATGAAAGCAGAAAAAGCGTATATCGTAAGTTTCGGTGATTCCGACAAATACAGCGTACCCTTCGACGGAAGTAAAGAGGAATTTGAGAAATCGTCAGAGTTCAAGCACATCAAGGATGCAGTTTGCGACTATGTGAAAAGCAAATTCCCCGAAGCCGATTGCAAGTATGTTGTGACTCCGAAAGTAGAGGATGTTTCAGAGCGTGACGAGGTATATCCCGTTCTCAACGAAGATAATCTCGGCAAGCTCAAACACGATGTTGCACGTCAGATTGAGGTGAAGATGGGTTACACCTCCCTCGACTCAGATGCCCCCTACTCCGACATCAATAAGTGACACGCGCTAAAACGCAGGTCTTTTCCTCCTTAATAATTAAGGAGCAACAACCTTAATTATTAAGGAGGAAACAATCTGAAATTACAAAGCTATTATTAAAAAAACCATTCCGGATGTATCCACACTTACATCCGGAATGGTTTTTATTTGTATTATACCTCCTCATCTCTGGGACTACGGCGATGGTAGACTTTCTGCGACTTTTTCGATGTTTCCTGATGCATACGAGTGGATTTGGAAGAGCCTCTGCCGCCATCCTTACGAGTGCTTTTGCGCGAGCCTTTGCGTAAATTCGCAACGCTGTCCGGCTGAGCTTTGCCATCAGGCCTATAGAGCACCTCCACATCATGTGGATCGATTGTGGAGGTCGATCTTCCGCAATGGCTCACACAGAGCCCTGCCCCGGTAATCAACAACGCCAAAGCGGCTATGATCAGTATGCCGCGACGCTCGGAAGCCGTCAAGGGATGGGAGGGCATTAGTATTAAGTATTAGTGGTTAGGAGTTAAGTATTAAGGGTTAGCGTCTTGCGGCGCGGACGGCATAGAGAAGCACCACGCAATAACCGATGCAGGGCACCATGAAAGATGCCGACATTGTAGCCGCGTCTGCAACCATGCCCATCAACAACGTACCCACGGCACCACCCAACGGAGTCATCATCAACAGCGATGATGCCATCTTGGTGGAATCTCCAAGTCCGCGTACAGATATCGCGAATATCGTCGGGAACATAATCGCCTCAAACGCATAACAGCAGAACAATGAGATTTTGGAGACCATGCCAAGGTCGAGAGTAACAAGGAATGAGCACAACACTGTCATCACCGCGCACACGAGTAATACTTTCTCCGCCCTTATACGGCTCATGACAGCACTGCCAATCACTCGCGCACACATGAAAAGCCCGAGTCCACCGAAAGAGAGCACGACAGCGGCTGTCTGCAGATCAAGCCACCCGTCATGGGTAACATAATTGATAAATAAACTGTTGATTGAGATCTCCGAAATCTCATAGAAGAACAGCGCACCAACTCCGATCATAAAATGACCGTTATGTAAAAGTTCCTTCAACGATGTGCCTGCCCCCGAGGCTGTTTCCTCCCCATCGCCTCCTATCTCCGGAAGCTTCACACGCGAGAAGATCAAAGCTACTATAACGACTATTATACCCATCACCGTATAAGGTAAAGCCACATCGCCGTTGCCGTCGCTACCGAATATCACAGGGGCCACAATAGCGGGAGCAAGGAAACAGCCGAGACCGTTGAACGACTGCGCGAGATTGAGTCGGCTCGCACCGGTGGATTTATCTCCCAATTCTGTTATATAAGGATTTGCCGCCGTCTCAAGCACCACAAGCCCACAACCTATGATAAAGAGGGCCACAAGGAAGAAAGTGAATGATGATACGGCTGCCGAGGGTATGAAAAGGAATGAGCCGAGAGCAAAAAGGAGCAGTCCGAACACCACACCGCGACGATAGCCGAAACGTGTTAGGAATAAACCTGCCGGAATGGCCATGAGGAAATAGCCCACATAAGTGGTGAACTGCACCATCGACGACTGAGTGATCGAGATCTCCATTGTCTCCTGAAAATGCTTGTTGAGCACATCGAGGATAGAGCGTGCGAATCCCCATATGAAGAAGAGGGAGGTTACTAATATGAAAGGAAGAAGATATTGTTGGCTTACAAGCGAACTCTTCCCGGAATTGGGTTTAACGGATTTCATGATGTTATGTTTAGGATAAGTATGAATCACAAACTTATGCGAAATTAAGCATAATATCTGAATAAACCCACAAAACGTTTCAGAAATTATATTTTAAGGTCAGGAGTGCCTCGGCGGGACGTAGCGAGAACTCGTAACGGCAGATGTCGAGGGAGTGGTAGACAGTGTAGTCATATCTCCTTGTGTCGGTGAGGTTACGGGCCGTAAGTTCCAGGGAGAATTTACCGAAAGCATATCTTGCCCCCGCATCCACAAAGGTGCTCTCCTTATAGGTGTCTTCTGCAAGGCGTGCGTTGCGGTAGCCTAAGCTGCCGTAAATCTCCAGCCTCTTCACCGGAAACACCGATACCTTCCAGCGCAGGGAGAAATCACCGAAATGATTTGTGGGGATATCACCGGAGAAGGTTTGCACACTGAACATATATGTAGCGTTCAGATCTGATCTCAGCACGCTGTTGAACTGCTCCGTCTCGATATCTCCGGCAATGCTTCCGGTGGTGCTCCTCGCCTTTATGACAGTTGCGGCGCGGGAGGTTTCCCTCTCCATCCCCATTCCGGAGAAAGTAAGCCCGAAGGTTGTGTTCCAAGATCTTATAGTCTTTGTCGTGTTGAGAAGCAGGTTCAGCGTGTTGGCGGTAGCGTCCTGACGGAGAGCTCCGGTAGATGTGCCCGACTGCCCCACATCCGAGACAGGGAGAGAATTTGACTTACGATTACTGAACATCACCATCCCCCTCACATAGAAAGCATTCAGCGGATCCATATGAGTGTAGGCCAGATTGGCCGAATTGTTAAGCGAGCGGAGAAGAGTGCCGTTGCCGAGCACCGTGGAATTACGGAAAGTGGTATAGAGAGGATTCACCGCGAGACTATATATGTCGCCCAACTCATGCTTGCGTCCGATAGCCGCTTGTATACGGTCGGTCTGTGAGAATTTAAAGAACAGGGAGAGGTTGACATCAGCGAGGAAATCATCAAAAGGATAGCGCTCTCCTGTGAGAATGTCCGTATATCGCCTTGAGGCATAGGTCAGAGGCACTTTCAACGTAGCCGTCATTTTACTGTAACGAATCGTATAGGAAGGGGTTACGGTTCCGGCTATCTCATGTCCCCTCAGCCTATTCTCCGACAGTGTCTCCCCCTGCGTGGTCTCACGGGATCCGGCTGAAATGAAACGGTCGGCATCTATTGAAAATCCGGCCTCGATTCCGATTGACTGTCTTCTGCTTAGCTGCTTGGTCCACTCAGCAGTCTCCACATTCTGGAAAGACTGCGAACAGACACTTTGACTCCTTGCAGCGACATTTCCGTCAGGGGCAACCGACCTCATACGGAAATAAGGGGAACGCACGAAAGAGGTCTCCGACTTCACATTCACCACGTTGCTCCCGGTTCGGATTATGGAGGAGAACTCATTTTTAAAAGAGAATGTCTTGCCATCGAGATCCTGACGCACATCTTCCGAAGTTACGATGCCATAGCCATTGTCGCGAAACTGCCCCGAAAACGAGATTCGGTCGTTGAGATAGAGTTTAGGTGCATTGTTCTCTATCTTGGCGGCTACCTCCACATCATGTCTGCGCAGCGAATTGTCGACAATCTCCTGATAGATTTGATCCTGTGTATCGGCTGAGAGATAAGTAGTTTGCGATGACTCTCCGAACTCCCCTCTCTCGTTGGCATATGAAGAGTTTACGGTGAAAGTAAGATCCTCCTTCAGTTTGAAAAGAGTGTTGGCTGTGACAAACAGAGAGGTATTGTCGAGGTAACGATCAGCCTTCAACGAGGGCCGGCCGAAAGCCTCATCGCTGAAGAGGCTACCCGCTTTCCCTGCAATATTCCGGAAAGGCTTAAGCACGGTTCCGGCATTATTCCCCTTGGCGTTTACGATGGTCTGATTTACGGGAGATATGAACATCGTGTAAAGATTACCGAGCCAGAGCACTTCATCGCCATCGCCGGCACCTCCCTCTACATAGCCTACAGGCTTGAGCATACTGCTCTTCTTGAGCTTAAGATTGAGGGCAGCTCTCTTTGAGTCCTGCACACCCTGGAGAGCCCTCTTGGGCTGATGCCGTTCATAGACGCTAATGCTCGACACATCGGAGGGACGTATATTCTGCGATGCCACCGTATACCCATTCCCCATCAGGTTAAGCCCCTCGATATAGAAATTGTTGATCGGCTCGCCGTCATAGCTTATCTGTCCGTCGTCAGAGACACTCACCCCGGGAAGCTTACGGATCACATCCTCTATGCTTCTGTCGCCGGGACTGGTGTGAGCGGCCACGTCATATACAATCGTATCACCTTTCACCCTTGTGCGTGGCACCTTTACAGTCACCTCCTGCAGAGTGTAACTCTCCGGGGTCATTACCATCGTTGGAATTTCACTCTTCATCTTTTGTATGGCATCGGGAGAGAGTTCCGTCTCCTCCTGTCGGAAAGAACGGGATGAGAATGTGAGTTTTGCAGGGTAGATAAGAGTATCGGCCGTCAGCCGATACTCTCCGGTTTTGTCGGAGTTGGCGAAAGCCTTAATCTTACCATTGCAATAGAGACGCACTATAATACCCTGAATTGGCTGACCATCAGGATCGGTCACTTTACCAGTCAGAGTCTGTTTGGCATTGATACCGAAAGAGAGGAGTAGAACGGTAGCCAACAGCAGGATATGTCTTACGTAGATGCGCATATGATGGATCGGTTTAATAGGTGTGATGAGTATAGTTATCAGACAATGGCATTAAAATCCTATCGTCTACAAATTTACATAAATTTCATAGAATTACAATAAAAAACAACTAAAAAATTCATTTAATCATAAAAACATGAAACCTATTCGAGTTCGAGCGGGGCGTAAAAAAGACGGCGTTTGGCAATTGTTTTCCTTTCCTCATCACTTTTCATAGTAATCATTCCGGAATTGATAAACGTCTTGGCAGCGTTAGCAGCATGATCTTTTTCAGCCTCATTATACTTGTCTCGGGTTGTTTTGGTATATCCGGCATAGGTATGACCTATAGGATAAATGAATTTCTCAAGGCTGATGGCATATATCGAGTGATCACTTTCCGTATCCTCTACCTTCATAATAAGCCCCGGCAGTCCTTGAAATTTCCATGGTCCGGCATTAATCGGAATATCAGCGTACCATGCGTTCCACTCCCTACCTCTCCACTTAGCCGTAGCCTTATGACATTCATAGCCCATTATTTCCTCAGTATCATCGGTCAAGGTCCAATTTATCTTTGGGATGGGCTCAGAATACTTATAGTAATTTGTGAAGATATTCCCATAGAAATTTAAAGTGTCTTTTTCCGGGTCAATAGTGATTGATTCTTTTATCGGCTCACATTCCCTGATAATTTTAAGTCTCTCCTCTGGTGATGGCATTACGGTAAAATTTGTATATATTGAATCAAGTTGGTATGTCCCATAACCACCATATACCATTTTCTTATCACCAACGGAGAGCATCTCATAATTCACCTTTTGCTTATTTTTGATACGGTCATTTGCTATATGCACATAAATAACCTCTAATCGTGCCGTATCTTCTACAAGAACTTTGCGATAGCCAGTATCCCATATATTCTCTGCACGACTTATAGTGCAGATAGTCACCGTTATTAATGTTAGAAGGAGGAGTCTAAGACTATTCATAATAATGATGTATTTTGAGGTTCTATTGTAGAAATAAATTATTAATCATCGCAAGCTTAAACAACATCTTTATACAGTATCACCTATTAGTAATCATGTCGAATTCCTATTCCGGAACACTGATTTATTGTTTGTCTTTTTGCGATATCGTCAAGGAGCTTGTCATGATTGACGTGTCCGTCTGAGAATCCCGATAATAAAATGAAGATAATCACTATTTATACACCCTACAAATATTTGTTGTATAATCTCTCTACCTCTCTGTAGATTTTTACTACGCACACAATGCTATTCGAGTTCGAGTGGGGCGTAGAAAAGACGGCGATTGACCGGCTTCGGTTTCTCCCCATTGACAGCCGTCACCATACCGGATTTTACAAGCATATCGTTGCCATTAATTGCATGATCCTCCTTTGCTTCGTTATATTTCTCGCGAGTTGCCTTGCCATATGCCTTGTAAGGATGACCTATCGGGTGAACATTATTTTCTATACCAATTGCATATATGGAATGATCTCCTTCGGTGTCCTCCACTTTCAGTATCAGACCCGGTAAACCCTGAAATTTCCATGGACCTGCGTCAACAGGAATATCCGAATACCAGGCATTCCATTCCCTTCCCCGCCACGTTGCAGTGGCCTTATGACATTGATGACCCATTATTTCCTCTGTCTCATCCGTCAATGTCCAATCAATCTCAGGTATAGGTTCTGAATATTTATAACGATTAATGAATACTTTCCCGTAAAATTTTAGAATACCTTTTTCCCTGTTGATTGTCAAAGATTCCTGTATCGGTTCATATTCTCTACTTAACCTTACCATTTCCTGTGGTGATAAAGCAATCTCTTTTTTCTTCAGAAAAAGAGTATCCAACTGATAATTACCATGGCCACCATACTCAGTAATATTATCACCGATGGAAAGCATCTCATATTTAACTTGCTGCTTTTTGATATTACGATCATTTGCTATATGTACATAAATTACCTCAGTATGGGCGGTATCTTCAACCAATATTGTCCTATAACCGGTCTTCCAAAGATTCTCAGCATGACCTGAAGCGAAAATTATAGATACAAGGGATAAAATTAAAATTCTTAGAAAATTATTCATAATTAACGGATATGTAATAAAGAATGGAAATCCTATCTACAACTGCAAAGCAGTATTAATTTAAGGTAAAGATTATTCTTATTAATACTGCTTTGCAGTTTTAGATAGATAAATGGTAGTATATTCTCAATAACTGAATCTTATTAATTCAATTATTACAATATGCATCATCTAAATCAGAATAATAGTCTAATGCCTCCTCCCAGTCCACAACCCCATCTTTATCTTTAAAGGCCTCAGGGGAGACTGTTTCAACTACGATACCACACGAAGTGACATATTGCATGGCATAAGCTCCGAGAGCCGAGACGGCACACATTGCGCCGATTACAAGCAGTTTCTTCATAATCAAACTGTTTTAAAGGTTAATATTATGGTTTATTTTAACGGTGGCCACCGTCAATTTCTATCTTTTATCGTATAAATGTTTAATGTTTAATGTTTAGCGAACATTTACCTCTATGTCTCGTATTTTTATTCAAATCAAGAAAAATAGTGCCTTTAGCGGACATACCCTATGTAGCGAGCATACTCTGTCTCAAAAATCACTTTATGTATATTCAAGGTGAGATCCGAGAAAAAAATTTCCATGAAATCTTTTTCCTCTGAGAATACTCCTATACATATATCATTAGAATCATAGATTTCAAAGGATATGATATCAGCCCGTGCCTCGTTGCAAATGGTGACACCATCAGCCTTACTTATATGACAAATTAAAGACAACGAAGGCATCCGTTGGCCCCTGTTCGGAAGCTCCCGTTTGGGCTCCTCATCTACTTCTATTATTATTGAGTCGGCATTGACTCCGTACACCGGTAATATTTGTCCACATAAAAGGAGCAATAGAACCATCATTGAATTTATCAAGTGTTTCATGATACAATGTTTTTTTGCAAAATTAGTTTTTTACCACAAAATTGGGTTGAAATAATGTTCGGAAAAAGTTCGGATATTGAATTTGAACTATTTCCGAACACAATTACACCAAAACATATAACATCTAATAAACTCAAAGTGAATGTATTAGCATTTCAATATCTTTTAAAGGTCTCTTCTCTCCGAATATTTTCCTTGAAAGGGCATTCTTTCGGGTAGAAATGGTATTTTTTGCTTTTGCAAGCAGAATGGCCATTTTTGATGTAGGAATTCCACACTTGATCAGTGTAGCCAAATGATAATCATCCAGAGTAAGTTTACCATCGGTGAGTACGAAGAGATCCTTTTTAAAACTTGGACTGCTTTCCTCAATCTTCTTTTCAATCTTTTGCCAAAGATCAGAACTTTCGGGAATAGACTTTTCCAAAGACAAATGATCCTGTAATGCCTGCCAGACTTCTGAGTTTACAAACATGTCTGACAAATAAAACCTATTATTATCTGATTCGTTTAGTTTATTCAGTAGAGAAGCCTTTTTATCGACTGAATAATTATTAGATTCATGCGTAACGTTATTTTCCTGTATTGATAGCTCTGGATGTAAAGTAGAGTCAGATTCCAAAACAGAATCTATCATCTCTGGTGATAGATCTTTTTCCTGTGACGAATGTCCAATTCGAATAGTTGAGAAAAATCCAGTAAGTCTAAACTTATTTTTAAAGATGAAAATAATAAGAGTCATAACTACAATAATTATGATCATATAGCCTGACATCGAAAAATTAAATCCTTTATACTCCTCTATGAGTTTATTTGAATCGCGCTTTTTCCTTTTGTAATTGTATGACGTTTCTTCTGCAAGAATCTTTTCACGCAATATGTCATTCCTAAATTTTTCCGGTGTTGAGGTATAGCCTTGTATATAGGTATATATTGAGTCTGGATTGATATAGTCTTTCATCTCCACTTTTGTCAACAGATAATACCCTATGCGCTGATTAGTTTCTTGTTGAGTGAGTTGTGTTGCCAAAGAGTAAACACTATCAATTAACCCAGCTTTATTATATATAAGAGCGGCCGTGGCCGCTACATAAGAACGTTCATCATATTCTACAGAATCTATCATATTTCCAATCAATTGGACAGCTTCCGGAATATGACCTGTCACACACTGAATATCTGCCATATGTACCTTAGCCATGTAGGATCTCGGGTTAGCCTCAAGCGCTTTATTGAAACACTCTTTGGCTTTTTCATACTGTCCAAGATATCGATATATCACACCCAAAAGTTCAAGATTGTAAGAAAGATTGATTGCATCTCCCTTGATTGAGTTCAAAGAAATAGCCTCTTCAATATATGGCACGGCAGCTTCATAAACACACCATTTCTCCAATAGACGTCCTGTCTGACTTAAAATTGCACTTTTTAAATCAATGCTTTCATCATCTTCTGATATACAATCCAAAGCATCATGAAAATAGCGTAGGGCGGTGGGACTATCGCCTAAATCACTGTAAACACGTCCTCCGTAGTAAAGCACCTCGGGATAGAGACCTTCCTCTTGATGATGTGAATAGTAATCAATAAGGTTAAGTATCAGACTATCGGAATCATGTACAATATAGGCTTTGTCACGGGCCTTTATTGTCAGGAAGTCATAGAAATGGCGATCCCGATCGGAAAGAGTACCGGCATCTATACTGTCAAGTTTTGAAAGTGCCTCCCTCGGAGAGTCGGAGACCATACCTACAATATCATCAAGATACTTGTCATGAGTGACATACCCCCCAGAGCATCCCGAGAATAGAATATAGGTGCATAATAAGGAAATGACTATACACAAATTCATCAATTTTAATTGTGATTCAGAAGCAAAAGTACAAATAAAATTGATTCCTACATAATAAGTAGCTACGAATAAATTAAGAAATTACACTTAAACCATCTCCTCGCCGACCTGTTTGTGGGTGTTGTAATGTAACAAATGCTACATCTCTTTTTTATTACACCTGTATTTGCTATTCAAGTTCTATGGGGGCGTAGAAAAGACGGCGTTTGTGAGCTTTAGGTTTCTCTCCGTTGACAGCTGTCACCAAACCCGATCTGGCGATTACCTCGCCGGCTGTCTCCGCATAGTCCTCCCTTGCCTCGTTATACTTCTCTCTTGTAGTCTTACAGTGCGCCCTATAGGGATGACCTATGGGATATTCTATGTTTCTGATGGCAATAGCACAGATAGAATGAACACCTCCGGTGTCTTCCACTTTCAATATCAAACCGGGCAGTCCCTGAAATTTCCATGGACCGGCATTTACAGGTATGTCGGAATACCATGCGTTCCACTCCCTGCCCCTCCATTTAGCGGTGGCCTTATGACATTCATACCCCATTATCTCCTCTGTCTCATCCGTAAGCACCCAGTCAATCTCAGGTATAGGCTCGAAGTATCTGTAGGGATTGATGAATATTTTCCCGTAGTATGCCAAGGTTCCCTCTTCCGGATTAATTGTAAGGCAATCTTTTACAGTTTTATATTTCCTACTCAACTCAATACTCTCTTGTGGAGACATTTGTTTAATCGTCTCATAGTAAGGTGAGGAATAGAGTGAGTCTACCTGATAATTAGCGTAGCCGCCATAAGTGGTGATTTTGTCGCCGATGGAGAGCATCTCTTGGTGTGTATCCTGTTGGTTAAGCTTGACATCTTTCTCAACATGCTCGTATATCACCACAGAGCGTGCGGTGTCCTCAACAAGTACATTACGATAGTGTGTATTCCAGATATTTTTCTCATCATTCTTCTCAGCATGACCAATCACAATGCAGGTCAAAGCCACAACAGATAATAGTAATATTCTCATAAGCAGGTAAACTGAAGGATAATTTTGTTAGTGATACTTCGTTATATATAGTAGCGCGTGGTCGAAGTTTCAGAGGAAACTCCGGCCACGCGGGAAGGTAGAAATTTATTTCGCGCCTGACTCCGAAGTGTTTTCCTCAGACGACTTAAGCCGGAATGTAACGGGCAGATTGAAGTAGCTCGCCACGTTCTTACCCTTAACCTGACCGGGAGTCCATTTCGGCATCTCCGACACTATGCGCACAGCCTCCTCATCAAGAAGTGGAGACACTCCCTTGACAACTGTCACATCGGAGATGGAGCCATCGGGTTGCACCACAAATTTCACGATTACACGGCCCTGCTCATCATTCTTAAAACTCTCCTCCGGATAACGGATATTCTCCGAAAGATAGTTCATAAGAGCCTTCATTCCCCCGGGAAATTCAGCCATAGTCTCGACCATTACATAAATCTTCTCTTTCTCTTCATCTGCAGCTGCCGCAACAGAGACAGATGCCGATGTCTCGGAGATCTCAGGAGCGGGAAGTGCCTCCGGTTGTTGAGCCTCCACAGGCTTCTCGGCCTTCACCGGCTCAACCGCAGCCGCAGGCTCAACCGCAGCCGCAGGATTCGATGTCATGACGGGTGAATCAGAAACTATTATGGCTTCCGATGAAGGGGAAACTGCGATGGCGGCCGATGTCTCAGATGAGACATCACTGAGGGCCAACGACTTGATTACTCCAGCCACAGAGGGGATGGCACACACTGCACACCCGGCGGCAAGGGCCGGAATCAGAAGCATACCGGCAGCCCGGCGCTTAGGAGATGCGTTCTTTTTGTACATCATAGTTACACGTTTTTTAAGTTTACTGTGATTAAAGCTGTTGGCGAGCGGTTGGAAACGAAAGCCAACAGCTTTTTTTATTAATAGAAGTTGATATTGCTTCATGTCGGCTCCTGAGTTGATCACGGCCTCATCAGCCTGATACTCATGCACAGCCTTCAGCTCCTCACGAAGCACCCACGCAGCCGGATTGAACCATTGCAGACACAACACAGCCTGCGCCACCAACAGATCAACCCAATGCGAGAGCCTGAGATGAGCGAGCTCATGCATCATGATCATCTCGCCCGCTTCCCGATAGTCGCTACGCCGCATCACCACCATATCCCGCCAGCTGAATGGGGCAATAGAGCTATCATCGAGGAGAATAAGATTAAAGCCGTCGAATTCCACCTTTTCACCTTTGCGGATGGTTTTGAGAAGCCATATCCACCCTGACACGGTATGAATCGTCATAAGTGCCACACCCGCAATGTAAACGGTAAATATGATACGCGCAACGCCGGATGCCATCATAGATCCGGAATCAATTGATGGCGCGATAGTGTCGGGCAACCGACTGCCATTGACCGCCGCATCATCCACAATGCCCCCTACAAGAGTGCCGATCTCGATATATCCCTCTACCGCGGCTGCTCCGGGGCGCAGTATATATGAGAGCATCACGAAAGGGAGGAGTATGCCCACCCCATAAATAGCGAGCAGAAATCCTCGGTTGAAGGAATGTTGCCGCTCTCCCGACATAGTGAATATATAGGCCAGATAGCCGAAGCCTATAATAAAGGCTGATATGATGGAATATGACAGCAGCATAGGCTATGATTTTTCAGATGTATCATTATTCACATTCCCCTTCTCCACAAGATCTACGATCTCCTTGAGTTCATCAATCGAGATCTTCTCGTCGGCCACGAGTGCCGACACTGCGGATTTATAGGAATTTCCAAAGAATCGGCACACGATATCGGCCAAAGTACGGCTCTGGAAATAGCTACGGTCTACTATGGCCTCAAACCTATGGGAGGCACCTATCACCTCATGCTTCACATATCCCTTGGTTTCAAGAATCCTGACTATTGTGGACACCGTATTGAAATGCGGCTGCGGCTCCGGATAAAACGCTACCATCTGCTTTACAAACAGGGGGCCGTGTGTCCAAAGGAGATCCATAATCTCAGTTTCTTTCTCTGTCAGAATCTGTCTTTTTCTGCCTGGTTTCATATTCTCGCTTATCTTATTTATAATAATTTTTATAATCTTGTTTTACAGTTTGAAAAGACCTGACTGCAAGTGCTTGTCAACTTCACGGCATTTACAAAATCCTGAGCCAAGATTCGTAAACCGCGAAATCAGGCGCAACCTTGCGGTAAGCTCTCATCGCTATAATAAACTCTTCAAGCCCGAATGGCTTGTGATATTTCTTCCCCGTTCCGAATAGTTCGTCGGTCGCCAATGTGGAAACCTTTTTCTGTTTTTAATTAATTGATTCGAGTGCCTGCGTTAAAAATTCTTCTGTCGAGGGAATTCAGAGAGATTTCAACCAATCCACCTGAATTCAACCGTATGTTGAAAATGCTTTAACTTATCTCGTCCCAAAATTAATACTAATATTTTAGTTATGCAACTAAAATATTCAGTTTTGTAAAAAAATTTTTTTATTCCTAATGAAGCTGACAATTATTCCATGAAGTCAAAATCTGATTTTCAACAGATTACATCAATACATCCGGATGGAGCCGTCTGATCCGGCCCGAGTCGGTGGCCACGGATAGCTCGCTCAGCCACCCCTTGAACAGAGCCTTACTTTGACTCTCAGGATTTTATATGTGGAATAGTTACATATTCCGATTATTTTTGTTAATTTTGCCAAATATTAAATATAGAATACGATATGGTCTATAGATATGATTATCTCGTGATCGGCGGCGGAATCGCCGGAATGAGTTTCGCACTCAAGGCCGCGAGACACGGTCGGGTGGCACTGATCTGCAAGACCACCCTTGAGGAGGCAAATACTTTCCTGGCACAGGGTGGAGTGGCAAGCGTGACCAATCTCGAAGTCGACGACTTCGAAAAACACATCAACGACACCATGATTGCCGGCGACTGGCTTTCCGATCCCGCCGCTGTGGAAAAAGTGGTGACAAATGCGCCCGAACAGATAAAGGCTCTGATCAACTGGGGCGTGAACTTCGACAAGAAAGAGGATGGCAGTTTCGACCTTCACAGGGAGGGGGGACACTCCGAATTCAGAATCCTTCACCATGCCGACAACACCGGAGCGGAGATCCAGACAAGTCTCGCCGACACTCTCAGGCAAAATCCGGACATCGATATATTCGAAAATCATTTCGCCCTTGAGATAATCACACAGCACCATCTCGGCAAAATCGTGACACGACGCACCCCTGACATCACCTGCTACGGAGCTTACGTGCTCGATCAGGCCACGGGACGCACCGACACTTTCCTTGCAAAAGCCACCGTAATGGCCACCGGAGGCGTCGGAGCCGTCTACACCACCACCACCAATCCGCTCATCGCCACGGGCGACGGCATAGCCATGGTGTACCGTGCAAAGGGAACCGTGCAGGATATGGAGTTCATTCAATTTCATCCCACCGCCCTATATCATCCCGGCGACCGCCCCTCCTTTCTGATCACGGAAGCTATGAGGGGCTACGGAGCTGTGCTCCGGAATCTCGACGGCGAGGAATTCATGCATAAATATGACCCGCGTCTGTCGCTCGCCCCTCGCGATATCGTGGCACGCGCCATCGACTCAGAAATGAAGCAACAGGGCACCGACCACGTATATCTCGATGTAACCCACAAGGATCCGGAGGAAACACGCAGACATTTCCCCAATATATATGAGAAATGCCTCTCTCTCGGCATCGACATCACAAAAGACTACATACCCGTGGCTCCGGCCGCACATTACCTCTGCGGAGGCATAAAGGTGGATCTCAACGGTGAGTCGTCGATCAAACGTCTCTATGCTGTGGGCGAATGTAGCTGCACTGGGCTGCACGGTGGCAATCGCCTGGCCAGCAACTCTCTGATTGAGGCTGTGGTATATGCCGATGCGGCAGCCCGTCATGCCGTGGAGGCGGTGAAAGGCTACGACTTCCGCAATGATGTGCCTGAATGGAACGACGAGGGCACCGCCCATCCCGAGGAGATGGTGCTCATCACCCAGAGCGCAAAGGAGGTGAACCAGATCATGGGGTATTATGTGGGGATCGTGCGCAGCGACCTGCGGCTCGACCGCGCATGGAACCGCCTTGATATTCTATATGAGGAGACAGAGAAGCTCTTCAAGGTGAGCAAACCGAGCCGTGAGCTCTGCGAGTTGCGTAACATAATCAATGTGGCATATCTTATAATGCGTCAGGCCCGCGAGCGCAAAGAGAGCCGTGGACTCCATTTTACCGTAGACTATCCCCCGGTGGAGCGTCCACGTATCGCACCGATCTGAACGCAGAGGTAGGATTAAACCAAACTCATGGATGCAAAGTCTAAACTTAGCTTCCCTGTAAAGCGTTAATAAGCTAAACCATATGCCGCTTCCATGATGCCGGCATCCCCTCTAAATTTTGAACATGAAATTACACCACCTCTTACTCTCCCTGCCCATAGTCGCGGCCGCCTCTGCGATGGCTGTAGAGCCCTCATCAAGCCATGACGCAGCCGTGGCCCGTAACCTCACCACCTTCAACTCCATAGTGAAGGAGTTGGAGATGAACTATGTAGATACGATCCGTCCTAAAGAGGCTTTTCAAGCCGCCATCGGGGCATTTCTATCTACCGTCGACCCCTATACGGAGTATTACGATGCCGACGACAAGGCCAATCTCACCATGATGACCACAGGCCAATATGACTACGGCGGCATAGGAAGCTTCATTATGGAGCGCGACGGCTCCTCCTATATATCATCTCCGATGGAAGGCGCGCCGGCTGCAACCGCCGGATTGCGTTCCGGCGACAAGATAATACGTGTGGATTCTGTCGACACCTCCCACATGGGTTCTTCCGATGTCACGAAATATCTCCGTGGACAGGCCGGCACCCCGGTAACTGTGACGGTGTGCCGCCCATACGTCACCGACTCCATACTTACCTTCGAGATGGTGCGCTCCAAGCTCGGAGAGCCCACAGTGCCATATTGGGGCAAGATAAATGGAGAGAACGGCAACACCGGCTACATCCGCCTCGTGTCGTTTATCGACAAGAGCGGCCGTGAGGTGAAAGAGGCGCTGGAGGCTTTCAAAAGCGACCCGTCGGTCACTCAAATCGTGCTCGACCTGCGTGGCAACGGCGGCGGTCTGCTCGAACAGGCTGTGGAGATTGTGGGTAATTTCGTGCCAAAGGGTACGGAGGTGCTCCGCACCCGCGGACGTGACGCATCTACAGAGAAGATCTATAAGACAACCCACTCCCCTATTTTCCCCGACATCCCGCTTGCCGTGCTCATTGACGGAGGTTCCGCCTCGGCCGCTGAAATCACCGCAGGATCGCTTCAAGACCTTGACCGCGCCGTGCTCATAGGCACACGAAGCTTCGGAAAGGGACTCGTGCAGGGCACACTTCAGCTTCCCTACGACGGACTGCTGAAGGTGACCACGGCTAAATATTATATACCGTCAGGACGTCTGATCCAGGCTCTTGATTATTCTCACCGCAACCCTGACGGGTCAGTGGCACGTACTCCCGACTCCCTTACAAACGTCTACAAGACTCTTCATGGACGAGAGGTGCGCGACGGCGGCGGACTTACACCGGATGTAAATACCGAATGGGATCAGGTGAGCCGCCTCACATACAATCTGGTGCGCGACAATTTCATGTATGATTTCGCCAACCGTTATGCCAACACTCACGAGTCGATTCCCGACCCCTGGAATTTCGAAATCACCGATGAGATCTACACCGATTTCAAGAACAGCATAGATCCCGAACGTCTGAAATATGACAAAGTTTGTGAGGATATGCTCACCCAACTCAAGAAGGCGGCTGAGACGGAGGGATATATGACGGATGAGACCAAGAGTGTGATCGAAACCCTCACTCCTCTGCTCACCCATAACCTCAACCACGACCTTGACAACAAGAGGAAGGAGATAAGCGACTATCTTGCCGGCGAGATCGCACAGCGTTATTATTTCGACAAGGGTAAACTCATTCAGGATCTCAAGACCGACCCCGCTCTCAAGGAGGCGATGGAGATTCTTTCCGACCAGACAAGACTGAACTCAATTCTGGGCACAGGAGACAATGCGAAGGCCAAGAGCGCCGCAAAGACTAAGGCTACGGCAAAATCTGCAACCGCCAAAAAGAAATAACGATGAATCTTAAGGAAGCCGCCGGACTCTTCGCGACTCCGGCTCGCATAAAGGCACTTTCTTCTCTCATAGCCGACAGGAAAGTGAACCGAATTTCTATACAAGGACTTAAAGGGAGCGCTCCGGCGCTCCTTTTCTCTCAACTCCCCCCAAGGAAGACTCCTTATATTATTATAGCCGACGATCTCGACACCGCCGGCTACCTCTATCACGACCTATGCCGGACAGAGGGGGAAAGCAAAGTGGCGATATTCCCCAGCGGATACAGGCGCGATATAAAATATGGCCAGATCGATCCCCCTTCGCAAATTCTGCGGACCGAGACCCTCGACTCCTGGCGACGCAAAGACCATCCGTTGTGGGTGGTGACCTGTCCGGAGGCTCTTGCAGAGAAGGTGCCCTCACAGAAAGATCTCTCCGACAACACTCTTGACCTCAAATCGGGGAGTAAAAGCATAATGAGCGATGTGAAGGTGAGGCTGCGTGAATTGGGATTCAAGGAGACGGATTACGTATATGAGCCGGGACAGTTTGCCGTGCGCGGTTCTATCCTTGACGTCTACTCATTCTCGGGCGAACTTCCCTACCGCATAGACTATTTCGACGATGAGATCGACTCCATACGCGCCTTCAACGTAGAGACACAGCTTTCCGAGAAGCGTCTCGACTCCATATCAATTGTGCCGGCCGATGCCCGCGAGAGTGCCGACGGCATATCGCTGCTTGAATTTGCCGGGAAGGATGCCGTGGTGCTTTGTCAGTCGGTAGCTTGGCTGGAGAGCCGCGTGCGGGCCATTGCGGGAGAGTCGCTCTCGGATGCAGTGTCGGTGACAGGCGAGGGAGATGCGGATGCCATGAAAAGAGTGGTAGATCCCGAACGTTTCATGCAGACCCTCTCGGCCATGAAGATTGTGGAATTCGGGGCAGCCGCCGATGTAGCCTCCACCTTCCATCCCGATGCCGAGATGAGTTTCGACATCGCGTTGCAGACCATCTATCACAAGAATTTCAACCTGATAGCTGAATCATTTACCAACTTCCTTGATCAGGGCTATCGCATACTCATACTCAGCGACACCCCTTATCAGAACCAGCGGCTGAAGGATATTTTTGAAGACCGTGGCGATAAGATACGGTTCACCCCCGTAGACCATACCATCCACGAGGGTTTCGCCGACCATCAGCAGAAGATATGTTTCTTCACCGATCATCAGATATTCGACCGTTTCCACAAATACAATCTTAAGAGCGACCGCGCGCGCGGAGGAAAGTTGGCTCTGAGTCTCAAGGAGCTGCAGCAGATTGAGGCCGGTGATTATATCGTACACATAGACCACGGCATAGCCAAATTCGGAGGTCTGGTGAAGACAGATGCCAACGGCCATCCTCAGGAGATGATAAAACTCCTTTTCCAGAACGACGATATTGTGCTTGTGAGCATACATGCCCTTCATAAGCTCTCCAAATATCGTGGCAAAGAGGGTGTGCCCCCTAAAATCAGTAAACTTGGAGGCGGTGCCTGGCAGAAGCTGAAGGATAAGACCAAGACCAAGATGAAGGATATAGCGCGCGACCTCATCCGTCTCTATGCCGCGCGCCGTCAGGAGAAAGGCCACGCCTATGCTCCCGACTCCTATCTCCAGCATGAGCTGGAGGCAAGCTTCATATATGAAGACACCCCCGATCAGCTCAAGGCCACACAGGATGTGAAAGCCGACATGGAATCGCCCCGCCCTATGGACCGTCTCATCTGTGGCGATGTCGGTTTCGGCAAAACAGAGATTGCCATACGGGCCGCTTTCAAGGCTGCCGCCGATTCAAAGCAGACAGCAGTGCTCGTGCCCACCACGGTGCTCGCCATGCAACATTACCACACCTTCTCCGAACGTCTCAAGGATCTCCCCGTGAGAGTGGAATTCATCTCACGCGCAAAAAAACCGAAAGAGGTGAAGCAGATACTCGCCGATCTGGAGCAGGGGAAGATCGACATACTCATCGGCACGCACAAACTGATTGGCAAAGGTGTGAAATTCAAAGATCTGGGACTCTTGATTGTAGATGAGGAGCAGAAATTCGGTGTGGCTGTGAAAGAGAAGCTCAAGCAGTTGAAAGTGAATGTTGACACTCTAACCATGAGTGCCACCCCAATCCCGCGCACCCTACAGTTCTCGCTCATGGGAGCGCGCGATCTTTCGTCGCTCAACACACCCCCCTCCAACCGCCAGCCTATAGTGACCAACGTCTCCACATTCGACGACGATGTGATAAAGGAAGCTGTGGAGTTTGAGCTGAGCCGAAACGGACAGATATTCTTCATCTCCAACCGTATCGAGAATCTCGACACCATCGAAAACACCCTGCGGCGTCTGGTTCCGGGCATACGTGTGATCAAAGCTCACGGCCAGATGCCCCCCGAGAAGCTGGAACAGGCCATCATCGACTTCGCCGCCCACGACTACGATGTGCTCCTCTCCACCACCATCGTGGAGAATGGTATCGACATGCCGAACGTCAACACCATCCTCATCAACAATGCCCAGAATTTCGGTCTGAGCGAGCTTCATCAGTTGCGCGGACGTGTGGGCCGCAACAATAAGAAAGCCTTCTGCTATCTTCTTGTTCCGCCGGGCAATCCGCTCACACCGGTAGCCCGCAGGCGTCTGCAGGCCATCGAAAACTTCAGCGATCTCGGAAGCGGCATACACATAGCCATGCAGGATCTCGACATCAGAGGCGCCGGCAATCTTCTCGGAGCCGAACAAAGTGGATTCATCGCCGACCTGGGATATGAGGCATACCAGAAAATTCTCAAGGAATCGGTGATAGAACTCAAGACTGAGGAATTTGCTGACACTTTCGAAGATCTCGCTCCCGGCAAGGAGGAGGAGTTTGTGGCCGACTGCACTATAGAGAGCGATCTTGAATTACGTCTGCCACCTGATTATGTGCCGCAGGAGAGCGAGCGTATAAGCCTCTATCAGCAGCTCGACAATATGGAACGCCCAGAACAGATCGAACAGTTCCGCGCTCAGCTTCGCGACCGTTTCGGCGTGATCCCCACCATTTCGGAGGAGCTCATAAAGGTAGTGCCCCTGCGCATGGCGGCGCGGCGTCTCGGCATAGAGCGTCTTGCCCTGAAAGGGGGAAAGATGCGCATCTATTTCGTGGGCGACGACAACAAGGCCTACTACAACAGTCCGGCCTTCGGGCGCGTGCTCGCCTATCTTCAGAAGAATCCGATGCGCTGTGAACTTCGTGATGTGAAGGGGAAACGTTCCATCCTCATCTCAGGGGTAAGCTCAGTGAGCGGTGCCCTCGATATCCTCACAGCCATGGAGCAGTCGACCCCGGTGTAATCGGATAATGGGAGAAGTTTACAAATTTAACATAATAAGGTGAAAAATTTAACAATTAAAATAACTATTGTTAAATTTTTATTATTAATTTTGCACTAAGTATGCGGTAAATGAACGTATATCGCATACAGTCTCCTGTAATTTGGAGACACCCGGAATTCAAGTTATCCGTTAGTACCTACAAATACAAGTTGATAACTGCTTTAAAAAGTGATTACGTCATTAAAAAAGTTGTGAAACTATCGATTAAATTGCTTTTTCAGAAACAGTATCGTCATTCTTGTGAAAGAGGGACGATCGTCCGCTTACCTTTCCGGAGCTGGAAAGCAGTCGGATTCGTTTCATGGAATTTATACTTGAATTTTGGTTATGGGAGGATGGTGCCTTTGTGAAAAAGCACCATCCTTTCGTATAACTTATAGAATTTTTGTATTATTTTTGCACTTCAATCTCCTCTATCTGACTCAATAGCTTAATTATGTACCAAACCACACCCAAGGCAGCCATCTGCTGCATCGGACATATTACCCTCGACAAGGTGATCACCCCAAGACACACCGCATATATGCCGGGAGGGACAGCCTTCTATTTCGGACATGCCATGGCAAGACTGCATGCCAACGATTTTCTACTCGTCACGGCTCTCGCCACAAGCGAGAAACGCTCTGTAGATATTCTGCGCGAGGCCGGAGTGAACGTGAAAGTGCTCCCAAGCAGAAATTCCGTATATTTCGAAAATTCCTATGGAGAGAATAGCAACAACCGCACCCAAAGAGTGCTCGCGAAGGCCGATCCATTTTCTGTGGAGGGGCTGAAGGGGGTGGAGGCCGAGATATTCCATCTGGGCACACTCCTTGCCGACGACTTCCCGATGGAAGTGCTCAAAGATCTCGCTTCAAAAGGACGCGTGTCGATCGATGCACAAGGTTATCTCCGCGAGGTGAGAGGGGAGAAAGTGTTTGCGGTAGACTGGCCGGAGAAGGTGGAGGCTCTTAAATATGTGGATATCCTCAAGGCCAACGAGCATGAGATGGAGGTGCTCACAGGGAGCAATGATCCGCATACAGCCGCCCTGCGACTCGCCGACATGGGGGTGAAAGAGGTGGTGCTCACATTAGGCGACCAGGGAAGCCTTATATATTCCGACGGGGAATTTTATGAGATTCCCGCCTACAAACCCAAAGACGTGGTAGACGCCACAGGATGTGGCGACACCTATATGGCCGGTTATCTCTACAAGCGCGGACAGGGATGCGGAATATATGAGAGCGGATGTTTCGCAGCTGCCATGTGCACCATCAAGCTCGCCTCTTCAGGACCCTTCTCAAGCACCCCCGAAGAGATTGAGGCTGTGATGAATGGCAACGCGTGATCTGCATCAGAAGCCTGCTCCGCGCGGGGCGAAAATCAGGGTCGGACTGAAAACTGAAAATTTCACTCCGGCCCCTCATTTTTTTCAACATAAGTATGTGTCATAAATTAATGATATAATTGATTGGTGACATATAAGGATGAGATTTGAGACCGTTTTGAAGGCGTAATAGGGTTCTATTATAACTGAAAAGCGGTGTCAAAGATCGCCTTAGAGGGCGACAAGAAATATATTAATTAATTTGTGACACATACTTAAATAGTGCATATTTAAAATTTTTTCATAATAGAGTGAACCAACAGCGGTGGAATCAGGTTTAAAAGGTAAACAGACAACAAAACATTAACCGCTTTAACACACAAAATTATGAAAAAGTTAATCCTATCCCTCATCGCTATTCTATCAGTAAGTTTATTATCATCTGCCCAGACTTCCTTACATAGAACTTATATGTCGCTGAAGGATATTCCGGGAATGAAAATAAAAGATAGCCAGACAATACAGGTGAACGGTATTGCAGATATAAACGGTGCGCGCACAGCCACAGTCAAGACTAATGATCATGCCGACAGACTGAAAGGTGATTTCTTTAATAATCTTGACAAGATATCTTCCGACGAGATGGTGGCAAGTGCCGACAACAACAATGAGTTTGCACGCATCTATGCAGAACCGGGCGACAACAACTTCTATAATGTGCTGATAGTGCAGGGAGATGCCCTCTCCGGTATATTCTCCGCCACTTACGGCACCGCCACAGCCGATGATGTGGAGGCAATCCGCTCAGGCGCATTCTCCTCAAACGGAGGAGCGCTGGTGCTCACTACGGTGTCGCCCGATTCCGGCACACTCATCACAA
>CAZEOI010000012.1:43663-66530 GCA_964513775.1 uncultured Sangeribacter sp. | reverse complement strand
ACTACCTTTCCAACTTGCAGGCACCTCAAACTCATAGCGATAGAAGCCTTTCTCATTGTGCGGATCGCGGTCGTGGCCATAATTGTAGCCACCGAATCCTTGAGTTTCCCAATGGCCGGGCACATTTATTTTGGTCCACTTTCCACTGTTGGCTCCTTCGCTGCAGAAGAAATCCCATTTTACCGGGTTATCAACACCGGTGCCTGACAGATACATGTAACGGGTAGATTGTCCTAACATAGATGCCGACACCACTCCACCCATCAATATCGCACTGAATATTCTTTTTATTGACATAGCTTGTAATTATCGTGTAAGAGCTCCCGGCACTTCAGAGAGACCCTTCTCATTTAGAATCTGCACGGATGTGGCCGGACCGAAGTAGCGCCAGTCATCAAGCACCCAAACCACCTTTTTGTCGGGAGTGATCTCCACGAGCTGTGGCGATTTACCGCCATTGCCTCGTGAGCATAGTATAGTATTACCGTTCTGGAGACGTGCCACGCTCTGGCAATCTTTCAATCTGTATGGCTCCGGTATTTCATCAAGCTTGATCTCCCACACCACATTGTCGTTCTTGTCCACTTCAATTGTGCGCCGCTCATCTTCAAGTGTGATTAGTGTGTTGCCGTTGTCAAGACGGATCGCTGCCCAAGGCTTGGGAACATTAAACTGCCGCACAAGATTCCAGTTGTCGTCATATTCATCGATGCGATTCTCCCCTAAATGGCAGATGAGATAGGTGCCATCCTGTGTGTAGCGCACTCGACGGCTCTGTACATGGGTGTGGTTGGTGTCAAATTGCATCTCTTTCTCCCATATCACCTCTCCGGTGTTATGGTTGAATTTCACAAGGCGCGCCGGGAAGGCATTCACGAGCATAATAGCCTCTTCATCTCCTATCGGCTGGATTGTGTGGATCTCCTCCTTACCCTCCTTACAGTCGTAACGCCACACCTGTTTCTTGTCAGGCGTAACCTTTCCTGCCCATGTCTGACGGCTGAAAAGGATATCTCCATTCTTGAGCATCCAGATATCATCCAGCTCCCAGCCATCGCCGGTGTCGTATGTCCAGATCGGCTTGCCATCCTCGATAATACATATACGATTGTAGCCCTCCCCTATGTAGATCATTGGGTAACGATTGATACCCTCTCCGGGCCATGAGGGATCGGTGATCTTATCGGCTCGCATCCATCCATGCGGACCTCCATCAGTGGGGGCTTCATCAGCTCCTTTAGCCGGCACACTCTTCGCCTTGAAAAGGGGAAGAAGTTCCGAGAGTCGTTCAGGTTCTTTCGCCAACATGCCCGATGAGACAGTGAGGGCGAGCATGAGAGAAATCAATGGTCGCTTCATAATATTTTGATGTTTGGAGTATGTCAGAAACTGAGCTCAAAATGATGAGTTCATAAATAAAACTTACATCAGAGAATATTCAACTGAATCATAACGAATCGAATTTTTCATGATGAAATCTCCTGTCTGAAAGTAATGACACAAAACTATTCTGATCCGAATTCTCTTGATGATTGAATCTTCATTTTCAAAGTTAGACATTTTCCTGCCTAAAAATGTCTACAACTCTGCCAAACGTATTAAGAACTCTGCCATTTTTCTCCAAATTCACTATATTCATCCCAAAAATCCTGACTTTTCGGCAAAATTGAGTCTTATTCTGCCAATATGTGCACAGATGTGGACAAATTCGTGACCATTGCCGGATTTAAAAAATCTACCGGCGACCCCCTATTTCATCTCCTCTTTGAAGAGATCCTCCGAATCTTTTACAGTGATTACATATTTATGATTAGGCCGTAAATAGAAAAGTGAATCACGGGTGTTTATGATCTCTGCCCCTGTTTCCTTGTCGATCGAAACATTATCTTTTGGACACAACTTATAATTGCCCATATAAATTAGTCCGTAATTGACATTGATATCACATCTCACCCTCACACCGAGATGCGTCAAGCCTGGCCAAAGATAAGTTGAAAGTTCCAGATTGTCGCCATCCGTCGCTATCTTCGCGTAGCTCACACTCGTGAATTTTTCAGTAAGAACATCTCCATCATTCAATATCTTGTTGCCTAAATCAAGAACATAGTTCTCCTCACTTACATTGTCCGACATCAAGGCAATCCAATGCACGGTTCCGGCGCCGAATCGGGTGTTATGTCGGCTTACGTTCTCTATTCTGACCACAACCTTAGCCATACCCCCACTCAGAGTCCCTTTGATTGGAATATCCTTTTTCTCGCTGTGAGCTTCAGTCTCGGTCGAAATCTCAGCATTAGTGGTTGCCTCTCCATTTCTGACCTCCTCAGAATAAGGTATTATATGGCTTACCTTTCCTTCATAATCCGTATAACATTCGCAATAAAACAAATGTGGCATCTCGGCTACATAACCGCTCAACACTCCTGTGTTGACTAAACTCTCATCAATCACTCCAACAAAGTCACTGTTCTTACCATCGAGATAATCGGTCCAGCTTCCTGATTCAAATTTAATTTCATATCGTCTGATTCTCATTTTGAAATCCTCAAAGCTCATTTCAGGCTCAATCAATACATTGAATCTTTCAAGATCGCTTACGGCATCGCGCAATCCAAAACTTTTAGATACAGAATAGTATATATTATGATAGGATGAGATTCTCTCTGAGGCATACGATATAGCCATTATTCTGTATTCATATCCGGGCCTTTTATGAAGATAGCCGCTACCATTCAATGGTATCACATCATTATCATCCTCAGAAACCTTGAGCGGAATAATCATGAAATTTGTGGGATCATATCGGAACGGTTCTCCTTCATCACTTCCGATCTTTCTACGGAACACATAAATCTGAGCCTCCGTCACACCGGCCAACTCATCGGAATCATACATCTCTCCCCTTGTTGCTGTGTCCCTTGTTTGTTCAGAATCGCCCAGACCTACACTCCAGCCTGATCCTATTGAAATGGAGATCGGTACATCTACACCATCGTTTTCATCATAAGGATAGTCCGGCAGATTGGGTTCTGACGAGTTACAACCACTCATAATAGATAAGGAGATAAATAATATGCCCACTATCTTCATGCAGACAGCAGCACACCGTGTAGTACGGATGTATAATATATCCCGAGTATATCGCGCAGCGTTCATCTCTCTAAGGAAGTCTCTTACGATTAATATTACAACTCTATCTCATGCACATCATCAAACGTTGAACCCACCGTGATGTCAAGTCCTGCGGGATCTTTTTCTCCTACCAAATCCGAAAAACGCCCGGTAAGATTCACTCTGACATTTGCATAGGAATAAAACTCATGTGTATGATTATTATAGACATAGAGATTACCGTTCTGCCAAAGCTCAGCCACGTCACTCAATTCTCCGGTGGCATACACATCGGCATCCTCTCCATATAAAAAGGCATTTGTCAATGGCTCTATTGCATAATCTTCATATCTATGTTCACTGTCTGACGTGCCATCATAACCTCCAACTCCATCCTTATAATATACGCGCAGTCCGATACGCCTCCCCTTTAACGACGGAAGAAGAAAGCATGATAACTTGGCTGTGCCTCCTGAGAACTCATTTGTTGAGGCCACCCTTATATAGTTGTCAAGACTGAATGTTTCAGCATCATCAGCGGCATCGTCATTACCAACCTTAACAAAACAATCCGGCAAAGCCTCCACATTATAAAAGGCGCCATGATTGCCGCTGAGTTTCAACTTATCGGGCACATTGGAGAAATAGAGATCAATTCTCTCCACATTTTGCTCATCAATCTCCGTAACATTCACGTTCCATTGGCTCACAATCCTGTAAAGCTTACCATACAAATCCACTTTAAGTGATAGATCTAATTCGCCTCCCGGATAAGTCACATAGAAGGCTGCGGAATTATCCCTTAAAGTCACCAATTCCTTCACTCCATCCCAAAACTCAGCTTTTGCTGAGAATTTCAGGAAACCATAAAACAGTTCCGGAGTCCTATATAGATAGTTCCTGTCTCCATCCCTCTTCTCTGCTGTAAAATTTGCAGATCCCTCTAAATCTGAATTATATCCCGAGGCATCATCATGGTTTATGTTGAGGATCAGATCACTATAAACGGATGTGGTTTGAAAAGATGTCTTATATAAATCCTCATCTTTACTTTCAAATGCTAAAGATGGTATCGCAAATCCATAATAGGTATTGTATCTATTATACGCAAGAGATAATTCATAATTACAGATGGCATACTTCATGGTATTATAGACACCACCCGACTGTAAATAATCAATTCGATTTTCAGATGAAAGCGGTGGGTTATACACACTATTATCTATTGACTTAGAACCTGTAGATTTGAAAAACCAAAGATGTAGTCTGTCAGCTTTACAATATCCAAGACGTGATGGCTCGTTTATTGCACGTGTAGCAGCAACCTTATTGTTAACACCACAAGAACCGGCGACACTGCCGGAAATGCCACGGGTGGCGCCATTGCCAAATGATGCTGAGGCATTCCCTGCATATACTTCAATACGGCAACTATCACGTGCAGAGCTAACCGCCGGTTCATCCGGACAGCCGCCACCAACTGAACTGCATGAAACAAATAATCCCGTAATTAAAATAAACACCGGGAAAGAGGCTGCTATATTCCCACTAAACTTCCACAATCTCATAAATATGCGCCAATCAAATAATTTTTCATCTCCTCCACTTTAAAGAATCTCTCAGAATCGACAATTTCGAATCTCTCAGAATGGAATATTGACATCAGTCTGATAATTGCCAATCAACTCAATCTCAACATTCTCCATCCTGATTATTTTCGATAGAGCTATCGGATTGTCCGGTGTTCCCAGACAATAAAGATGATTTGGAAGAAGATTGAACCGAAATCTATCTGCCGATACCCAACCGTCATCTCCGGAGCCAATCCCATTCTCATTATCAGAATCGCTGACTCCTATTGAATTTTTAATCGGGATCACCTTCAAGGGATAATAACAGAAATCCTCCGAGCCGGAATCATCATACGCATTTTCCCATTTCGTGTAAACAGCAAGATAAAGGCTGCTTCTGTTAAGCACCAGCCCCTCACCCTCTACTGTTTTATCTGCCAAGCGAGCAGGATAAACATAACCACCATCAAAAAAAAATTTGGCCATATCGGTAGCAGACCCTGAATTATCCACAACCGATAAGTAGTCGGAATCTGAGAGATTTATCGAGGCTAAATGAGCCACACCCTCCCGATAATCATTCGTTAAATATGAAGTGGCCGGACTGAATGCTTCATTACAACCTACAGCTATTATGTCGATTCTATCTATACTGTAGTTTTCTCCCTCAATGATTACCTTGTCATTATCTCGGAAACTGACGTAACGTCCATTCCCAACACTTCCCTTATTTACGCTCCATGAAAAATCAGACTTAATCTCCGAGGGTACATTTCCGGCGCATAGCATCACCCCTGCCACTGCCCGACTCAACTCAATCTCCACCTTTAGCGAACCTCCTTTCGGAATAGCGAAATCCCTCGAACCGGTTCTCTTATCAGATAATGCCACTCCGGAGAATATCTCCTCTGATCCGGGCGCCGTCTGTCCCGATCTCTTTCTTATGCGGACATCTCTCCACTTCATTCCGGGTTCACAGTCAATCTCTGAAAATTCCGATTCAGAAAATCTGCTTCCTCTCACTCCAATGGCTAAAAATCGGTAAAAGGAATCATCATCAAAAGGTATGTTTAGATTGCAGTTATAGCCCAGACCATAATTCAAATTATTATTTCTGTTTAGATTCACCTCATCTGAATCCGCCGGTAGCAGAAGCGAAATATAGCTCTGTCCATCCTCTCCCGGATAAGGACTTATACAAGTGTAACTGTCCTCGTTTTCCGGGTCATTGCTTCGAAACAGGTATATTCTTATATCCATCTCTTTGCTTACCCCATTAGCTAAAGAAGCCATGTAGTCAACGCCATCATCTTCCGACTGTCGGGAAAGCTCAAAATATAATGAGACGTCTCCTGTGGGAAAGGGCTCGGAGCCATTTCCCACAGGTTCATTTCCTTGACATGCTACTAAAAGCAATGCCAAAACCATTATGACTGAATATTTCAGAACGTCCACGATTTGTTTATCCAAGTCCTTATTAAATCGCTGAAAAGCTGATTAATCCAACTCCATCTTATGGATCACCTCCCAATTGTCGTTCACTTGGAGTGTAAGAGTCTGATCTCTGTTGAGATCCTGCGGAATATCTGTGCCGGTGCCGGGTGTGGTGGGATTTTTCGAACCTCGTGATCCCACACTGTAAAGATGATTGCGGAGCACACTATATGATGACACTGTCTCAGTCACTGTAGATTCAATAAATTTCTCCTCGCCCGCATCCCAAGTGCTTAGTATATGCGATCCAACCTGAGAATCATCTGGCGACAACTTTATATTCCAAGTTCTCAACACTTTATTCTCAGCATCCTGCAACTCCAATACAAAGGAATTCTTATCAGAAACTCCCGCGAAAGGAATAAGGAACGTGCCACCGAATACAGAGCCCTCCTCGAAGTTTACGTCTGCTTCTGCATAGGGATTGTTCCAAGATGAAGCGTCGATTACATTCTTACCTTCCGACTTCTTAATCTCGCCAAACCAATCGCTCAGATTTATCGTATAAATAACGTCACTGGCATTGGCGCCTGTACCATTCACTACATTGTAGCTTGTATTAGCACCGTTGCCCGAAAGTTCACTTGAAATGAAATTACCAAGCACAATCTTTGTGTTTATGTTGGCTGAAGATTTGAGCACCAATTTATCAGCCCCCTCCTCATAAGGTATATTTTTGAAATAGCCGAACGTACCTGCCACCTGACGATGAAGTGTCACGTTTCCTGTAGCCGACTTCTCCACATCCACCTTGAGAGTTCCCTCTCCTGCAAAGATCTCCTCTGCAAGCTTCCCGGAGCCACCTGCGAAAGTGAGTATCTGATTACTTTCAAAAATCCTCCCTTTCTCTGTCTGGCCAATCTGATCAGGCAATTCCTGATAATCAGTGAGTGTGGAATACCCGTAAGCTAAAATCTTATATGTTCCCTCCGCCAAGACCTTGTCAGAACCTTGAAGCATTATGGTAGTCTCCTTTCCACGTCCATTGGTCGTGAAATCTGTGGCAACGTCACTCCATCTGCCAACAGTAGTCTGCGACACAATCTCATTATTGTCGTTGACAATCACGAGTTTCACATTTTCTATCGCTTGAGTTGCCTCTTCACTGAAGAGGTCTCGTCCGGCACGGGTCGAGAGTCCATCTCCGGCACTCGACACCTTAAGTCTGATTATCTGTTCACCTTCCTGACTCTCTATCGCAGGGCCACCGTTTTCAGTGCATGCCGCCAACATTCCCGCGGCTACTAATACTATACAAAATTTACCTTTCATGATGTGGTTAAACTGTTGATATTTGATAACTAAGTGTGTCACAAATCATATCATTAATTTTGTGACATAATCTTAGGGATAATCTATTCTATTTCAAGTTCATGGTATTTATGCCATAGATCGTTCACCTGTATGAATATATCAAAATTCTGTGCATCCTCGTCCCATCTGTACCTTAGCACAGTCAGCTCATTACGAGAGATCTGCACCTTAACATCGTCAGGACTGATGATCGGTGCATTTTCATCCTCATTCAGAAACTGGATCCTTACTACAGATACATTGTCTTCCACAGTCGGGGTGAGCAATGTCTTGGTGAGCACATCGCTTCCTCTCCACGTTACCTCTGTCTTCACCATTGTGGAACCGGTGTAATTAAACTCATAATCCGCCTGATCGCAGAGATTTGTCACACGTTTCTGAGAAGTCTCATAGCCCTCGGGCAGATTTTCTACTTTGATTATCAGCTTACCCTTCATTCTCTCCATTTCAACGAGATAAAATCTGTTTTCGGAGTCATATACGATAGTATCCGTAGTCAGGTAGATATCATTGCCTTCAGCGTTTTGCTGGTGAAAATCGATATTTCGATAGTCGGTGTCAAGTGGTCGCTCATCATCAAGTCCACCCCACACAGTCAGAACATATGTGCCAAAAGGGAGATCATCGTCATCTATTTCCACAGGAACCCTTGACCCATTTCCTATAATTTCGAATACACCGGAATCATATATCACTTTCCCCGATGCGAGATCGGTGAGAGTATAACAGATTGTAGGTATATAGCTCCGGAATGGCAGATTCTCCGCCACCCGTTCCTCCTGAGCCACCTCGTCAACGTTGAAGTAGTTCTTATCCTTCACCGTGATCTGCAGATTAAGTCTTGGAGAGTCATCATGCCCCCTGTGCCGACATGAGAAACAGGTCATGACCAACGGAAATGATACCACAAAAATAGGTAAAGCTGATAAGCGAGGCATCCCTTTCAGGATATGCTTCTTACCAATCTTAACAGACACAATAGTAATCAATCTTTGAGTGCGTAAACGGAAGAATACGTCCTCATCGAACTTGTAATTAGATAATTATAAATATAAAAATTAACTCTGGAAACATTTATAACATCCATCCTCCGGCAATTCTCCCGACAATATCGAACTGGAAATGTGATTATCCTTCAGCAATAAAAGCATTCCGGCAATAAACAACAAACCTCGAATTGGCAGGTGGCAGAGAATGAACTTAGGTGTAAAGGGAATCAAAAGATCAAGAAACTTGAGTTTTGGGTTATTTTACTTGTTTCGTGCCGCAAATTTATACAATCTATCAATGTCAGCCAAATTTTTTCCATGAATTTTCAAAAGTTTACCCGATTTTTTGATAAACTATCATGAAAAAAAATATAGCCGCCCAAAAACGGACGGCTATACGTTTATTCTTTTAAATCGGAATTCCGAGGGTAGCGCGTTACTTACGTATACGAAGCACCGGGGCCACCGACTTCGGGGCATCGCCAGGCAGCGTCACCTTCAGGCCTTCACTGTCACGGGTGAACTTAACTTTCCCATAGCCCAGAAGTTCTACGCTACTAATTTTCTTTTTATGAAAGTCTGATCCGTCGGCGAGAGACTTAACGTTTATCTCTCCATTCTCAGGCCAGGCAAGAGAGATGGCGTAAAGATGTTTCGGAGTCTGTGTGAAACGTATCTCCTCAGCTGTCGCTTTTGTATAGGCTCCCTCATTGAAGCCCTGTGCATTGAGTTTGATATCGGAATCAGCTATAGGACCCTCTCCGAAGATGTGCCAGGGACGGGTGGAATAGATAGCTTCACCATTTACCGCCATCCAGTCGCCTATGCCATTGACAATCTCCTCCTCCTTCTCATCGAAAGTGCCATCGGCACGTAATGGTATGCTCAGAAGCAGATTACCGTTTTTACTCACTACATCTGCAAGCATTTTCACAACCTGTGCGGCCGACTTATACCAATTGTTCTTATAAATATTATCGTTGTAGTGCCATCCTCCGATGCAAGTGCATGTCTGCCATGGCTTTTCCGGAATATTGTTGGGAGCGCCCCGCTCCACATCCCACACAAGAGCCTCCTTCTGCTTATCGTCAAGAATCTTGCCAAACATCACAGCCGAGAAATCTTTTTCCCCTTTGGTAGCAAGATTATGATTGTAGAAGTGTGTGGCTATCTTAAGTCCGGCATCGCTGATGGGATAGAAAGGTACGCCGGTGACATCAAAATAGAGAAGGTCAGGATTATAACGATTGATCACGTCAAGAGTGCGGTCATAGAAATTGGTGACAAACTCCTGAGAAGGGATAGCCACTCCGTTACCCCATGCCCATTGACTGTGAATCATTCCGTCGGCCCATGTTCCGTAGCTCTCGGGATGATTCTGTGCATATAGTTTCTGTGGGTCGAGGCCTTCCCACCATTTCCCCTTTCCATCCTCTTTTGTGATGCGTCCGTCATATGGCATTCCGGCTTTGTCGCCCTTACGGTCATAGCGTCGGGAGGGTTCATACCAGCTCCATGCATGATCGGCATGAAGACTGATGCCAAAAGGCATATCATGTTTTTTGCAGGCCTCTGCCCAGCCGGCGAGGATATCCTTGTGTGGACCGATATTCTTGGAATTCCACTCCTGATATTGGCTGTCCCATAGGTCGTAATTGTCATGATGATTACCGAGCACAAAGAAGTATTTCGCCCCGATTTTCTTGTAAAGACCCACGAGATAGTCAGGGTCCCATTTCTCAGCCTTGAAAAGAGGAAGCACATCCTTGAAACCGAATTCCGAAGGATGACCATAGTTCTTTACGTGATGCTTATACTCATCGGAGTCTTCTATATATAAGGAGCGGGCCATCCAGTCGCCGCTACCCTCCACACATTGCGGTCCCCAGTGAGCCCATATCCCGAATTTGGCGTCACGAAACCACTCCGGCACATCATACTGTGCAAGAGATTCCCATGTGGGTACATATTTTCCGGTGGCCATAGGCTCATTCTGCTCGTCCACTATCACTTGATATTCCTGTGCAGAAGCGGAGAGCCAGATTGCCGTCGTTAGAAAAAAGATTGATCTGAGTTTCATATGTAGTCTGATGTTTTAAGATTCAAAAGCTATGAAAATTTACATATGCAAATTTACATAAATTTTTATTATCGGATATAGGATATTTTTATTGAAAACAAGGACAAAATTAATATCTTTGCATTTTAAAATCGCCAATAGTTAGAGAAGATTGTTTTATCGAATTAATTGTCATAAAATATTTTCAGATGTTGATAAGTAATTTTCTACTTTTGAATGTAGGATATGCCTTACATGAAGGAGATTGGAACTTTCGTGACGTCAACAGTCCCTTCACGCGTATCTATTATGTCACTGCCGGATCTGCTGTTGTTGCATTAGGAGATGAGAAAAAATTACTGTCTCCGGGGCGCATGTATATCATTCCTGCGTTTACTACTCATACAGATATCTGTTATGGACATTTTGAACATTATTATGCACACATCTATGAGGAGTCTTCAGGAGATAGCCTGATGTCTGACTACGAGTTCCCGTTTGAAATAGAGGGTAGAGATATTGACAGGGAGCTTTTCGCCACACTCGTCAGCAGCAATGAGACGATGAACCTGAAATCAAGCGATCCGAAATCATATGATAATGAAAGATCTCTGATAGAGAGTGTGAAATCAAGCAGGATTCGTCCGTTACATTTGAGAATGGAGTCTGCGGGGATTATATCTCAGTTCGTAGGTCGTTTTATCAGATATGCTCATCCAAAGTTCCAGGTGTCAGACGAGCGGCTTAGGTTAGCTTTGAAGATGATCTCCTCTCAGATAACAGAACCTCTCGCTGTTGAGCAACTTGCAGCGGCGTCACACATGTCTACCGGACATTTCATCCGTCTTTTTAAAGAGGAGTTGGGTGTACCCCCTATGAAGTTTCTAATCGAACGTAAAATGCGTCGGGCCAAGTTAATGTTGGCTTCAGAATCGCTGATGACCAAAGAAATTGCCTACAGCCTTGGCTACGATGATGTATCATATTTCACACGTCTTTTTAAGAAATATGTCGGGACTACTCCCCGCCTCTATCGCCAGACTTATAATCCCACTTGTCGTTGACGGTTATTCTTCTTGAGAATGGCATGACAGGAGTGTACGCTACAGTAAGCTCCTGTTTTAATTGTAGGTAGCTACTTATTATATAGATAGACGAAATAAATAAAAGTACACAAAGTGATGTGATGAATGTCACGCAGGATATGGAAAGAATAATTTAATACCATGACATATGTCATGACTGACTTTTACAGATATTGTCCTGTATATTATCAAAAAAGTCCTATTACTATAACATGATATTGTAATAATTTTGCACTCGCAATACTTAAGGATCCAGTAAAAATTGCAAACACTATCTTGAAGTTTCCACTTCAATTCAGTCAAAGATACATTTCCTTATTTGAATGTATCTTTCACAGTGTTATGAGATTAAATTTATTATACTAACCTAAATCATTTACCAGCATGAAAAGAATGAATTCGGCCGGGATAGTGACTAAGTTACTCTTTACGTTACTGGTTCTGGTGTACACCTCATTGTCGTATGCTCAAAATATCACATCCGTAAGCGGAACTGTAACCGATAAGTCAGGTGAAGCTCTTATTGGAGCAACTGTGGCAGTTAAGGGTACTAATAGAGCTACAGTAACCAATATTGACGGCAACTTTGAACTATCTCCGGTAAAAGTCGGAGATATCATTACTGTGGCTTATGTGGGTTACACCACACAGGATATTAAATTAGCAGCGGTAGGAACTAAACTGGATATCGTGCTTGAAGAGAACATATCCGATCTGGATGAACTTGTGGTAGTTGGATATGGTACTCAGAAGAAAGTAAACCTTACGGGCTCAGTATCAACTATCAGTGCCGATGAGTTGGCATCTCGTCCTGTGACAAATACCTCCACTGCAATTGCCGGTCTGGCCCCAGGTATAAGTGTAATTCAGAATTCCGGCCGTCCCGGTGCAGGAGCTTCTGTAAAAATTCGTGGCACAGGCACTTTCTCAAGTGCCGGAAATGGTCCGCTTGTGCTCATTGACGGTATCTCCGGATCAATGGATGATATCGATCCCTCTGTAATCAAGAGCATATCAATATTGAAAGACGCCGCTTCGGCATCAATTTATGGCAACCGCGCCGCTAACGGTGTGATTCTTATTGAAACCCAGAGGGGTGCGGAGGGAAAAACAAGGGTGACTTATCACAATAATTTCGGCTGGCAACGTGCTAATGATCTTCCTGACTTCCTTTCTTCTTGGGAATATGCCACCTACTATAATATTGCATTGGAAAATATGGGGAACTCTCCTGCTTACAGTGCAGAACAGATTGCTAAATATCGCGATGGTAGCGACCCTGATAATTATCCCGATACAAACCATCTCAAGTGGCTTCTTAACAGTGGCAGCGGCTTTCAGCAGCAACATTCGGTAAGCGTGTCGGGAGGTAGCGCTAAAACCCGTTACAATGTCTCTATCGGCTATCGTAAGCAAGATGGACTTACAGCTAAAACAAATAACGAGCGTATCACTGCAAATGTCTCTCTTGATGCGGAACTTTATAAGGAACTGAAACTTCAATTTGTAGCGAATGCTTATAGTAATAAATACAATGCGCCTTACGGATCCGGTGATATCCAGAGCATCATCGGGTATGCGGTACGTGAGACTCCGGTGATAGCAGGAAAGAAGAGCGACGGCACTTTCGGCTATCAAGATGATTACTGTCCGGAAGGATGGCTTGAGACTAAATCTTTCCAGACTCAGGTACATCGCAACATATCATCATCACTTCAGCTCGTATGGGACACTCCTCTTAAAGGACTTTCTCTCACCGGGAAATTGGCCGCGCAGTATTATACTTATGCAGACCAGACTTATAAGTCAACAGCAGTATTCAGTGAATCAAAGAAAATCTCTCCCGCTAATCTTGACCATTGGATGGGTAATACTGTGTATACTGATGCTGAAGCGCTTGCCAATTATAAGCGTACATTCGGTAAAAATGATTTAGGAATATTATTTGGCTTTTCTGCAGAAAAGACCGACAGCCGTTCGCTATGGGGAGGAAGAAATACATTTCCTAACGATGCTCTATATGAACTTTCGGCAGGAGACGCCTCTACAGCCGGAAATAGTTCCGGACATGACGATTATTCTCTTCTGTCATGGTTTGGACGCGTGAACTACACTTTTGATGACCGATACCTTCTGGAGGCTAATGCTCGCTACGATGGCAGTTCACGTTTTGCACCCGGACATCGCTGGGGTTTCTTCCCTTCAGTGTCTGCCGGATGGAGAATCTCGGAAGAAGCTTTCTGGACTGAAAATCGTATCTCGCAGACATTCAGCAATCTAAAGTTGCGTATATCTTATGGTGTGCTTGGCAATCAAAACATTGGCAATTATCCTTATCAGCAGGTGTATAATTTAGGTTATACCTATCCTTTAGGTAATACATCCTCGTTGCAACCCGGAGCAGCCATCGGTACATTCAATAATGAAGATATATCATGGGAGAAAACCAAAGTGACTGATGTGGGTCTTGATTTCGGACTCTTCAATCAACGGCTTTCTGGCAGTATAGACTATTTCTATAAATACACAAGCGATATCCTCGCTTCTCTGGAGCGTTCTATGATTATGGGATACGGCGTGGGTCAGTCAAATGTCGGCGCAGTCTCCAACCAAGGAGTGGAAATCAATCTCACATGGAATGGTAACATTGGTTCAGACTTCCATTATTCAGTCTCACCAAATTTCACCTATGTTAAGAATGCAGTTGAGAAACTTGCGAACGGCGCTAAGGAGGAGATCAATTCAGGTCGTATCGTGGGTCAGCCCCTGGGCATTATTTACGGTTATCGCACCAATGGTCTTTTTGTTGATCAGGCTGAGATAGATGGTGCTGAGGATCAGATAATGTCTAAAAGCTCACTTAAGCCCGGTTATGTAAGGTATCGTGATCTTAACGGAGATGGAAAGGTGGATGCTGATCATGACAGAGAGGTGCTTGGTTCTACTACTCCTAAATTCTATTACGGACTGACAGTCACAGCTCAGTATAAGGGTTTTGATTTTTCCGGGCTCCTCCAAGGTGTTGGCGGTCACAAACGATTGATAGGTTCATATATGGCTTATGCTTTTTATAACGGAGGACAGATACAACGTTGGCAGGCCGACGGCTGTTGGACAACCGCTAATCCTGATAAGTGGGCCGTCTATCCGCGCCTTGAAACCGCAAATATGAACAACTCAAATTTCCAGACATCCGACTATTGGACTCGCGATGCCAGTTTCTTGCGACTTAAGAATATTCAGATAGGATATACACTGCCACACGAGCTAACACGCAAGATACATATCAATACACTACGTATCTATGTAAGTGGAGAGAATCTCCACACGTGGAACAAATTCTATAGCGGTTGGGATCCGGAAAATGAAATCGGCACAGGTGACGCTCCTAATTACTATCCTATCGCATCAACTTATTCATTCGGTTTAAACATTAATTTCTGACCTCTCATGAAACTCCTTGATATAAAATCTCTCACCATGGCTGTGGGAATAGCTCTTTCATCCGTAAGTTGTTCCGATTATCTTGACACTGCCCCCTACGCATCTATCTCTGATGCCAGTTTCTGGACTGGAGAAAGTGATGCCATTCTCGCCCTTACAGGCTGCTACCGGGCTGAGACCGGCTGGAGCCATGATGCTTTTGACGCTCCTCAAGGCCTGATTTATCTTGATCTCGCAGCCGGAATGGGAAGCGAGAAAGAAAGTTTCACCACCAATATGGCCAGCGTGAATACTCTTGCCACGAACGGCAATATACAATGGTATTGGGGAAACGCCTACGTACATATAGCCCGTCACAACACTTTCCTTGAGAATATTGCCAACTGCCCGATGGATGAGGATAAGAAGGCAGAATTCATAGCGGAGGTTAAAACTCTTCGCTCTTTCTTCCTTTATCAGCTTGCTTTTTATTATAAGGATGTGCCGATGCCTCTCTCTCCCCTTACTCTTTCCGAGGCCAACTCTATCTCACAGACGCCTCAAGAAGATGTATATGATCAAGTGGAAAAGGATCTCCTTGAAGCTATCCCTAATCTTCCGATGACTCGCTCAGGTGATGAATACGGTCGTATGACAGCAGCCTCCGCCAGAGCCATCTTAGGACGTGTATATCTCGCGCGTGAGAAATGGACAGAAGCAGCAAATATCCTCCGGCCCATTATCGAAAGTGGTGACTATCAACTTGACCGTCGTAATGGGTTAGACAGCTATGAGAAACTGTTTCAGGTAGGAGGTGAATATAGTCCTGAGATGATTTACGTAATTATGGGAATAAAGGATAAGTTCACAAGTAGCCGTAATATCTATCTTTCGCCTGAGTGTCTCGGCGGCTGGCATCAGTTTGCAGTCTACAACGAGCATGTGAAATCCTACTTCTGTGCAGACGGTAAATCCATTGATGAATCCCCACTTTATGATGAGAACGATCCTTATATGAATCGCGATCAGCGTCTTTACGCATCAGTGTTTCTCCCTCCTCTTGGCTCATGGACAGGGAGCGTGTTCAATGATGTCACATATGATTGTTATGGAGAAGCCTCTTCCGCCGATCGATATAATAAGTTTGCACTGTTCAACGGATATTGTCCTAAGAAAGGTCTTGACCCCGGCATCACAGAAGCGATGTGGGCTTGCTACACTCCGACACCGATTATTCGTTATGCGGAGATTCTTCTATCATATCTTGAAGCGGTCAATGAAGCGGGAATGGGTATTAGTCAGGAAATGATTGATCTGACTATTAATGACATCCGCGATCGTGTTAATCTTCCCGGCTATGCATTGGCTGAACTTTCATCTCAAGAGAAAATCAGGAAGGCTGTACGTGCCGAGCGTCGTGTTGAGTTAGCTTTTGAGGGTCTTCATTACTTTGATATCCTTCGTTGGGGTACGGCTAAAGACGAACTCAATCATTATTTCACAGGCGTCAAGCTAAGCGATGACCCGGAGGCACGCAACTACAAAGGTACCTCACCGGTAGATGAGAATAACTACTATAAGTTTGAGGAACGGAAATGGGATAACCACAACCGTTATTGGCCTATTCCTCAGGCCGACCGTAATATCAATCCAAATCTTAAGCAAAACGAGGGATATAATTGAAATACAAGTATTGATCTTAAGGTTTATAAATCGATTGTGTAGGATATACATGTAAGCCGTGATCGTTCTGTGTCTGAGCACACAGAACGATCTGTGTATATAGGTAGGTGCAACCAATTTATTATCATATTACTTCAATAATCCCGATGAGCTTATCACATTGCCTGTATCACTACATCAATACATCATATCGTCGACTCGGTTGCCCATTAGCTTCCCGGGAATTCTTATTCATCCGATATGAATGTCCGGTATATACAAAATATTTTAATTCCATATACTTTTTTTTTATAACTTTGCACTGTAAATCACCCATATTCCCGTTTATCTCACATGCTCAATCATCATGATAACAACGCAGCTCCGGTAGCTGCCAAACAACGACATATTTTTCTTGACGCCCTACGAGGATTCGCACTTCTCGGAGTCTGTCTTGCCAATTATCCCGAGTTCTCTCTTTATACTTTCCAACCTGACTCGGTAGCAAATGCAATGCCCTCTGCCTCGATCGACCGGATCGTAAAATTCCTTCAATATCTCTTCATCGACGGCAAATTCTACACTCTCTTCTCACTGCTTTTTGGCATCGGATTCTCTATAATTATCTCCCATGCCGCTGAAAGAGGTGCCAACGGTTTCAGGATATTCTATCGCAGAATGTTTATATTAGCATTAATCGGCTGCACACATCTGATGCTGTTATGGAGCGGCGACATCCTTCTGCTCTATGCCGTGTTGGGGATGTTACTCCCCCTCTTCCGCAATATGAAAGACCGCACTATATTAATCACTGCCATAGGCTTGCTTATTCTGCCTATAGCCATAGATACCATATGTGAGGCCTGCGGAATTTTTCTCGCCAAATTCCCTTATGACAAATGGTGGGAGTATGCCGGATATTACGGCATAACAGAGGCTAATTTCGGCACATGGCTTCGTGACGCACAATCCTATGGCCCTGTGCATGAATTTCTTATACAGGGAGCTTGGGAACGCATGTATGAATTCATCGACGGCAACCGCTATTTTAAGGTTATGGGCCTGTTTCTCATAGGATTCGTAGCAGGGCGACACAAAATCTATGCCAATCTCGCTTCCCACAAACCGCTGTTTAAGTCAATTGCTATATGGGGTGGCGTATTAGGCTTTCCACTCTCCATAATCTATGCTTATAGCGGAGTCAACGGTCATCTCTGGGGCAACGCAGTTCATTCTCTTCTCTACGCCATCAGCGTGTATCCCTTAGGCTTGGCTTATGCTGCCCTTCTCGCCCTCTTCTGCATTCATCACAGCCAACTTTCCGTTTGGAAATGGTTTGCATGGCCGGGGCGTATGGCCCTCACCAATTATATCTCCCAGTCTGTAATTGGCATCCTTCTGTTTTACGGTGTCGGATTCGGATTAGGTGCTTCTGTAGGCTTGGGCGCCACCGAACTTATAGCACTTGGTGTCTTCACATTTCAGATCATCTTCAGTTGCCTTTGGTTGCGATTCTTCCGTTTCGGTCCTCTCGAATGGATATGGCGTATGCTTACCTACGGAAAATATCTCACCATCCTGAAATAAGGTATCCTGAAATAAGATCCGGCAATACTAAACCACGAAAAGGATTATCAAAGAGGAGAAAACGAGTGCGATATTTGCAACTGCGTATGTGACGGTGTAACCTAAGTTGGGCACATCGCTCTGAAGCGTGTCTTGCACCGCCCCTATTGCAGCAACCGCACAGCGGGCGCCTGCCACACATCCCAATGTCTCAGGGGTGGAGAAATGGAATACTTTCCTACCTAACAGGATTCCAACTGTGAGCGTAAACAATGTGCAGGCAAGACCCACGAAGAAAATCATTATTCCGGCTTCTTGCAGACCTTGCAGAAATGAGGCTCCCGCTGTCAAACCAATTATAGCGATAAACATATTGAGCCCAAGATTATTGAATATCCACACTACAGACGACGGTATATGGCCGTAGGAGGGTTTTCTGGTCCTGAGCCAGCCCAATACCAATCCGGAAATCAAAGCTCCCGCGCTCACGCTCAGCGACAATGGAATACCCTTTACTTTAAAACTCAAGGCTCCGATTATGCACCCCAAGGCTATGCCGAGACCGACAAAAACCATATCGGTTGTGTCGCTTTCACGGTCGGCGTAGCCAATCTTTACAGCGGCATCGGTCACATCTCGCGGTAGACCCACAAGAATTATCACATCACCTCGCTGAAGCTCGGTTTTGCTTCTTGCGGGTATATTCATGTTGTTGCGTTTAAGTGATGCCACCACCACTCCTCTCATATAGGGTTGCTGACGTAATTCTCCAAGAGTCATGCCTGCAGCTCCTTTACTTGATACGGTTACAGGCGTGCGCTCGGCTCCGAAGTTTAGAAGTTCCTGATCCACCACTTCCGGTCCTAAATACTCATGCATATCAAGAATCTCCTCCTTTCTTGCGCCAAGCACCACAAGATCCCCCTTATATATAAGTTGATCAGGTTGCGGATCAAGAATCTCACCCCTCACCTTCAGTCGCTCTACGAAGATTCTTAGGTTATGGCGATGGAAAATATCCTCAAGCTGAGCCACTGTTTTTGGAGTGCTGAAATATTCACATGTGGCCTTATAAGCCCTGAATGCCACAGGGCGTGCAGCCGGAATCTGACCCGGTTCAGGCATATTGTCGCCGGAATCCAACTCCTGCTCTATTTTGGCAACATCTTCCCTTACTTTTTTTAAGCCTCCCATCATCATGGGGCCGATATTCGACAGAAACCATGCCGACCCCACAGCTCCCAACACATATGTGACAGCGTAACATGCCGGTATGATCTTCAGCATATACTCTCTTTGCGATTGATCCATCGGCATTTCCCTGACAGTATCACCTAAAAGACCGAGTGAGGCCGACACAGTCTGCGAGCCGGCATATAGCCCGGTGGCAATTCCGGTGTTATAACCCATCAGCTTGGCCACAAGTATGACCGTACCGGCACATATCAGTGCCAGCACCACGGCAAAAAGCATCTGTTTTAATCCGCTTCCCTTGAAGGATCTGAAAAACTGTGGCCCCACACTATAGCCTATAGAGAAAAGGAATAGCAAGAAAAACACAGTCTTGAGAATCTGGGGTATTTCAATATGCATTTGTCCGAACAGCACTCCCACGATCAACGTAGCGGACACAGACCCTAAACTGAAGGATTTATATTTTAATTTGCCGAGCCAGAATCCGAGCCCAAGAGTCAGAAAAATGGGAATCACCGGATTTTTCTGAAAGAAAGTAATAAGCCAGTCCATAGAGAATAGTTTTTTTATTAAACGCTCCATTCAATAATATGGTTGAGACTCACCAACTATGACTCGAAACGAACCAGAACTCGTAGGAATTTTCACATATTTATAGCTACTTTATAGCTACAAGTTGATTAAATGTATGCTTAAATACCTGATTCATTGAATGATTTAACATTTATCCACATTATAATATGGATTCGGTATGGCACAAAAAAAAATTGATTGTCATCCCGACAACCAATCTTCTGTTAACCTTAAAATCTAATACCATGAAAAACTCACTGCAAAATTACAATTTATTTTTCAAACAATGCTATAAAACATAAAAAAATATTTGCTTTTTAAATTTTATTCACATTATACCCCCTAATTTTACATTCATTCACTAAAATCGCCCAATCATGCACTCAAAAGATACCCAAATCTCTATAAAATCCCAGCTCTTCATGCAAAAAAAGACGGAATCCCCTTCAAGGATTCCGTCTTTTCTAATGTGAATGAACCATGCAACCGATACTCGATTGCCGGATCGGCATATTATTTGAATTTGTCTTACCCTATCATTTTTCAGGGGTCATACCAATGTTCTTGAAGATGAATGAATAAAGATCAGTGTACTCATCAATCACCTTGGTCATTGGTTTGCCACCGCCGTGGCCGGCCTTGCTGTCTATGCGGATGAGCTTAGGCGCGTTGCCGGTGTTGGCTGCCTGAAGTGCCGCAGCATACTTGAAGGAATGTGCCGGAACAACGCGGTCGTCATGGTCAGCTGTTGTCACGAGGATTGCAGGATATGGGGTGCCGTCGTTCTTGATGGTGTGAAGCGGCGAATAGCTGAGAAGATAGTCAGCCATCTCCTTCGAGTCAGCGCTCGTGCCATAGTCTGACGCCCAGTTCCAGCCGATCGTGAAGAGATGATAACGCATCATGTCCATAACGCCAACACGGGGGATCGCAACCTTAAACAGCTCAGGACGCAGATTGACTGTAGCGCCAACCAGCAGACCGCCATTGCTTCCGCCCTCGATAGTAAGATAGTCAGGCGATGTCCAACCCTCATCAATGAGATACTCGGCGGCGGCGATGAAGTCGTTGAATACATTCATCTTGTTCAACTTCGTTCCTGCCTGATGCCACTCCTCTCCATACTCGGAGCCACCGCGCAAGTTGGCCTGGGCATAGATGCCGCCATTCTCAAGCCAAAGAAGACGGTTGGCGGAGAATCCCGGAGGAAGCGAAACATTGAAACCACCGTAGCCATAAAGATAAGTCGGGTTCTTTCCATCTTTCTTCATCCCCTTCTTATAGGTGATGAACATCGGGATCTTCGTGCCGTCGGCCGATGGATAGAACACCTGTTCCGTAACATAATCCTCAAGATTTATACCCTCGATCTCGGCTTGTCCTATCAAGGTGCTCTCTCCTGTAGCCATATTATAGGAGAAACGGGTAGATGGATAAACGAATGAGGAGAGTGCATAATACACCTCATCATTATCCTTATCCGAAGATATACCGACTGATCCGAAAGTCGGGAATTCCATCTCGCGAATCATTTTACCATCCTTATCATATATATAAGCATGATCGGAAGCATCCTTCTCCATATTGACGATAAGTTTATCGCCGGCAAACTGCACGCCGGTCATCACTCCCTCTCCTTCGGGAATGAGTTCTTTCCAGTTCTCCTTGGCCGGATTCTTCAGATCAGCCACCATAAGACGGTTCTTCGGAGCGTTCCAGTTGGTAAGGATATACACCTTGCCATTGTCTACCTCCTGAATATTGATGTCGTAATCCTGACTCGGTTCCATCACAACCCAACCGCCGTTGGTCTTCAGATTCTTCACCATAAGTGAATTACCGTTACCCTCGCCACTGCCGGTCACAAAGAGATAGTCTTCGGTGTCGGGCACATAGGCACTGTGGAAATGGAATGGATGTGCCTTGTCCTCATACACCAGGACATCCTCGCTTTGCGGAGTGCCGAGTTTATGGTAATATATCTGATGATTCTCGTTGGCATTTGAAAATTCCTTACCTTTCTCCGGACGGGGATATGAACTGTAGTAGAAGCCGTCGCCTTTCCAGGATGCTCCGGAGAATTTCACCCATTCAATATGTTCGTCAAGCACCTTCTTGCTTTCGGTGTCCATCACATAGATCTCATTCCAATCGGAACCGTTGCGTGCAATCACATATGCCGTATACTTACCATCGTTGCTACGGCTTATGCTCTGAAGCGCCACTGTGCCATCATCCGAAAGTGTATTGGGATCAAGGAAAACCTCAGGAGTGCCACCAAGACTGTCAGTGCGATAGAGCACACTCTGGTTCTGCAAGCCGTCGTTTTCGAAATAGTAATATTTACCATCTTTGGCCTTCGCCGGCAAACCGGTCTTCTTATAATTATTGAGATGGGTTAGACGCTCGCGGATCTTGTCGCGGAAAGGTATCTGTGAGAGATAATTCTCCGTAACCTCATTCTCGGCTTTCACCCATTCAAGGGTGGCCGGAGCGGTATCGTTCTCAAGTGGACGATACGGATCGGCCACTATCGTGCCGAAGTAGTCATCTGTAACGGTCTCATCCATCGGAGCAGCAGGATACTGAATCTTCCCGCCGCCACATCCTGCCATAACTCCCGTGAGAGCTGACATGAGGGCAAATTTGGTAAATCGGTTCATGTGAATATTTTAAGTTTGACTTTTTGCAAATTTAGCAATTTTTCCTGAACCGTTACGCCCTAATTATGTGAAAAATCTTAGTGTTTCTATACTATTTTACCTATTTTCTTATGATTTTTACATTTTCCATACTCCACTTTTGAGAATTTCTACAAGGTTCTTA
>CAZEOI010000012.1:0-43653 GCA_964513775.1 uncultured Sangeribacter sp. | reverse complement strand
GCATCAGTCAGTCAAAAGGTTCATTAATAGTATACGGCATCAGCTACATGCAGGTTGATCTAGTTTTTTCGTTTTTTTTCATTAAATTTGCACCAATTTCTATAGGTAAACACTTCAATCTGAAATTATTTTCTTGCTTCTTCATAATCCCGGAGCCAGCTTCTCCAACCTCGCCCCACCAACTTTCGCAAAGTGACAACCGAGGTCAGTAAGATTTAAAACACAGGGACGTTTCAGGCAAGCAAATTGATCAGACCCTGAAGCAACAGGATTTTTCTACACATATGAAGGTAATGAAATTTGGCGGCACTTCCGTTGGAAGCGCCCAGAGAATGAAAAATGTAGTAGCGCTCGTGGAGAACGCCGGCAATGTCACTGTAGTGCTCAGTGCAATGTCGGGCACAACCAACAGCCTAATCAACCTCTCACAGTGCATTAAAGATGGCGAGAAAGCAAACGCCACCAAACAGATAGACGACCTCGAAAAGAAGTATAAACATACGGCTTACGAACTGCTCACTTCTCCCGATACTTACCAGGAGGCTCTGGCAAAACTTGATAATATATTCGGTGAGTTACGTACCTATGTAAACAAACCTCTCACCGAAAAGGAGGAGAAAGAGATTGTAGCTTTCGGTGAGAAATTATCCACTATGCTTGTGGCTCTATATATGCGGGAAAAAGGACTTAACTCCGTGCTGCTCGATGCCACCGAGTTTATGCGTCTTACTCCTGATGGTGAGCCAGATCAGGCTTTTATTCGTGAAAACATAAACCGCCTCCTCGTGCAATATCCGGATGTCGACATTTTCCTGACACAGGGCTTCATATGCCGAAACGCCGAAGGTGAGATCGACAACCTTCAGCGTGGCGGCAGCGACTATACAGCTTCCCTGATCGGAGCCGCTGTAGGTGCTGAAGAGATTCAGATATGGACTGATATCGATGGCATGCACAACAACGACCCACGTTTCGTGGAGGGCACCACGCCCGTGAGTGAGCTGCATTTTGAAGAGGCCGCCGAGTTGGCTTATTTCGGAGCTAAGATTCTACATCCCACTTGTGTGCTCCCTGCAAAATATGCCAATATTCCCGTACGTCTGCTCAATACCATGCAGCCAGAGGCTCCCGGCACCGTGATTTTCAACACCAAACCCACTCAAACCATCAAGGCTGTAGCTGCGAAAGACAATATCACCGCCATTAAGATCAAGAGCAGCCACATGCTTCTTGCCTATGGATTCCTTAGCAAAGTGTTTGAGATTTTCGAAAAACATCAGACTCCAATTGACATGATCACTACATCCGAGGTGGGTGTATCGGTCACAATCGACAATGACCGCTCTCTTGATAAAATCATCAAGGAGCTTTCTGAATTCAGTAATGTCACTGTTGATAAGGATATGGTGATTGTATGCGTAGTAGGCGACCTCGAATGGCAGAATCGTGGTTTCGAGGCAGAAGTAGTCAACGCTCTGCGTGAGATACCCGTAAGAATGATCTCTTATGGTGGCAGCAACTACAACATTTCTCTGCTTATACGCAAAGCCGACAAAATCAAGGCTCTTCAGCTCCTGAGCCGTCACCTATTCTGATAATAATCCTACAACCGGGGTTGACAATCCGCTCGGACAGTCAACCCCGGAATTATAATAATATAGCTCCCCAAAATTATGATTGACACTGAAATGACAAAGACATTTTTCCCCACAGATCACTTCGCATCAGCGCAAACACCTTTCTACTATTACGATCTTCATCTTCTCGACGACACTCTTCGCGCTGTAGCTGAAAATGCCGACGATCCTGCATATCATGTGCATTACGCTGTGAAAGCCAATGCCAACCCGGAAATCCTTCGCCGTATCGCTGCTGCCGGACTCGGCGCCGACACGGTGAGCATCGGAGAGATACAAGCCGCAGTATCTGCGGGATTCCCTGCCCCGAAAATTGTATTTGCAGGAGTTGGAAAAACTGATGAGGAGATTCGCACAGCTCTCGAATTGGGTATAGGCTGCTTTAACGTAGAGTCGGCAGCTGAACTTGATGCTATTGAAGAGATTGCCGCCGCCATGACTATGACTGCGCCCGTGGCTCTTCGCGTAAATCCGGAGATTGATGCCCACACTCATCATTACATCACCACCGGACTGGCTGAGAATAAATTCGGAATTGCTCTTTCCTCTCTTCCTGATCTCATCAGAAGATGTATCGAATCCCCCAATCTATCTTTCAAAGGCCTGCATTTCCATATAGGGAGCCAGATCACCGATCTTACCCCCTATAAAATTTTATGCGAGCGTATCCTGAAGCTTCAGGAGAGATACTCCGATATTGAGATCCCCTCAATCAATGTTGGTGGCGGTCTGGGTATAGATTATGATAATCCCGACGAGCATCCTATTCCCGACTTCAAGGCATATTTCGATATTTTCAAGGAGAATCTGCCATTGAAACCGGGTCAGCAACTCCACTTTGAATTGGGTCGTGCGATTGTGGCTCAATGCGGCTCGCTCATCTGCAAGGTTGTGTATGTGAAAGAGGGTGTCAACAAACGCTTCGTTATCCTCGACGGCGGCATGGCCTCTCTCATTCGCCCCGCTCTGTATCAGGCTCACCACAAGATCGAAAATCTCACCTCCACATCTGACGTAATGGAGAAGTATGATGTTGTAGGCCCTATTTGCGAATCCTCTGACACTTTCGGAGTTGATGAGATTCTTCCGGTCACTCATCGTGGCGATTATATAGCGTTGCGCTCCGCCGGAGCCTATGGAGAGGTGATGGCCTCTTGCTACAACTGTCGTCCGCTCCCCGCATCTCTCTATAGCAGATAATACGTCGTAACAGAACTCAATATGGAAGAGAAATTTCTGATGAAGAATGTTATGAGCGCATCTGTGATGCCGGCACCGGAAGGATTTTCTTCCCGATTGGATTATTGGGAGATTAAAACCGGAAGAAAAGCCGAGAAATGCGCGCATGAAATCTGTAACCGACCTGCGACAGAGGGAGCCATCGCGACCAAAGCGTTCTCCGCAGATCGCACCCGTTACGTATATCCGGCGTGTGAAACGTGTGCACGCCGCACCGAAATGCTCTACATCGCCTCTCCTCTCGCCCCACTGTCATAATTTACGGCGTCTCCCCTCCAGCCCTGCTGTCATAAATGCCTTAACGACATCTAATCTCCGACCCCGCTATTATAAACCAACAGGGTGTATCAAAATTCGAATTTTGATACACCCTGTTGGTTTATAATATTTTCTATAATTGATTACTTGAATTAATTACTTGCCGAATATGCCTCCGAGCATGCCTCCGGCCTTACTTTTCAGGCCATCGAGAACACCCTCCTTAACATTGTCGAGATTTACATTTTCGAGAAGGCCGTGTGAGCCAAGTTTCGAAACAATGTCGGTGAACGAGAGATTCTTGAGGTCGAGTGTTTTAAGCACGTCTGTCACCTTAGAGATGTCAAATGAGTTACCAAACTTGGCGGTGAGCTGTTTTAGAATTTCTTGGATGTCCATAATTATAGTTTTGGGGGGTTAAAGATTTATGTTTATGTCAATCTAACACTCATTACACCACTATTGTTTTCAACATATGTTTATTTTCTCTAAAGAAAATTTTTGGAGGAATAGAGTATTGGAATTTTGTGATTAGCAAAATATTTACTATCTTGTGTACCACAATGGGTAGTTTCCCCTTGAAAGAAATACTACGAATGCGTAAGCAACGATTTTAGGGATCGGTTTTACCCGGTCGGAAAGAGCAGTCGAAAGGCCACTCTTTTTTAGTTAGTGCGGTATTACTTTCTGCCCAGGTAACACTCCGTTGTCTTGAAAAATATTGTGTTTTACAGCTTCATATGAGGGATTGTTCCTTTCTGGATGGAGCAGATGGATAGTAACGGGATATGCTATCAGGTCAGCTATCTGCAATCCGATGATATTGTCCTTCTTATTCTTAAACCCGAAGTCTCTGACTCTTGACCTCAGTCGGTCGGCTTCAACCCATTTTGTTCCACGATTACGTAAACTATTGTGTTACCGACTATGAAAATGAGAAATTTTATGAAACACTTGAAACGGAGAGGGTAAATAAACCGAGAAATATAAGTAGATAGATTGCAAAGGAGACTATCAGATACAAAGCAAAATATCCAATTCTCTTTTTCATGGAACCGACAGGAAAGGCTTTATACATGCTCATAGAACAAATAAGAATGGAATAGACTATTTCCAACCCGGAATACCAAGATTCGGATAAAAGCGACATAGGACTGATAAGAATACCGAAAAGTAGAATTGATTATGTCATGTAGATCATCGCTGCAAAATATTCGGCAATATTATATTTACTGGCCCCGACTTTCCAATATACAATCGGGATAGCCAACACGGCGGGAATATAGATAGTCAAATTACGGACAACCATACTGTTCATTATGAAATCCGTAACCGCCAATGTCATTTTATACATGAGACCAACCTGACCGGTTCCGCTTTCTTCTACCACACCTTCAGGCTCAGAAGGCATAAGTCCTGATACAAACGCACTGATGAAGCATACGACTATAAGCATCGAAATCGGCGCAACATATCTTATCCTACGACACTGTATATAGTCGCGTATTACTTTCCATGGATGAATGAGAAGTTGCCACGCCGTATAAAGGAAACCTTGATTGATGCGCGTCAACCCCGACAGCAGCCCAAGGAAGAAAGTTTTATTCTCAAGTCTCTTTTCCTTGACCGATTGACCGCAGTCAGGGCAAAAGTTAGAAGTGCAGGAACATCCGCAGTTCCTGCACTTAACAACTGATTCTTTATTTTCGTTTGAAGTGGGCATTACGGTTTAATCTGTCTCGTGATATATTACCGTTTTGTTCGGATCGGCAATTCGTAGATTGCCGGGCACTGTATTTTTGGGGAATGGTTGATGTTCCCACGTACCCTGAGTGAACTTGTATTCAGCGGGTAGCCTAAGATTAAGGTCAATTGTGTAGGTGGAATCATTAATCTGATTCATTTTTACGCCCATCGGATTCCAGTTGGCAAGTGCATCCTGATTCCCTGTTATATAGACATCTCCGCTTAACAATTTACCTTTAAGTTCGATATGAACAGGATAAGCCTCCTCAGTGACAGGCTCATGATTATGAGTAAGTCTATAGATACAATAATCTTTCAGGGCATCGATAATCACAGGCTGATAACTTGGATTATGGGAATATTGTGGCGATTCGTTGAATTTCATCACAATATTGGACGGTAAAGCGGTTGATTCAAAATGATTCTTCACCTTGTCGTAAGCCGCTCGCCATTCGGGAGGCCATCCGGTGTCCTCACATTCGTTAGCCATATTAAAGAAGAAGTAGCGCGGCTTGCCGTCGTTGAAATCGAAATTTATAAGGCGGTCCGCCCAAAGTTGATTGTCCCATTCAAGATTAGGCGACAGAGCGATGTAATCATCAAACATATCCTCTGTTTCCAGGGCATCAAGAATGAAGGAAGCGCTCAAAGAATGACCTACAGCGAGAGTATGACCTGTTGTGCGGTAGTTTGAATCAATGTAAGGCATCAGTTCCTCCTTAAGGAATTTCTTGAATTTAGGAGCACAAAAGAATTCCTCAGATCTTCCTTCAGGTATAGGAGTATTTACCGGTAAGGAATAGAAATCGCAATTTCTTTCGTAGTTATATTCAGGAACGTATGGAGAAGGAATGCCCACAACAATATATGGATGAGCGTCTTCATTCGGAGTTGCCTCCTCCTGGCAACCATAGTGCAACAGATTATGAACCAGTCCAAATCTGGAATACCATTGTGCATCAAAGACATAGATTACGTCATAATCAGAATTGACATTAGTGTCATACTCCTCCGGGGTGAAGATAAGATAAGGACGCTTGAAAGGGAAATTTGTTGAATCGAATTCTTTGTATTCAACTCTCGCAATCTCCTGAGCTGTCACGCTGCAAGCAACGAGAAGCACCATCAATACTGTTTGAGTAAGTCTTTTCATTTTACAGATCCATTTGTCTTAGCTGTTGGCACAAAGCTAATATCAAAACTGCTTAAAAATGAAGAATACGTGTGCCAACTATACCATACCCGCACATGGATAGGCCTAACGCTTCCATATGATAAATGCAATCAAATACAAAATTACAAATAAATATTGGTATTGATATGAATAAGGGGAAAAATCGTCTCAGAGATTGAAGTTTATTCAGCTAATCGAAAGCCTATGGTATATGACTTGAAATTAGGATTACTTACAAAACGGCAAGCTGGTTTATTATACTTAAGAAGGTTAGCACAGCTGCCCCCGCGGAATATCTTACCAATATCAGATGATTTGACTCCTTGGGGATTTGTCTGAGGCTTCTCTGAATAATGTCCAAACCAGTCCTGTGTCCATTCACTTACATTGCCAGCCATATCAAATATACCGAGTTCATTGGATCCTAACGAACCAACAGCGTGAGTGCTTTTATCCGAATTACCAAAACACCATGCAGTTGTATCAATTTCATCGCCTCCTATGTATAGAAAACCTTTAGACTTATTCCCCCCTCTGGCTGCGAATTCCCATTCCGCTTCTGTAGGAAGACGGTAACGTTTCCCGCTAAGTTTGTTAAGCTTCTTGATAAATTGCTGGACTTCATTCCATGAAACATTTTCTATAGGTAGATTGGCTCCCTTAAAAACACTTGGATTATATCCCATTACTGCTTCCCACAAAGACTGTGTCACCTCATATTTACCAATCTTATAGTCATGAAGAGTTACCTCATGCTAGGGTGACTCATAAGCATGATCAGTCTCGTTTTCATTACACCCCATTATAAATGTTCCACCTTCTACTAATACCATATCTATATCGGGTAAATCATTTGTCACTGCAGACACGACAAGACTCTGCATCATGGTTCCAATGATCAAGAATAGTTTTCTCATATCTATTATCTATAATCAGTTTCGAGAAAATCAAACGACTCGGATTTTGATTTCAAAGCATCAGGTGATATTTCTACCCCTGCCAGTGATCCAGTGGCTGCAAGTGTCCCCACGGGATTATCGATCATGGCACGCCGGGCACGCAGAATATCCTTACGGTCCTGTTTCTCATATTTTTCGGATCCGTATACATTCCCAATCTTTTGGGTAGTCTGTTCGATACCATCCGCAATAAATCCTATTCCAGCTCCTGTAGTAGCCTCCAGAATCAATCCAGGCAGACCTCTGAGCTTCCACGGACCATCCTGAATTGGTATATCCGGTGCGAACCATACTGTCCATACCCTACCATGATAGTCTGAAGTCGCCTGAGAGCACTCATAGCCAAGCACATTCTTTGTGCTGTCACCAATCTCCCATACTATTTCAGAGAAAGGCTCAGTATAATATACATGCTCGTCCTTAAGCATATCATATACTTTAATCAGAGAATCCTGTGCTGTTTTAATCACATAACCAGTCACCTTTTTTCGAGGAAGTTTATCAACGATAATCTGGCCTTGACCAATCATGGCTTTAAAGGCAGCCTCCTGTGTTTTCTTGAAATTGGCAAGCCCTTCAGGAGTAGAAGTCAGGGAATCAATCTCTTCTGACTGAGGATTATAAAATTTAGAGAAGGTGGAATTAGCTAAAAGATGATACTTAGTGTTCTTTTCCACTCCATTTGCGAAGAAAGAATGCATATTATAGCTGACTTTAATGTCAGCCGTCTGTGCCATTGTAGTAATCGCCACAAAGCACACGATGATTGATGCAATTAGTCTATTCATTTCCTTAATGATGTTGAGATTATAAGTTCACTTCCCCAAAGCCAACGCTGGCTCTCAAATGATGTGAGCTGATTGTATGTTGTGTAGTTATATCACTCATAGTGCGTAAAAATAAACTGTGTCTTACAAAATTACGTACAAGAAATGGGAATGGAGATGACAATAACCCAAAATTGTCTCGGAGAAGGCGAATTATAAACTTGGATTTATATTTTGAGGGAAATTACGACTTCAACAATGCTTTTTGATGCGGCAAAGTGTAACGGGATCTATCTGAAGATACTCCACTATCTCTTTCTGAGGCACATCTTGCTCAATCTGCGGATGCTCATGGATAAGGTCAAGGTAACGTTCCCTTGCTGTCTTTGAATACAGGCTACAGTAACGATTTAGCAAAGAGCTATAGGCCCTCTCCATAAAAATACGTCTCTGCTGACTTGCTTTAATATCCTCTTTATACAGTTCCGGAAGAACTGTAGCATCCGTCACCCAGACTTCTGATTTTTGCCCGGCAACAATATCCAGTACCGCAGGTAAGTTATAAAGTTACTTAATGTAATGCCAACACATGTCGGCCTATTTCATGAAGACTATTCACAATACGTTCTCTTTGCTGACGTTTTGCCTTTTTCAATCCATTGACATAATGTGATAGCTGCTTCACATTAATTCCTGACCACTTGCTTATCACCGTCAAAGTAGTAAAATTTTCCGCGTCTCGCAAAAGCGCAGCTGTGTCCAATTCATAATCTACAATATAGTCGCCTCTAATCATATAATCAGGAAGTATATCGCCATCAGCAACACACCCCTCTATATGCATTCTTAATGCCTCTTCAAAATTTTTCTTCAATCCATTCAGTGTTTTATCAGCGACTGCAACAGTACCATAATCTTCTGAAGAAATGCCACAACAAAAGTTATCTCCAGTCCATTCCACCAACACTTTTATCTCTTGTTTTTCCATATTTATATTTTATTCTAAGTTGCTATTATTACAACACAATTGAACTGAAAAAATTATTTCCAACCGGCTTGCTTCCATATGCTATTAAGAAGAAACTGGCTCATGGTCTCACTCGGTTTACCCCTGACAGTCACCTTCCCTTTCTTCTCAGGATGCTAAAAGAATCCAACCGTCATCTTCCAGCATTCTGATCACCTCTTTAACCTTGAATTTATTCATATGGAGATCTCTGGCTATTATTTATTGTTCATTTCACAAAGATAACCTTTTTTCTACTCTTAAACAAATAATACCTTTACTTTTAAACAAATAATACCTTTACTTTACATTTAAAGTCACAAAAGCAAATAGAAGGACTGTATGAAATATCGATTACTGTATCGTCCCTGCACATAAACACTAATCTGTCGGAATACACGTCTACCCTATCTACAGATATATAAAAAAAGGAATCAGGAGTCGGAAACAAACGTCCGAATCCTGATTCCTTTCAGAAATCACAAATCTAACTAACCTCTGATTTTACCAGATGGAATTGAGCTTGCGATACTCAACTTTCTCTCCACCTGAGATGCGGTTATAGGTTTCGCGGGGGAAGACAAGGTTGGTCATCACCATTGTGCCGTCGGCACTGAAAAGCTCCACCGAAGAGCAGTCGGCCACTATGTGAAGCTCCATCTCATCGGCATCAGTATTGAAAGGTGCCGGAATGCTCGGGATAGAGAAGAGATTGTTGAATTTCACCTCTCCGGTTGAAGATGTGCGATTTGCAATAAACTTACGCGCACCTGCATTAATCTCGATATCAAAATATTCACCCATCGAGTTCTCAAGGCGTATCACAGAATTCTCATTTAACTTTACTGTCATACGAGCCTCATACGAATTGAGTTTGCCAACATTTCCATCTGTGGCCTCCGCCCAACTACCTGCTATTGCATCGAGTTCCTTCACCACAGCGGCAGTGAGTAGTGGTGTGCCGTTGTAATCCTTTAAAGTGAGCTCACGCGGAAGAGTCATTGCCGAACGCCAAGGGTCACAAGGCACATCGCCGCTATAGTTCCAGTTATTCATCCAGCCTATCAGGATATGCCTACCGTCCGGAGCGTTGCTCCATGTTACTCCGGCATAGTTGTCGGCACCATAGTCCATCCATAGAGGATAATTGAGATCCATGGCCTTAAACTCCTTTCCATCGAAATCTCCGACAAAATACTCCGTACCGGAACCACCAACCGGTCCACCGGGATTATTACTTACGATAAGCACCCATTTCTCTCCACCGTTGTAGGACATACGAAGGAGATCAGGACATTCCCACTGACCGATATTGCTGCGGGCTGCATCCGACGTGAATGTTGAGAGTTTTTCCCAATTTTTCAGGTTTTTCGATCCCCAGAATTCAATCTGCTCGCTCCATCCGAGAGCAAGACACATCACCCATGTCTTTGACTCCTCATGCCAAATCACCTTAGGATCGCGAATCTCCGGCAGATCTGTGTTGGGTATCACCGGATTACCCTCATACTGGGAGAAGGTCATGCCTCCATCAGTGCTATAGGCCATACACTGCTGCTGACGCTCCCCTGAAGCTGTGTAGAAAGCTATGATAGCATCCTTACCAAAGCCGGCTACATTATCCTTATCGAGCACAGCGCTTCCGGAGAAGATGTCGCCCCATTCGTTACGCACCATAGCCACCTTCTGTTCCTCCCAATGGATAAGATCTTTGGAGGTGGCGTGACCCCAGCTCATATTACCCCAACCGTTACCCTGTGGATTATATTGATAATAAAGGTGATAGGTACCGTCTAAATAAACCATGCCGTTGGGATCGTTAATCCAGTTCTTTGCAGGAGTGTAATGTACCTGAGGGCGATACTGTTCGTTACGGGTAGAAACAGTGGATTCTTCCGGCTTAGGCTCCTCTCCGGGCTTCTCGGTTTCTTCACCATTCACCCATGCCGGATGCGGATTGTTGTCGTCGTTACAAGAGAAAGAGCCCAGTGCAAGGGCCGAGAGGAGAAATATATTCAGAACTTTCATTTAATTATGCTATTATAAGCTTAAAAAATAAGCTCCCGTTGATCGGGATAGAGATCACCGACCTCCGGGAGCTTGAGGAATTTTAACCAATCAACGTGTCTTGAGATATTCTATAGAATTCTTCGCAAGCTTGAGCACATTCCCCTGATAGGGATTGTTTTTCGGATAAGCGGAGATATCGGGGGTGCCGTCGGCATTCTTCAGAGAGAATTCGCAACCGCCATTACCGATGCAGATCACCGTACCCTTGAAATCAGTGTTGCCCTGACGTGCCTCCCATACATTCAGCTGAGAAACCCAGTCAATCTGAGAGTCCCAAGTGCCTAATGGATAGATGCCGTAAACCTGGGTGAGTGAATTGTAGCAAGCCTCTTCCTGATTACCAAGACCGGTAAGAACCGATGGTATATTGAAGTATAGGCAGTTGTGGTCTTCCGTCCAGCCGGCCCCCTTGAAGGGGATAAGTTTGGTGCGGTCGGTCTCCACCACATCAAGACCCTTGAAGATAGGATGGTTGGATGCATCCTTCTTGAAGCGGCTACCGGGATGGAGCTGCACAGCCATCATCCATGTGTCGCCATTCCAGCCGCCACGGCCAAGACCGATTGAACGGTCGTTATTGCGGAGCATATCGGTCTCAAGACGTCCGAGTGTGCCGATATATGCTGTGGCATGGCTCCAGAGAAGAAGATTACCTCCGGCGGTATACCATTCCTTCACATAGGGAGTGGCATCGTTAACTACAGTGGGCATCTCAAACACTTCGTTCTCGGGACGATCTTCCAGATCGCGCATCCAGAAAAGCACACGGTAGGGATCGAGCGCCTCAGCCGAAGTGATATCACCGAAGTATACGTAAGATGCACCGGCATACTCACTCTTGAGCCAAAGCCAAGCACAAGCCTCATCATCATCACCCTCTTTGAGAAGATCCTCCTCTGTGGGATAAATACTGAGGAAACCTACTGCCGTCTTGCCTATCTTGAGAGAGCCTGTTGCGGGAAGTGACTTACCATCATTGTTTTGAGCGGTAATTACCACTGTCCACTCATCACCATCTTCCACATCTGTAATAGTATAGCCATCGGTTGAAGCCGAAAGGGTCTCTGTAATTGTTCTCACGCCGTTAGTTGCGGTGAAAGTTACTCCCGTTGCATCAGGCGAGGGTGTCCATGTCACTTGAGCGTCATAGCCCGCATTCTCCTTCTCAACCTGGGTGAGCTGTATGCTGCTCACGGGGTCGGCCCCTGCTCGTGTATACTCCTTGATGACACCGGTGGAGTAGTTGGTGCCGTCGGTCACCTTAAATATATAAGTATAAGGCACCTTGGTCTCTATATTCTCATGTGTATATGAGCCGGTGGAAGAAGTGGCGCGACCCACGGTCTGATTGCCGTTGAGAATAGTTATCTCCATAGATTTACCTTCGGAGGCAGCCCAGGACCACACATAGTTGTCACCCGTGAGTTCACCGGTGATACTCTCGGCAGAGATCGGTGAGAGGATCGGAGCTACTATATCGTAGTCCTTATCCTGGCAACCGGTCAGTCCGAGCATTCCGGCTGCACATATTATTAATGAATACGCTGTTTTCATGATTGTTGATTAATGGATGAATAAAATGGATTAATAACCTTTATTCTGGACATAAAGTCCGGGCACATAGTAGAGCTGATTGTAAGGCACAGGATAGAACTCGTTCTTGCCGGCCTCATAGTGCGCGCTCTCATAATATTTGCCATAAGATGTGCCATCGTAGCTTGAATTCTTCGCTTTCTCAAAATATTTGTTGAGAACTGTCGAGGCTATACCCCAGCGGCGCAAATCGAAGTAGCGGCTGCTCTCCATAGCCATCTCAAGACGACGTTCCCAACGGAGACACTCACGGGCATGTGCCTTATCGCCGAATGTGGCAGTGGAATAAAGGCTGATCTCACAGAAATCCTTGGCATAAGAGATATGTTTATCCACTGAGTCAGCGGCACGCTGGCGGATATCATTGATGATTTCACGGGCCTCCTCAAGACGGTCAAGTTCGATCAGAGCCTCCGCACGCATAAGCATAACATCGGTGTAGCGGAACACATAGTCGTTCATTGCAAAAGCCTGCCAAGATCCTTCGAATGTCTCTCCGGCGCTGCGCTGAGGCACATCTTTCAATGATGTGTAGAAACCGTAATCGCCGGGAGTGCGGGAATTGGCGGTGGTCATCATATACTCGCTCTCATATTTGTAAGGGAAAGTGGGCATACCTACAGTGTGGAAAACGCGCGGATCCCATTTCTGTGAATTTACATTCCCCATCACAGGGTAAGCATTGTTTGCGTCGTAGTTGTCAAACATCGGCAGACCATCCTGTGTCTTATAAGCGTTTACGAGATCCTGAGATGGCTTATGGAAATCCCAGCCACAGCTCCACATTCCCCAGCAGCCGTTGAGCATATTGCTCCAGTTGGCGCGGCCGTAGCGGGTGTTGTCTTCAGTGTACTGTGAAGTCTGCACGGCAAACACAGATTCTTTGCTATTCTTGTATTCAGGAAGGAAGATATCTCCGAAATCCTCAAGATAGCCATACTGGGAGTTGACAACATCATCCGTATAGTCTACCACCTTCTGAAGATACTCCTTATTTATAAAGCCGACGCCATCGGTAGCTTCGTAACCGTCGCCCCAGCCTATGGTAAGGTAGCACTTGGCCAGATAAGATGCTGCTGCAATTTTGTTGGCGCGGCCTCCTCCGTCGGTCACCTCGGCAGGAAGTGCATCATAAGCCATCTTGAATTCATTGATTACTTTATCCCAGAGCTCTGCATAGCTGTACTGGTCGTTACGGGTTTTCTCCTGAAGATTCTTTTCAAACACCTCCTCATCAATCCAAGGAATCTGTCGGAACATGGTTAGAAGCTTGAAGTAGTTGTGGCCACGGAGGAAATGAACCTCACCTGTGCGCTGTTTGGCTGTGGCCTCTCCGAGCTTCTCCACCCCATATTGATTGAGAGCCACGAGAGCACGGTTGCAGCGGGAGATGTTGCAGTAGAGACGATACCAAAGCTCATCGAGCTCACCGGGAGTTGATGTCAGTGTCGACCATATCTCCATTGGATGATAGCCGGTGTCTGTAAGGCCGCCGCCACCCTTCATACAGTCGTCTGAACCGAGGTCGCCATAAGGCCATAGGTTAAAGGGATAAGAAAACCAGCAATCGCCGAGTGAGGCATAAGCCGAGTTCACCATCTTGTCGGGTTGGGAGTATGCGAGTTCTCCATCTACCACTCCCGTAGGAGGCACATCGATGAAATCGTTGCAGGCGGTGAGGCCAACGCAAACGAGGGGGAGTATATATGATTTAAGTGATTTCATTTTAATTCTTTTTTAGGAGGTTTTGTTTTCTCTTGATCAGGGTCTCGGTCTATTAGAAATCTACCTGAAGGCCGAATGTGAATGATGTCGGAATAGGATATGCCCATCCGGGATTCTCAGGGTCGGTGCATGTGAGGCTGCTGCTCTTGATGGTAGCGATGTTATTGCCGGCCACATATACACGAGCCCTGGTCATGCGAAGCTTGTCAAGAATCTTGTCGGGGAGATTGTAACCTACCTGGATTGTACGGAGCTTGGCATAAGATCCATTCTCCACGAAGTAGGAAGAGGCACGTCCCTCATCGCTATTGTTGTTGGTGGAGAGCATCGGAATGGTTGATTTGGAGTTCACGTTAGGGAGCCACGCATCAAGTACTCGCTGTCCCTTGTTGCTGCCGGCATCAGTCACAGCCCAGAAATCGTTCTGGAATTTCTGGTTGTTGTAGACATCCTGTCCGAGCACACCTTGCCAGAACATCTGGAAGTCGAAGTTTTTGTAGCTGCATTCAAGGTTAAGACCGAAAGAGAGATCAGGCACCGGATTGTAAATCCAAGTCTGGTCGTCGGGAGTGATCTTACCGTCACCGTTCAGATCCTTGTAACGCATGCCGCCTACACGGGCATTGTCCTGACCATAAGTGAGCACCTCCTGCTGATTCTGGAAGAGTCCGTCGAACACATAACCTACAATCGAACCGAAGGGACGACGAGACTGTACGAGGTTCTCCGTAGTGGTGTGAACATAAGAACCGGTTGTGGTAGAAGGTAGATAAGTCACACGGTTACGATAGAAATCAAGGTTGAGGTTTGCACGATAGCTGAATCCGCAAGCGAGTTCATCGCGCCAGCCCACTTGGAACTCCATACCCCAGTTGCGTAGAGAGGGGCCGTTGAGCCAGCTTGCACCACCCTCACCCATCGATCCGAGATAAGCAGGAATGATGAGCATATCCTCCACATCTTTGATATAAGCATCAAGCGATCCTACAAGGCGGTTGCGGAACATTCCGAAGTCAACACCTGCGTTATACTGGATTGTCGTCTCCCATTTCAGATTGGGATTGGCTGTCTGGCTTGCATAGTAGCCGGAGGGGAAGATACCGCTCTGCTGGAGAAGAAGGTCGTAGGCGGTAGAGGTCACACGGTCGTTGCCATAGTCGGCTACATACAATGCGTAACGGGCTGTGTTGGATATTGCCTGATTACCGGTCTTACCCCATGAGGCACGTATCTTCAGCTCATCGAGCCAGCTCTTGTTGATATTCTCAGAGATGCGGTAGCCGAGAGTAGCAGCCGGGAATGTACCGTAGCGGTTGTTGCTTCCGAAGCGGCTTGAGCCGTCGTAGCGGATGGTGAACGACGCAAGAAGAAGATCTTTCCAGTTATAGTCTGCCTTTCCGAAGAAAGAGGCGAGCGCATAAGCTGATTTGTTACCGGTGGCACGCTCCACACCTGACGAGGCATCCGGATACATGTAATTTGGAGTCTCTATATCGTAGTTCTCATTATAGGCGGCGAAGTCTATTCTGCTCTGGCGGAAAAGCTCCATACCTGCGAGCACCGTGAAATGATGCTGGTCGCGGAGTGAGAAATTATAGTTGGCTGTGTTGGTCCAAGTCCATTTAAGATCATTGGCCTGAGAAAGTGTGGTGGAGTTGGTATCGTTGTTTACGATGTCGCTGTGGAAGGTATAATTGTAAGAGTGGATGAAAGCGGCGTCGTAGTCAAGACCGAAGTTTGAGCGGAGCACGAGGCCTGCCACCGGCTTGATGTCGATATAAGCATTGCCGAAGAGTCGCCACACGTTTAGAGCGTTGTCGCGGTTGAAGGCGAGCTCTCGGAGTGGGTTCTGACGGTCGGCCATACTGCCCACCGGACCTGCATAAGTCACTCCGTCGGTTTCAAACACGGGGACAATCGTAGGCATCTTAAGTGCATTCTCAAGAGGCTGGCAGTCTACCTGGTCGGTATAAGTAAGGGTGAAGTTCTCTCCCACTGTCACCACCTTGGAGATATCATATGAAGTATTCATACGGGCGGCGATATTCTCGAAATTGGTATATTTAAGGATACCGTCGGTTTTCTTATAGCCGAGTGAGAAGAAGGCGGTGCCTCTCTCGCCTGAGGTAGATACCGATGCGTCGTAGTGCTGGGCAAAACCGGTCTGAGAGATCTCGTCGAGCCAATCGGTGTCGCTCATTCTCATTGTCTGCTTACGGTTGATGAAACCGTCATACTGACCGTTGACAGTATAATTCTGATATTGACCTGTAGCAATATTGTAGACACTGATAGGATAGCCGGACGCTGCATTGAGGTTTAGGCCATAGCTTGAAGCATAGCTCACCGGATCAATGCCGTCGTTGAGAGCCGCCTGTGCCATAGCAGTGGCATAACCGGGCGTGTTGAGGAGCTTCATCTTCGACTGCGAAGAGTAGAACTGGGTTGTGAAGTTGGCGTTGAAGCTTACATTCACTTTGCCTGCGCTCTTTCCCTTCTTGGTGGTGATGATGATCACACCGTTGGCCGCACGGGAACCATATATAGAGGCGGAAGCAGCATCCTTAAGCACCTGCATACTCTCGATATCGTTCATGTTGAGAGAATTCAAAGTGGCTGTGGTGGGCACGCCGTCAATGATGAAGAGGGGATCCTGAGAGGCGTTGAAAGAGCCGATACCACGGATGCGTACTGAACCCGCACCGCTCGGAGATCCGTTGGCCGATACCGTCATACCCGGAATTTTTCCCTGAAGGGCTCTCATAGGGTCGCTATCAGATGATGTTTCGAGAGATTTTGTCGATACAACTGATACCGCACCTGTAAGGTCGGCCTTACGTACCGTCTGATAACCTACGACTACGAGTTCGTCAAGAAGACCCGCATCTTCATCCATATATATTGTCATAGAGGGCTGTGCCGGGAGTTCTACGGTCTGATACCCCACATATGACACCTTGATTGTCGAGCCTTCCGGCACTGTAAGTGAGAAACTACCATCTATGTCGGTAGCTGTTCCTTGTTGGGTCATCACGCACATGACGGTTGCACCTATTAGCGGTTCGTCATCTACACGTGAATAAACGGTTCCGTTCACAGTGATATCCTGTGAATACGCCGTCACTGCAAAGAGCAGGAGCATGAGGGCGCTGAGGATTCCTTTTTTCATGTTATGTTGGTTTTGGTTAAAAGTTCTGGTGCAAAATTACAACAGTTCTACGCCTACGCCATATAACTGTTGTTGCCCTAAGTATAAAATTTCAAACCACTCCGATATTGTAAAAACTTATGCCGAATTATTGCAAACCAACTGGATTTTTCCACTTCATTCTATGTAAAAAAGTCTTGCCCTCATCTTGATAACGCAACTTACAAAGCTACTTACTATAAAATTTCCATCGTTGCAATTTCCGGAACCATCACTTCACATATTTGGCTCAAAATCATAAGCAGTTGAATATTCGACACTTACTCAATATAACAAAACTGCTATTGCATGCTATAAATGTTGCATACAATTGCAGTTTTGTTGCGTTGATAGTCTCTACACCCTAATCATCGCCCCTCTCGGGCCTCAGAGGGGGTGACACCGAATTGCTCCTTATAACATTTGGAGAAGTATGCAAGTGTGGTGAATCCCACCGCAAATGCAATTTCACTCACACTCTTCTCCGAACCGAGCAACATGGTCTTCGCTTTCTGAAGGCGCAGGCTTCGTATAAGTTCTACAGGCGTGAAATTTGTCAGCGCCTTAATTTTCCTTGTAAACTGCGATTGACCGAGTCCCATTTCCGATGCAATCTCGGCCACCTGTAGATCCGCATCACCTATTCTTCTCTCCACGATATCTCTAAACCTTGAATAGAAATCGCTCTCTACATCGTTTGGACGGAAGGAGGCTGATGTGCCACTCACGTTGTTCTTCCTCTCTTTTCCCACATGCCTATCTTTTCCGCCATCGCGTATAAGCCGGCGATTGGCTATAAGATTACGACATCTTGAAGTAAGCACCTCCAAGTTGAACGGTTTCGACAGATAGGCATCAGCTCCATTATTATATCCGGCCACTCTCTGCTCATCGAGAGCACATGCTGTGAGCATGAGCACAGGTATATGAGAGGTAGAAACCTCCTCCTTGATAGCTTTCACACATTCAAGACCATCCATCACCGGCATCATAACATCACATATGATAATATCCGGCACATACTTCGTGGCCATACGCAATCCCTGAAGACCGTCGGAGGCTGTCAATACATTATATTCTTCTGCCATCTGTCCGCTTATCAGAGTGCGGATATCTGCATTATCATCTATCACAAGCAACGTGGGCCTCTCATCCCCCTCTCTTTTTACATCCACGGCCACAGGGGAAAGTTCAAGCTCCACATCCTCATGTGTGATATGATTTTGTATGGTCGCACGTTTCTCTGTATGCCTCACCGGAAATGTAACGGTAAAGGCACTACCCTCCCCTTTCTCACTCTCCACCGAAATAGCTCCGCCATGAAGCTCCACAAAAGCCTTCGTAAGTGCCAAGCCAATCCCTGATCCTTTGGGATTGGCACCTTCCGCCTGATAAAAACGGTCGAAGATTTTTTCCACCTCCGAACGGTCAATGCCACAACCGGAATCTCTCACCGTATAACTCATCTGCGACGTACTGCAACGAAACTCCACACAGATTGAGCCATTGTCGGGTGTATGTTTGAAAGCGTTGCTCATCAGATTGAAAAAAACTCGCTCCATCTTCTCTACATCCACCGCACATTCAGTTGGAAGCGATCTTGCCTTATCCCCACACTCATCTTCTTGAGCAGATGCCTCTTTGACATCCTCTTTAATATGCAGACGTATATGGCGCTTACGTGCAACTTCACGGAATGAATCGGTCCAATCTTTTAGCAGTTGTCCGAAATCCGCTTCGCTCAGATGCAGCTCGCTCTTACCATTCTCATATTTTCTGAAGTCGAGTATCTGATCGATAAGACGTCGGAGAATACCTACATTCTTCCTTGTCAGCTCCATCAGTGCCCGGCCTCTTTCACTGAGACCAGGTTCGGTGGCAACCTGTTCAACCGGTCCGGCTATCAGTGTGAGTGGAGTGCGAAGGTCATGCGAGACATTGGTAAAGAATGTCAGTTTGGAACGGGTGGCCTCACTCAGCTGACTGTTAAGAGACTCCTGTTTCTCTTTCTCCTCCTTCAATTGCCTGTTCGATTCTTCCAGCTCCCTCTGATTATTCTCAAGTTGAATCTGTTTCTCCTCCAATTCCCTTTGATGCTGACGCCTCACATTGATGCTTCGGAGCAACACAAACACAAAGCCTGACAAAAGCACCACTATAGCCACAAAAGCCCACAGAAGCATCTTTTGTGTGGAATACCGTTTCAGCTCCTGATCTATCTTCTCATTAAGCATCAATACTTTTGAAGTACCGCTCCTGAGAAGAGTATCCTGCGACAGAAGAATATCGGCATTTGAGGAATCCACCGGCGATAAAGGTGCCACGCGGTTGATTCGCTCATAGGGCTCTCCGTTGAGTATCGCCAAGGCTATTCTGAGCAACCGCTCTCCCTCCGTGGGATAAAGAAATGTAGCCGTCAGCTTACCTTCCGACACGTATTTTATCCCTTGGTCGGGAAATCCGTCGATCCCTATAATCACCACATCATCTCTTCCAATTTTTTTCAGGGCTTCATATGCTCCCAAGCCCATATGGTCGGTGTGGGCGAAAATCATATTTATATCCGGATGCACACGCATCACAGAATCTGTAAGCCACTCGGCCCGAGCGTTGTCCCATTCGCCAAACACAGAGGTCACCACCTCCATATCATCATTACCCCGCACTCCGGCGGTGAAACCATCGTGACGCAACAAAGCTGGCGAGGCTGATTCCGGACCGCGGATCTCAAGAATCTTCCATGGGCCTTTTCCATAAGACTTAAGATAATCTGTCACACCCTTTCCCAGCTTGTAATTATCCACCTCCATATGGGCTGTGAAACGTTCGCTGTCGGTCATCCTGTCAAAAGTAACCACAGGTATGCCTCTCTCAGCAGCTTCATCCACCACTCCGGCAAGTGGTGTTGACTCATTCGGTGCCAATATAATAAGATCATAGTTATTGTTGATGAAATATCTCACATCATCCTGCTGGCGGTGAGAGTCATTATCGGCATTCCTGATGTCGAGCTCCACATCGGGATGATTGAGAAGTTCCATCTGCAGATCAAGATTAATCTGCTCTCTCCAGCTGTCGCCGCTACATTGCGACACACCGATTTTATACCGTGGCTTACGTTCACCTCCACAGCCTACAAACATAACCATAGATATCATCACTACAAAACATGACAAGAAAATGGTCATGAACCGGTTTGTCTCACGCAACGTTGATCTCATACATTCAATTTATTATTTCCGGCAAATATAACTTATTTCCTGAATATCTGCAAAAACACCCCGTTGCAAATGCAATTGCAACGGGGTGTTTTTCAGAACAGGTCGTGAAATTTTTGATCGCCATCACTCCAGTGATGATCCTTGGGGAACGGTTGGCCTCCCCATGCCTTTTGGGAGGTCCAGGGCTTCGCGGCATCACTCCAGAATGGATGGGTTGCCGGTAATCCGAGCGGCATGAATGCCAATGAGGTCATGTAGAGCGAGCCGTTATTGGTGTACCAGTCGGCTACGTTCGGCTGACGTCCGGCAAACCCGATTGTAAGGAATCCACCCTCATTGAAATTCTCCTTGTCGTCAAACATCCGGTGCATCACGGCTGTGAGTGCGGCGCGTGCCTGCCCCGGTGTCACTCCGGCCGGTAGCTTGTCATACCATGCCATGAGTGCCAATGGCTGCATAGTGGCCATACGGTAAGGTATGGAACGTCCGAACACCGGGAATGTACCCTCCGGAGAGATCAGGCGTTCGAGCACAAGAGCATATTTCTGAGTGCGCTTGAGTGCTCGCTCATGATAATTTTTATAATGTATGCGGGTATATTTGTTGGCATCCTTCATGTTCTGAAGTGTCTCAAGATACATCGGATGAAAAACGTAGCTGCTGTAATAGTCAAAGGCAAACTCAGGACCGTCGGCATACCAGCCGTCGCCCGTATACCATTCCTCTGTCTTTCGGATAGCCGAGTTTATACGGTATTCATCATGAGGAGCACCGGCTTTAGCCAGAAAACTCTCAATTGTGGATGAAAAGAGAAGCCAGTTGGTGTAAGGTGGATCCACGCGGCGCAACTGGGTGAATTCCTCTATATAACGGTCTTTTGTCTTCTGGTCGAGCGGCTCCCAAAGAGCATCGTAACCTCGGATGAAGCTTTCCGCTACATATGCCGCATCCACAAGACTCTGCCCATGTCCGCGCCAAGCGAGATAGTCGGGGCTATCCGGATCAACGGCGTGGGCATATGCCTTCAGAGCCATCTCACGAAGCTCGGAACGTTTGCGTCCCTCATCGGTGCCATCATCGGGAAGTGCCAGCCAAGGCGCTATTCCGGCCATAAGACGTCCGAAGGTCTCCATATAAGTCACACTCTTGTCTCGTCCGTCCCAGTTCGGGCTCACCTCAACCTGCATAACTTTCTGCAACTTACCCTCCGCCATATTGCTGAGCACCGGATGAGCTATCTTATATGCGAGATCGCTCCAATAGGCACGGTCGGGGTTTGAATCCTTCTCCAAGTGACGCACATATTCGCAGGCTGCAAGCAAGAAGGCTCCGGTTCCGAAGTCAGAGGTAGATTTTGCGTCAACCACCTGTCCGGGAATGGCCTTCTCACCGATCGGCTGCACATAGCCTACGCTTCCATCCTTCTGAAGAGCGGTATTGCGGAGATAATTCCATCCCTTCTGTGCGGAAGCAAGATATTTTGGATCGGTGAGATAACCATTGTTCACACCCCATAGCAGTCCATAAGTGAAGAATGCAGTGCCACTCGTCTCCGGACCCGGTGCATGTTCCGGATCAAGCATCGAACGTGTCCAGTAACCTTCCGGCTGCTGTGAGGCCACAACCGCATCTGCCAATTTTACATATTTCTTTTCAAAGAAATCCTTGTGGGCATATTCTTCAGGAACATCAGCCAGCACCTTGGCAAGCCCTGCGAGTACCCAACCGTCGCCTCGCGCCCAGAAATCTTTCATCCCGTTGGTGCTCTTATGCTTGGGATAAACATATTTCCCATCGCGGAAATATAGTCCGGTCTCATTGTCGAGCATAATGCTGTCGCTCACCAACACATACTCATAAAGCTTGTCGAGATACTTTTGATTGCCTGATATATTGTAGAGTTTGGTCATAACGGGCATAACCATATACAGTCCGTCGGCCCACCACCAGTAATCGTTGTTCGGAGTGCTCATCTCATACTCCATCACCTCCTTAGCCCGGCGTATTTTATAATCGTCAGGAAGCTCATTATAGAGATCGGCATACGTCTGGAAACATATCTGCCAGTCGCCGAAGAGCACATGATCGTCGGTCTCTCCATAATCATATCTCCATTTGCTGCGGTCAGTTCCCTTCGCACCCTGCCAATTATTATGTTCGGCCCAGGCCTGCGAGTAGTCGCGGTATGCCTCATTTCCGGTGAGCTTGTATGCCTCCATGTTGCCGGTGTGATAGGCTGCGACATGCCAGAACGGGGTTGCCTCCGGTTTATGAGTCTGTTGCCAGTGTGTATTTACCTTGTCAATGATAACGCGCACCTCCCCGGCCTCTTTCGCCGGCGATTTCGGAGCGGCTACAGCTCCTGAAAGCCCAAGAAGAGCCAGTGTGCCCAGAATAGTTTGTTTTAGAATATTCATGATGTTATATCGGATAAGCCGTTTTATTTGAGAAAAATATTATAATCACTCAGAAAGAGTAGTCTCAAGCACATAGATGGGAGTCGGTGCTCTTTCAAGAGCCACCTCACCATCTCCCTGCGAAGTCTTCTGCACGAATATATGGAGAAGTCCACGGTCTCTCCATAGTGATGTGTCAAGGGAGGGTTCCCAGGCGTCAACTCCGAAAGCAGTCAGATCAACTGTCTTCCAATCACCCTCAGCTCCACTTCCGGTAGAGGCAAGCGACACCACGCCATTGCGCTCCATATCTCTATACATAACCCCGATACGATTGCCTTCTGCCACAATACGGGGGCGTGAGATAGGTATCATCTTCGTGCCACCTCCGGAGAGGGAGAAGGGGGTTACACGTTCCGAAATAGCACGATTTTTCCATTCTTTGCCATCATGCCATACAAGGCGATATTGCGGCACCTCGGAATCGGCCGATCGCCAATAAGAGACAATGTATGGATGCGACTTACTGTCGGCCGTCATTGAAGTCTGATTGATCAGCTCGGAGTTTTGCGGTATGCGACACGCATATTCGCTGGTTGAAGCTGTAATCGGAAGTTTATATTTCTTGCCGTCGGAACGCCGCCATGTTTTTCCGCCATCAGTAGATTTGGCATAACACATGTCGTGATTGGTCTCCACAAGCCACGTCTCACGCCACACCCATGAGAGATGGATCACATCGTTGCCATCGATATACATCTGCCAGTAAGGGCTTCTCTCCTCTTCGCCGTCAAGCAATGAGTCTTGCACCCTCGTCCATTTCTCTTTCTTCACGTCATAGCGATTGATCGCCATATTCCCACGCCCGGAAGCACCTGAACGGTAGACAAAAAGGAGATCGCCATTCTTCAGTGTGTAAAACTCCGGATAGGTGACCTTCTCTTCATCTATGCCGGTCATCGGAATCATCTCGCCAAGCTCAAGACTGCCGGGAGCCACACTTTTGGCATAACGCAGAGGATGACCATGGTGGTCAAACGATAAATGGAGATACCCCTTGCCATCTACACCCATGCTGATGACATTATGACCATCCTTCACATTTCCATTATATTGAGTCTTATGAATCTCCCATTTTTCATCGCCAACCTTTCGCTTGCCGAGTGTCACATATCCATCAGGATCATAATAGGAAATATATTGTGTGTCGCCATGAGTCACAAGTGAATTGGTGCGGAACACGGCAGTGTTGACAGAAGTGCCGCTATACCCGGGTCCCACCTCTATCAGGTTGCTCTCTCCGGCCTCAGAAGATAGAGGAGCATATTTTATTATAGGAACACCCTCCTCCGTAAACGTGATAGGAAGCCACAGATGTCTGGAATCAGGAAGATTTTTCGGATTCCAGATATCGGCCATGAAAACCCACTCTCCATCAATATTCATAATCGAAGTGCCCTGACCGCCGAATGTCTTGTCGGCCTCAGGCCCCACACATGGATTTGGCATCTGATGCCACTCCCCCATCAGTGAATCAGCCCACATCATGCGTGCCGCATTAGGAGCCCAACCGGTGCATCCCGAAGTAATCATCCAGTATTTTCCATCTTTCTTGAAAATAGCGGGAGCCTCATTATGGCCTCCGGGGAAAATACGGATATATTTGCCCGTATGATCCGTGAACTCATCATTCAGTTCGGCGATATTGAGAGTGAGGTTATCCTCCGACGAATAAATATGATATGCCTTACCGTCATCATCCACGTAGAGAGTCATGTCGCGGGCCATCTGTCCTCCGGGAAGATCTCGATATACAAAAAGACCGTTCTCTATCTCTCTGTACCATTCCGGAGTCCACCACTCCATCTTCAAAGCTGAGGTATCAGGCTTTAGGGAAGTGTCAAGATTCATAGGAAGCACACCTGGATTGATACGTGAGCTTTTCACGGCCACAAACGGACCGAGAGGATTGTCGGCAACCGCAAGGGCTGAATGGGCCGCGGCATAGCCCTGCCCTTTAAGCTCATGATGAAACCACATCACATATTTTCCGGTCTTAGGATTGTAGATCACCTTCGGACGTTCAATGGTTGATCCTCTCTCTACAATGGCACCCGGCTCGTCACTTACCTTCATGACGATGCCACGATTTTCCCAATTCTTCAGATCTTTCGAGGAATAGCAGGCCACCCCCTCCTGAGGTGCTTTAAAACCACGATGTTCGCCATACCAATAATACGTGCCGTCCTTATCTTTCAGAATAGCACCGCCATGACAATTGATGTGCCTACCGTCTGTCGCTTTCCAGACTCCCCCTTTATCGCACGGGAGGTCAGCATGCCCGGGAAGGCATAGCGACAGAAAAGCAAAGATTGTTAAGGTTAATTTTTTCAGCATATAGTTTCAGGATTATATATAACATTGATATCTGCTTATTCTATAGCCGTATCTTTTATTACGGATTTTTCTTGTATATAGTCTGTCGGAAACACCCCATATTCTTTCTTAAAGACTCTTTTGAAATATGCGGGGCTATTGAATCCTGTGGCATATGACACTACAGACATATCGGTTTCGCCTGCCAATATCATTTCAGCCGCTTTATTCAACTTTATTTTCCGAGTGAATTCATTTGGAGTTAGCCCTGTGATCCCTTTAACCTTCCTATAAAGGGTGGAATGACTCATACACATCTTGTCGGTCAGGAATGGGATGTCAAGTTCTACAGTCTCTATGTTTGACTCTATCAGACTACGGAATTTATCAATAAACTGACGGTCGGCTTGCGACAGTTCCTGTGAGGGAAGATGCTCGGTGGCATGTTCCTCTTTTATTTCATCAGCATCTGCCAATTCCGTTTCCTGACTCATATCTGTCTCAACTTTTGTCTTGGTTTTGTCCAAGATGTAGAGCAAAGACAGCACATGCCGGGAATTGATCAGATTGTTTATTCTTGACACCAACAGCTGCGCGCTGAAGGGTTTCGTTATATAAGAATCCGCCCCTGATTTATAGCCCTCCTCTCTATCAAGAATAGAGTCTTTGGCTGTGAGCAGAATCACAGGGATATGATTTGTGAAAGGATTATTCTTTATTTCATTACAAAGCTCGATACCACTCTTTTTCGGCATCATTATGTCGCTAACCACAATATCGGGCATATTCTCCTTTATTCTTGCCATGCCCATCTCTCCATCCTCTGCCAGATCCACATTAAATGAATCTCCTATGGCATCTCTTATATATTCCCGAAGGTCATCATCATCTTCCACTAAAAGTACATTTAGTTTATCCGGCGAATCATTGGAAGCTGCATTTGAATCTCTCTTCTCATCCGTATTGCCGGCCGAAACAGTTGTAATATGCTTGGCACAAGGATAGGAATTATCTGCTATGAATCTGATTGTGAATTTACTTCCTTTCCCTTTTTCAGATTCCACACTGACGGTTGCCTCATGAATCTCAGCCATACTTTTCACAAGGGCGAGTCCTATGCCGGTGCCTGCCACCCTTTTATTGTGGGCTGCCTGATAATATCTCTTGAAAATATGTGGAAGCTCATCCGCTGCGATCCCCTCTCCGGTATCGCTGACGCATAGCGCTACATAATCCATCCCATCGTCACTCTCCTTATGCAATGACAATGTGATAGAGCCTTCTTTAGTATATTTCAAGGCGTTGCCTATGAGATTATTCAATATCGTGGTGATTATCTCTGCATCAAAATACATATCCTGATCCTGCAGCTCAGCAACGTCGATATTGATACATACGTTTCTGTTGCTGTTGAGTTCCTTAAATCTCAGACCAATCTCTCTGACTAAATTTGCCAGATTTCCATGTGTCACTTCAAGTTGCCGGTTTCTTGTCTCCGTTTTTCTGAACTCAAGGATACCGTTGATGAGATTGAGCAGGCGTATCGAACTTGTCCTTATAGCATGGAGTTTCTTGCGATGATCGTCACGTAACCCGGGAGCATTAATCAAATCCTCAATAGGCCCTATTATAAGGGAAAGAGGGGTGCGGAGTTCATGGGTGACATTGGTATAGAACATCAGTTTTTCTTCATTCAACAGAAGTGTATTTTTACTATTCTCTTTTTCTATGGCCAGATTTTTCTCAAGATTCATCTTATATCTGTAGAAATAGAAAACCATAAATATGGCTCCGGCTATGAGCAGAGCATACAGTAGCTTTGCCCACCATGATAGAAAAACAGGGGGAGTGATAGTCACCGTAAGCAACTTCACCGGTTCTGACCATTCCCCTCCAAACGGCCTTATACAAATCCTGAAAACATATTTACCCGGTTTAAGATTACGGTAAACAGCCTCATACTTACCGTCAGCCAAAGTCCATACATTATTCACTCCCTGAAGATTATATTTCACTTCGGAGCTTACATTTCGCGTGATATCCGGATCACTGAATGAGATTGTAAAGGTGTTGAGATTATAGGGTATGGTTATATGGTCTGAATTCACAGGCAGCGACACTTCAAGATTCTGATTAAAGGATTTTTTATCATGGGCCCGGATCTCCGTAACCCTTGCCCCTGACTCTGCATCCCAACCCATCAAACCCTTTGACGGACTGTAGATGGTCAGTCCATTGTTAGATCCGAAAAAAAGATCGCCCGACGGGCTCACTGCAGAACTCGAAGCTATGAATGATGAAAGCGTAGATTTGTCATCACGAGTGAAAACGGATAACGAATCCGTAACCCGGTCATAACAGGATAGTCCATCCTCTGCACTGATCCATACTTTTCGCGAACTATCTTCCTGAATTGCCTTGAAGTTGGATGAATGTACACCGTCATTCAACTTTATATATTTCACTGAATCGGGTGTTTCATAATCATAGACAGCCACCCCGTCTCTTGTGGCAATCCATATTCTACCGTCAGAAAGTTTCTTTATATCATTTACTGTATTGGAATGAAGCAGATTGCTTTTATTGAGACGCTTAATCAGTTTTCCGCTGTCGTCTATCACAGCTACACCCTGACCGAATGTACCGATCCATAGAGCCTTTCCCGCCTCCTCTGCAATGGAGGTGATATAAAAATCAGGAAGTATTTTATTAAGATTAATCAATTGATAGGCTGAGCCGTCAGCATCAATCCTAAAAAGACCGTTATGAGTGGCCGCTATGATTCTATTATCAGATGTCTGGAGGATGTCACTAACCTCCCGGTCAATATTCTTTACAGCCACAAACGAACCGTCGGAAGGATTGAGTCGGAAAGCACCCTCATTCTGAGTGCCTACCCAAATATTGCCCGCTTTGTCTTCACACATCGATAAGATCGGCGTCTTTACAATAGAATTCAGAGGCAATTTATAGATGGCAACACTTCGCGTGGCTGAGTTCCATTTAATTATCTCCTCCTCTCCTCCTATCCAGATATCGCCGTTAGCTCCGGTCAACAGAGACCATACACTCTGTCGATTCGTTTTCCCCCTTGAGGAGACGAAAGGATGGTATGTCTTAATCAATGATGGAGCATTTCCAATCACATCAATGCCATTTCCATTATAACCCACCCACATATTGCCATAGGAATCCTCAAACAATGAAATGGGATTCGACGAATTGAGCGAAGGATAGTCGCGATAGCTGCTATCTGTGGTGATGTATCCCACCGTCCTTATCCCGGATAAATCCACATAAGGGGAAAATATCATTATCCCACCCTTATCTGTGGTAGCCCAGATCTGTCCGTCGTTCATAGCCCGAATTGACTTCACTACGCCATTGGTCAGAAAATCGCCTGTATTCTGGCGTATAAACCTCCCGGAAGATGGAATATACACTGTAAGTCCTTTCTCAGTCCCTATCCAGACATTACCGTCATTATGGATATAAAGCGCATAGACCGACTCTCCGACAAGAGAAGTCGGATCAGATGGATTACTCTTGAAACAGACTGTCTCTAATGTGAGCAAATCTATTTTCGAAAGTCCGGAATTCTCATGTCCAAGATAAAGGAAGCGTCCGTCATGATCTTCGGCGGAACACCAGATTCTTCCGGGCAACCCGGCAGGTGTCTTTTCAAAAAGTCTGGAAACTTTACCCGAAACCGGATCGAGCCTTTCCGGAGGATAATTATAGTGGGTAATCCATATGCGGTTGTCGTGGGCCACATCCATTGCTGTGACATCGGGAGTGTGAAGTGTGGCTGTGAATTTCTCAATTTTGCCGGTTGAATAATCATAATAGCAAAGCCCGTCTTCTCTGGTAGCTATCCATATCTTGTCCGGATTTACCGGATCCTGCAACACACAGTTCAATCCGTTGCTTGGCAAACCGGAATTCTCCTTAGTGAATTTCACAAAATGTTTCCCATTGAATCGATTCAGACCGCTTGAGCTGACTACCCATACAAAACCCTTGCTGTCTTGATTTATACTCCGTATATAATTATCCGCCAATCCATCGTAAGGGCCGAGTGATTGCACATACAGATTATGGTCTGCAACTGCCCCTACCTCCAAGATCGACAAAATAACAATTATGCATACAAGGAATCTTTTCATGATAATAGATTTTGCTGTCAACGTATTCCTGAAATAATCCGGATATATCCCTATGGGCTTGCTCTGTGTTGCGCCTTAAGAAAAAAAATGACTATAGCTTTTCAACCTCAGTTTTGCCTGGATCACTTCATTTATAAATGCAAATTTAAACAAATTATATAGCTTGTGGCGTGATTAATATTGCGATTAAATGAAAAATCTGTCATATTTAACTAATCATATCCTATCAACATATACATATACCATTGATTTACAATCAATAAATAATTTTTACCAATAATCGCCATATCTCCTCATTTGCCCCTCCATCTATAATTCATCCCTCTCATCACATAGGCATTTAGAGCATCAACTGAAATATCTTTCCCTAATATTGACAGATTTTTCACCATCTCACACACAAAAATCCACTAATTTTGCACCACATAATCGTTCAGCGAACCATCGTAATGATTCACTTGTCCTGACAGATTAGACACACCGTAATCATTCAAAATGAATAATTCGGTATGACTCATTTCCCGGCCTTGGAATCTGATGAAAGATATGATAATGTCGACATCCTTTAAGTTAAAATGGCAACCGTGAGGTCTCCATTTTGGCTGATAAGCTGAAAAGGTAAGTATGTGTCATAAATTAATGATATAATTGATTGGTGACATATAGGGATGAGATTTGACACCGTTTTGAGGGCGTAATAGGGTTCTATTATAACTGAAAAGCGGTTTCAAAGATCGCCTTATAGGGCGACAAGGAATATATTAATTAATTTGTGAAACATACTTAAAAGTCTTATCGTTAAAAGAGAATTTGAAGGTTCACATACATTTTTTATTAATAACAGCTATTCAAAACTAACTGATGAAGAAACAAAGAATCTTAATGTGGCTAATATTCCTTTTTATGGGAATTACCACCATGAATGCTCAGCAATACCAATTGAATGGTGTTGTGCTTGACGACGCAGGCGAGCCTGTTATCGGTGCCACTGTGATGGTAGAAGGTACATCTACCGGCACAGCTTCTGATATTGACGGATCTTTTAAGATCAATGTCAACAACGGAGATGTGCTCTCCATCTCTTATGTTGGCTACCTGAGTCAAAAGATCAAAATCAATGGTCAGAGAGACCTGAAGGTCACACTTCTCGTTGACAATCAACTTCTGGACGAAGTCGTAATCGTGGGCTATGGAGCGGTTCAGCGCAAAAACTTCACGGGCTCCGTCTCCACAGTAAAAGTAGCCGATTCACCCCTGGCGATTATCCCTACATCCAACGCTATGGATGCACTCAGAGGCACAGTCACCGGTATCACCGTATCTCAGCAACAGGGTGCCGGACAAGTGCCATCAATCGTAGTGCGCGGTCAGAAATCCATCAATGGCGGTTCTGATCCTCTTCTCGTGGTTGACGGTGTGATTTTCCAAGGTGCGCTCCGCGACATCGACCCCTCAATAATAGAGTCGATGAGTGTGCTCAAAGATGCCACTTCCCTTGCAGCCTACGGTTCTCAGGCAGCAAATGGTGTGATCATGATCACCACCAAGAAGGGCACCGAAGGTAAGCCTCTTATCTCCGTATCTACCTCCTGGGCATGGTCAAATCCCGCATCAAAGCCTGACCTTCTGAGCCCTGCCGACTATGTTCGTAAGAATAATATCCTTGCCGGTCTTGACGAAAACGCAGATCCCACATGGATGTCGAAATTTGAATATGACAACTATAAGAAGGGCAAAACCACTGACTGGTTTGATTATTCCACCCGCACCGGACTCATGCAGAATTATTCTGTGGCTGTGTCTGGAGCAACTCCGAAATTGAATTATTATGTATCCGGTTCCTACACCAATCAGGAAGGCATCGTTGTTGGGGATGACTACGAACGTTTCGTTATGAACAGCCGTCTCACCGCTGATGTGACCGACTGGCTGCAGCTGGGAGCCCAGATGAACTATTCTCACAACGACTATTCAGGTGCATCGGTCTATGATCTTTATCAGACCACTCGTCTGAGTCCTTACGGACAGCCCACCCGTCTGAACGGTGAAGTAAACAAATATCCTTGTAATGAGGGTGGTTATCGTCTTAATCCTCTCTGGAGCGTATTATCCAACACCATTGACGACCACGATATCTACAACACCACCAATCTTAAGGGGCATCTGATCCTTAAGTGTCCTTGGGTGGAGGGGCTGCAGTTCCGCATGAATGGAAGCTTCACTCTTGAAAACATAGAACGCGACTATTTCACCCATGAAGGTTATTATGTGCGTGAGATGTCCGGCGTGTCGATCGAAGATGCCGACGCTTACTATACCGATTCAGCAGTAGCCGGTTATCTTGCTTCCGCCAACGGTTATAACTATTACCGCAAGAATAAATCATGGGTGTGGGATAATATATTGAGCTATAGCCGACAGTTTGACAAACACTGGATTGACGCAACTCTCGTTTACACACGCGACTCTTACGAATATCAAACTCGCCAGATGTCTGGATCTGACTTCAAAGCATTAGGCAACACCAATCTTGGCTATGACGGTTTGAACCTTGCTGAAACTCAGAAAATCAACACTCCTGGTTATGCAAAACACACCGACGTAGGCTACCTTGCCCGTGTAAATTATAACTTCGACCAGCGTTACCATTTCAATGCTTCCATTCGTCGTGACGGTTCTTCCGTATTCGGTGCTGATAAGAAATGGGGTACGTTCCCCGCATTCGGTGTTGCATGGACAGTTTCCAATGAAAGCTTCATGGAGAAAGTCGTGCCCATCACCAACCTTAAACTCAAGGCCTCTTGGGGTAAGAACGGCAACCAGTCTCTGAGCCCCTATCAGACTCTCTCCACTATCACTCTCGGACAGTCCGGCGGCTTCGTTTATCCTTTCGGCAACGCTTCTCAGGCAAGCTGGGGACAGAGAATCACTGCAATGGGCAACGTGAACCTCGGTTGGGAGACAACAACTTCATGGAACTATGGTTTCGAGCTCGGAATGTTTAACAACCGCGTAAATCTTGATTTTGACGCATATACATCTAAGACTACCGATCAGATTTTCTGGCGTAGCATTCCTGTAATGATCAATGGTCTCACAGGCATGTATGCTACTATGGGTCGTGTTGACAACTGGGGTATCGAGGCCACTCTTAACACTGTAAACATTGAGAATAAGGATTGGAGCTGGACTTCTACACTCAACTTCTACATGAACCGCAATAAGCTTAAAGATCTCTATGGCGACGGCAAGGATGACGTGACCAACGGCCTGTTCCTCAACAAATCGCTTGGTGCTATCTACGGCTACAAGAACATTGGCATCGTTCAGGTGGAAGACACCGAATACATGGAAAAGAATGGCGCTCAGCCCGGCGACGTGAAGTTTGCAGACATCGATGGTGATGGAACGATCACCTCTGACGACCGCACTATTCTCGGCTATTCAAAAGAGAACTTCCGCATGGGCTTCGGCAACACTGTGAGCTACAAGAATCTTCAGTTATTCGTGATGTTTACAGGAATCTTCAGCGGTAACGGCTACGGCAAGGCAGGCAACCTTTATGCCTACCGCACTCTCTCTGATGTGAATACTGACAATAACCTCAACCACGGATGGTGGACCGAGGAGAACCGCAGTAACGTATATCCGAGAATCAATTACACAGACGGCCGTTATTATCCGCTTCAGAACTATTCTTTTGTTCGCCTTTCGGATCTCAGCCTCTCTTACACCTTCAATCATCCCTGGGTGCAGACTGTGGGCATCAAGAATCTTAAAGTGTTCTTCGCATGCAAAAACCTCTTCACAATCACAGGCTGGAAGGGCGGCGACCCGGAAATCAAACAGACCATCGGAACAGGCTACAGCTATGGCTATCCCCTTGCCCGTTCATTCTCTCTTGGTCTTAACTTAACATTCTAATCTACATTGAAAAAATGAAACTCAAGAATATTGCCTTATACGCCGTAAGCGGTCTGGCTCTACTTCCAGCTCTCACCGCTTGCGACAGCGACAAAGATTTTCTTACCGAAAATCCACGCACCATCTACACCACCACCAACTCTTATGAGACTGCCGATCAGGTAAGAGCCTGCGTCACCAATCTCTACGTCCATATCCGATATTGGTATGACTGCAACAACTTCCTTAAAGGACTCGGTTCAGACGTGGCTGATACTCCAAATTGGCGTGCAAGTGGCAACTATGTATGCAATTTCAATAACTGGAGCGCATCGTCCAACTCCTCAAATCAGATCTACGATGCAATGTATCAGCTCGTCAACTATGCCAACCAGAGTCTTGAAGGCGTTCAGAAAGAGGGACTTGCCTGGGAGAGCGAGGCTCAGCGCAAAGAGTGCTATGCCGAGATGATGTTTATGCGCGGATACGGTTATCTCCGTCTTGCTGAGATGTTCGGTGGAGTTCCCCTCGTCACTCAGTTCTATCAGGAGGTTAAGCTCGACTTTACACGTGCTTCCCGTGAAGAGACTTATCAGCAGGCCATTGACGACCTGAAGATTGCAGCCGAAAATCTTCCCGATTATCCTTCTGAGGCCGGACGCGTTGCCAAAGGTGCCGCCTACCACTTCCTTTCAGAGGCTTATCTTGGTCTCGCGATCGTAAAGAATAACAATGCAAGCGATCTTTCAGAGGCCGTAAGCTATGCTGATAAAGTTATGGCTCTGCATCCCCTTATGACCGAGCGATTCGGTTCCCGCGCAAATCCTGACGGTGGCGCCAACGTAAATGGGGTGGCCGCCTACAGAGAAGACGGCAACGTATTCTTCGATCTCTTCCAGCGCAACAATCAGGATCGGGAAAGCGGCAACACGGAATCTCTCTGGGTATTCCAGCATGATTATGATGTATATCATGAATTTGGTGGGAATAAGAGTGAATCTCCGCGTAACTGGTCACCGGTGCTCCGCGACGCATTCTGGAAAGATGAATATAAGGAGAACGGTGAGAATTGCCCCTGGAATGGTGCTGACAATGATCTCTACCCCGGTGGAAACATCTGTGCCTATGTAGGAGGCCGTGGCATTTCCGGCAACAGCCCGACAAGCTATGTGATTGAAGATATATGGGCCGGTGAGTATGGCGACGACATGCGTAATGCTGAATGTAACATTCACCGCAATTTCAAGGTTATCGACGCCAACCACTCCATGTACGGACAGGTTGTGACGAAAGATATGCTCGACCCGACACGTATAGACCGCTTCTATCCGATTTGGGCCAAATGGGCATCAGACGATGATTATAACTACGACGACCTCTCGGAAGGTTGGCAGAGAAGTTCCTACTTCATCGACCAGTATGCCTGCCGTTCGGCTGAGACAGTACTTCTCCGTGCTGAGGCTAAGCTGAGAAACGGTGATGCTACCGGGGCAGCGGCTGACGTAAATATTCTACGCGACCGTGCCAAATGTGCCAAGAAAGCCTCTGCCGGCGACATGACCATGCAATACATTCTTGATGAGCGTGCGCGCGAGCTCTTCTATGAGGAACAGCGTTGGCCCACACTTCTCCGAATGGGTCAGGATGGCATCAACAGCATTAACGCCCACGCAATGGGCATTGCCGATCAGTCTGCCGCATGGCCCGGCTGCTTCTCTTCAAATCTCCCGCAGATTACAAAGTGGACACTCTTCCCCATTCCTCAGACTGCCATCGACAGCAACACAGGAGCTGTGATAGAACAGAATCCAGGTTGGAACTGATATAGGATCCTCATCATTAATTAGTAGAATATAAAAAGATAGCCGCCCAATATTTGGACGGCTATCTTTTTTTATAATCTACCTGCTGTCTCGGACAGCAATATAAAACTTTCTATATTTTTTCAAACTTTCTCATTGCGCGGCTTCCTTCAGCCGAGCTTCTGGCGTGTCTCAGATGGAGTCTCTCCGTAAGCTTCCCTATAGCATTTTGTGAAGTAAGCAGGGGTGGAGAATCCCACCTCATAGCCAATCTCCGATATGCTCTTATCTGAACCTGTGACCATAGCACGGGCTTTCTTAAGGCGAAGACTGCGTATCAACTCCACGGGCGAATAGTTGGTGATGGCTTTGATCTTTCTATAGAACTGTGTACGCTCAAGCCCCATCTTGGCCGCAAGGCTGTCTACCGTAGTGTCGGGATTTCCCATATCTTCATAGAATATTTTGAGAAAACGGGCGTAAAAATCATTCTCAACATCTTTTTGTATAGGTACAGCCACTGCTCCCTTATCTTTACTACCATTACCTGCGGAATCAGACTTGACACTAACGGTAGGAGTCTTAGCCTTTGACGCGTCGCTCTCCACTTTAGCCACCGGATTCTGCCAAAGCTCCTTTATTATCCTACGGTTTCTGATAAGACTCGCAATGCGTGATTTCAATACCTCCGAAGAGAAGGGCTTTGAAAGATAACCGTCGGCACCACTGTCATAACCCTGCACCCTCTGCTCGTCGAGAGTACATGCCGTGAGCATAAGCACCGGGATATGGGATGTTACAGTCTCGCTTTTTATACGGTTGCAACACTCAAGGCCATCCATGACGGGCATCATTACATCGCATACAATAAGGTCAGGCACATATTTGGCAGCCTTTTTCACACCCTCGCTTCCGTTTGAGGCCATGATGATATTATACTTATCATTCAGCAACTCGCCCACCATCTCCCGGATGTCGCGGTTATCGTCGATCACAAGGACCAATGGTTTCTCGGAATCATAATTTTCCGAGAAATCAACATTCTCCAACTCGGCCTCAACTGCAGTGGCCTCTATAAGCTTTCCTACCTCCTGAGCCGAATCAGCCACATGCACCACAGGTAGTGTAATGATGAATTCCGATCCTTTGTTAAGCTCACTGTCTACGGTGATGCTGCCCCCATGAAGCTCTACGAAAGCTTTCACGAGTGATAGTCCTATGCCGGATCCTTTGGGGTGTATACGGTCTACCTGATAAAAACGGTAGAAGATATTCCCTAAGTCTCGTTTACTTATACCCTCGCCTGTATCGGCCACCTTTAATATAAGCTTTCCATCCTCCACCTTATATGATATGGTGATAGAGCCATTATCGCGGGTGTATTTGAAAGCATTCGACACAAGATTGAAGAAAATTCTCTCCATCTTCTCCACATCTAAAGCTATATCAACCGGATCGGTGCCTTCCGGGGCATTGAGTGTAAGTTTTATATCACGCTTACGTGCAAGTTGCATGAAGCTCTCCGTCCAGTCTGTGACAACCTTGCGGAAGTCAACCTCCGTGAGATGAAGTTTCAGTTTGCCATTCTCATATTTCCTGAAGTCAAGAATCTGATTGATAAGACGCTGAAGTATACGCACGTTCTTATCGGCTATCTTGATGAGAGTCTGTTGCGACGGAGTGAGGTTGGAGGCTCCGTTGAGCTGGGCCACCGGCTCCGCTATCAAAGTGAGGGGTGTGCGCAGATCGTGAGACACATTGGTAAAGAATGCCAGTTTCGATTGGGTGGCCTCCTCAAGTTTGCCGTTTAGTTCTCTCAACTCTTGATTAAGCTCCATCTGTTTCTGGGTCAGTTCCTTCTGTTTGTCACGTTCCTGCTCCAAAAGATGATTCTGAGCCAATAGTTGGCTCTGGTGTTTTCGGTTTTGCCAGAACGTGCGAAGCAGCAGGAAAAGTAATCCGCTGAGAAGCAAGAGAATGACTATGCTGGCATAAAAAAGAGTGGTCTGTGATGAATGGCGCTCCCAATATTCATCCACCTGACTTTTTAATTTGGTGATTTTCCCTGTCTCATCAAGCAACGCCTCATTCTGCAGCAGAAGGATATCTGCGTTGGTGCTATCCACTGCTGACGATAGAGGAAGCCTGAGCTCCTTCTCAAAAGATGCTCCCTTGAGCACATCCATAGCAAGGCGTATCAATCGATGTCCCTCTGTGGGATAAAGAAATGTAGCATCGATCACACCATCAGCCACTGCCTTTATTCCAATATTAGGAGCTGCATCTATTCCGATAATCTTTATATTATCTCTACCCAATCTCCTCGCAACTTCGGAAGCCCCTATAGCCATACGGTCGTTATGGGCGAATATAAGATCTATATCAGGATATATGCGAAGAAGGGAATCGACCACCATCATGGCATCAGCCTGGTTCCAGTTGCCTGCCACACTCGCCACAACCTCTCCGCCGTGTGAAGTAAAATCTTCCGTAAAACCTTTATGACGGTCTTCCGCCGGAGTGGAACCGCGCAATCCGAATATCTCTATTGCCTTTGCATGGTTGCCTGATAAATGTCGGCCATATTCCGATGCCTGACGGCCAAGGCCAATATCATCCACTCCCATACGTGCAGTGTAGGAGTCTCCATTTATACTTCTGTCGAAAATAACCACCGGTATACCCTTTTCATACACCTCTTTTATCTTAGGAGTGAGAGTCTCGGCTTCATTTGGAGCCACAATTATTATATCAAAGCCGTTTTCTACGAAATAATCTATGTCGGATATCTGCTTCTCACTGTTGTCGTCGGCCGAGCGTATCTCCACATCCACATTCTCATGAAGCAGAATCTCGCGCTTTATCTCTTCGTTCATCTTCTCACGCCAGTCGTCGGAACTGCACTGGCTCACCCCTATTCTGTATCTTTTCTCCTCTCCACAGGAGGGAATAATCAGAATCAAAGCTATGAATAAGAATAATTGTAAAAGTCGTTTCATGGTGATAAGTTTTACATAAGTGGTGCAAATATAGGAATTTTATATTAAAATCTTTGCTTTCAGTATAAAAAAATCCCTTTTACAACATTTTTTACATACGTTGCACGATTTTTCCTAACCCTCATATCCATTTTCTTTATAGTTTTGCATTGTCAAAACAGACGCCTCGGGTCATACCAAGGCTCGGGTAAAAATCGAAAAGGTAAAAGAGATTTGATGCAACTTTCCGAAGCTGTATCGAAGTTCAGACATCATCTGAACGTTTTAGGTTAAAAAAAGAATAGGAATCAAATTTTAAAACTGTAATGAAAACAATAACTCACAAGCTAACCCCTCTACTCATGGCTGGGATATCTCTTCTGGCAACCAATACAGCCATTGCAGATAACGGAGTCAAGGTTGAGCATCTCGGAGTAAACAATACTCTCGTAAGAGTGACAGGAGACAATAATCTTCTGATCCTCCCTATCCAGGAGAGTATTGATGATGCCAAGATTGACGTTCTCGTCGACGGTAAGTTGGCCGAAACTTTCTACGCCCGTCTCGCCCAATCAAAGACAGACTTCACTGTCCCTTATGATCTTTCCAAATATAAAGGACACAACGTAGTGCTCAATATTGTGGCCAATCACGGCCGCCAGAATATTCGTGAGGCAAAAGATGCCGTATGCTGGCAGGGCATAATGCTCGCAGATTCATTCGACACTACAAACCGTGAGACTAAATATCGTCCTTTCTACCATCAGAGCCCGGAATGGGGATGGATGAACGATCCCAACGGTATGGTTTACGTCGATGGCGTTTGGCACCTCTTCTATCAGTGGAATCCCTATGGATCAAAATGGCAGAACATGACCTGGGGACATGCCACCTCAACCGACCTCATAAACTGGGATCATCATGGAGCGGCCATTGTGCCCGATGGTCTCGGCTCAATCTTCAGTGGAAGTTGCGCTATCGACCGAAACAACACTGCCGGATTCGGGAAGGATGCCGTAATCGCATTATACACAAATGCCGCCGTAAGTCAGATTCAGAGTCTCGCATATAGCAATGACAACGGTGCCACTTTCACACCTTATGCCGGCAACCCCATTCTCACCCTTGAAAGCGAGGCTCGCGATCCGAATATGTTCTGGAACGATAAGACTAAGGAATGGAATCTTATACTTGCTCACGCCCTCGACTATGAGATGCTGCTCTTCACCTCTCCCAACCTCAAAGACTGGACTCTCCAGAGTGCATTCGGCAAAGGACTCGGTTGTCAGGACGGCGTATGGGAATGTCCGGATCTCTTCGAACTTCCGGTGGATGGTTCCGATAAGAAGAAATGGGTTGTTATCTGCAACATCAACCCGGGTGGACCTTACGGTGGTAGCGCTACACAGTATTTCATCGGTGATTTCGATGGTAAAAAATTCGTGGCTGACACTGATGCATCCGGAAAAGTGCCTACTAAATGGATGGATTTCGGTAAAGACCATTACGCCACAGTGAGCTGGAGTGATGCTCCCGACAACCGTCGCACTGTAATCGGCTGGATGAGCAACTGGCAGTATGCCGCCGATGTCCCCACCACACAGTTCCGCAGTGCCAACACTCTTCCGCGTGAGATGGAACTCTTTACCGCTCCCGATGGCCAGATAATGCTTGCCTCTGTTCCCTCTCCCGAACTTGGAGCCCTTCGTGGAAAGACTGTAAGCTCCGCTTCAAAAAAGGGTCTTGGCAAGAAAGCCTCTACTTTCGCACTCCCTGCAGAGAAGAATGGTGCATGTGAGATTGTTGCTGATGTCGACTCTCGTTCCGCATCAACAGTAACCTTCACTCTCTCCAACCGCCAGGGGAATAAGGTTGATATGGTTTATGACGTCAAAAACCACACCATCTCCTGCGACCGCCGTAAGAGCGGCATCGTAGATTTCAGCGAGAATTTCCCTGCAGTTACCGTAGCTCCAACTTTCGAGACCAACGGCAAACTCGCACTCCGTATATTCCTCGACAGCTCAAGTGTTGAACTCTTTGCCAACAACGGCAAGTCGGTACAGACCAACCTCGTATTCCCCAATGAGCCTTACACTACACTCTCTGTAAGCTCTGATGGCAACGCACGCCTTGACAATCTTAAGGTGTATGCCGTGAAGTAAATCAACTTTTTTCTCACAATTCGAAAAATCATACTGTAATGACTACCAAAACACAATCAGATAGCAAAGGTGCCCTCCTTCAGATGTTTCCGGTGATGCTCTGCTTCTTCACCATGGGCTTCGTCGACCTCGTGGGCTCCGCCACCAACTTCGTAAAATCAGACCTCAACCTCTCCGATGCACAGGCCGGGTTCATTCCCTCGCTCGTTTTCTTCTGGTTCCTTATCTTCTCCGTGCCCACCGGCATTCTCATGAACAAGATCGGACGCAAGAAAACAGTGCTTTTCTCTCAGATTCTCACTCTCGTGTCTCTCATTATCCCCATATGCAGCGACACTTATGCGGCTATGCTTATCGCTTTCTCTCTCCTCGGCATCGGCAATGCCGTGATGCAGACCTCTCTCAACCCTCTCGTATCGGGTCTTATCCATCCCGAACGTCTGGCCTCAACCCTTACCTTCGGTCAGTTTGTGAAAGCACTCGCCTCCCTTTTGGCTCCTTATCTGATGTCATGGGGTGCCGTACAGGCTATTCCTACTTTCGGACTTGACTGGCGTGTGGTGTTCCCGATATTTGCCATAATCAACGTTCTCTCTATTGCAATGCTCGGCGCCACTCCAATCCAGGAGGAGAAACCAGACAAAGTTACCGGTTTCATGGAATGTGTAAAACTCCTTAGCATCCCCTTCGTGTCGCTCTGCTTCGTAGGTATCATGTGCCACGTAGGTATCGATGTCGGCACCAATACATTCGCTCCTCAGATTCTGATTGAGAAATTTGGTCTCTCCACAGCTGATGCAGTAATCGGCACCCAGATCTACTTCTACTTCCGCACAGGCGGCTGCCTTCTCGGTTCTTGGATTCTCGCCCATATGTCGGCCAAATCATTCTTCGGAATCAGCGTTGTCTGCATGATCTTAGGTGTAATCTGTCTTTTCATCGCTACATCCCAGTTTATCGTGCTCGCAGGCATCGCTCTCATCGGCTTCGGCAACTCAAACATCTTCTCTATTGTCTTCGCTCAGGCTCTCAACCGCCAGCCCAAAGAGAAAAATGAGGTCTCCGGCCTTATGATCATGGGGCTTTTCGGTGGAACGGTTTTCCCTCTCTGTATGGGCTTCGCTCAAGGCGGCATGGGTGTGGCCGGTGCAGTAGGAGTAATGAGCATCGGTGTGCTTTACCTGCTTTACTTCATGACTCAGATTAAGAAAGCATAACATCTGTTAACCGGAAATAAAGTGTATGCTACCAGACTACCTTCGGTTTTAGTTAATGAACGTCAATTAAATAAACAGCAACGTGATTGAAGTGTTAATACAAAAGAAGGTGTCAGATCTTTCATACGGATTCAGAGACCTCTAAACCTAAAAGGTCTCTGAATCGCAAAATTCAATCATACACTCATAATATCTCCGCGACTTCATAAGATTTAATACTTAAAAACCATATAATATGTCTGAAAAAATCGTAATCGGAATGGGCGAGGCTCTATGGGATGTCCTCCCCGAAGGTAAAAAGATAGGTGGCGCTCCCGCTAACTTCGCATACCATGTGTCTCAATTCGGCCTCCCCAGCTGTGTGATCAGTGCCATCGGCGACGACGCTCTTGGCAAAGAGATTGAAGACAACTTCACTTCCAAAGGTCTAACCCATAAGCTCCCGAAAGTGCCTTACGCTACAGGAACAGTGCAGGTTGAGCTCGACGACAATGGTGTGCCTCAGTATGATATTAAGGAAAATGTGGCATGGGATAATATCCCCTTCACTGAGGATATCGAGGCTCTCGCTAAGAAAACCAAAGCCATCTGCTTCGGCTCACTCGCACAGCGCAACGTAGTGTCTCGCGAAACTATCAACAAGTTTCTTGACGCAATGCCTGAATCTGATGATAATCTTGTGGTGTTTGACATCAATCTCCGTCAGGGTTTCTATACCAAAGAGATTCTCACCAACTCTATGGAGCGTTGCAATGTATTGAAAATTAATGATGAAGAATTGGTTATTATAAGCCGCCTCTTTGGATATCCGGGTATCGACCTTCAGGATAAGTGCTGGATTCTTCTTGGCAAATACAACCTGAAGATGCTCATCCTGACCTGTGGCGTCAACGGCAGCTATGTCTTCACTCCGGGTAAAGTCTCTTTCCAGCCCACTCCTAAAGTAGAGGTTGCCGACACCGTCGGAGCCGGCGACTCCTTCACGGCAGCTTTCATAGCTTCCATCCTCAAAGGGAAGTCGGTTGAGGAGGCTCATGCAAAAGCAGTCCAGACCTCAGCTTTCGTCTGCACGAAGAATGGCGCTATGCCTATTCTCCCTGCAGAACTCACAGACTGAACCCCAATAATAGGGCCAACAAATAGTTTCAGGCTCTAAGATATACTCTAAGAAAGTGTAAACAACTTCTAAGTCTTGAAAAAACGTCTCTTCCGAATGGACGTTAAAATATTCTCTGCATTATGAACTCATAGAAATAATGCAATCTGAGAAGATTCCTATCCTGAAAGAGGGCGCATCGCAAAGTGATTTTGCGGTGCGCCCTCGAATTATTGGTAAATGCGGCTTGCTTATTTTTTAGCCTCTTGTACTGCCTTGGGAGTCCAGGCATTGAAGAAACGCATCACTTTCTTCTTATCGTAACCATCACCCGACTCAAGGAAGCTCGAATCCTGAATGTGGACTACATCTCCTTCTCCATCCAGAACCACCAACACCGGATAGCCGAAACGCACCGGATTTCCTAACAGTCGCAGCGCCTCTCCCGTAGCAGCATTATTATTATCAGCTTCGGGATTACGTGGATTATAATTCACATGAATGAATTCGAAGTTATCATCTATCAGACCCTTGATCTCCGGGTCGCTTTCAACAAAGCGGGCAAAACGGATGCACCATTTGCACCAGTTTCCACCCAACTGTGCCACTACATATTTATTCTCTTTCGAGGCTTTTGACACGGCTTCCTTTATCTGAGTGGCCGGATTCAGAGTCTCATCATAAACTTTCTGATGAGTCTGGGCTGAAGCTGCGATGCCGATAAACCACATTGACAGCAAAAATAGTATCTTTTTCATCTGTTCGTTAGTTTGATTATTTTGATGAAGTTGTTTAAACTTTTTCTTTGTCTGTATTTAGACAGCTTTCGGTGGTGATTTTTTAGCTCGAAGAGGAAGTTTATCGAGCTAAACGACCGATGAGAGATGAAAAAGCATCCCGAAAGATGGCTGAAGACTGGCAAAGAGGTCTCCTTTTTAAAGAAATCTTTATAATAATAAACAAGCCCGTAAA
>CAZEOI010000011.1:0-66973 GCA_964513775.1 uncultured Sangeribacter sp. | reverse complement strand
CTCCCGAGGCTCCTGCAAAAGAGGGCTACACTTTCGCAGGTTGGGGTGAAGTGCCCGCTTCGATGCCTGCCAAGGATCTTGAGATCACCGGTGCATACACCGTCAACAACTATAAGCTTACTTTCAAGATCGGTGACGAGGTAATCGACACCAAGGAGGTTGAGTTCGGTGCTCAGATCGCTGCTCCCGAGGCTCCTGCAAAAGAGGGCTACACTTTCGCAGGTTGGGGTGAGGTGCCCGCTACTATGCCCGCTAAGGACGTTGAAATTGCAGGTGCATACAATGTCAACAGCTACAAGCTTACTTTCAAGATCGGTGACGAGGTAATCGACACCAAGGAGGTTGAGTTCGGTGCTCAGATCGCTGCTCCTGAGGCTCCTGCTAAAGAGGGCTACACATTCTCCGGATGGGGTGAAGTGCCCGCTTCAATGCCTGCCAAGGATCTTGAATTCACCGGTGCCTATACCGTCAACAGCTACAAGCTAACTTTCAAAATAGGTGACGAGGTAATCGACACCAAGGATGTTGAGTTCGGTGCTCAGATCGCTGCTCCCCAGGCTCCCGAGAAGGAGGGCTACACTTTCGCAGGTTGGGGAGAGGTGCCCGCTACTATGCCCGCTAAGGATCTTGAGATTACTGGTGCATACAACGTCAACAGCTACAAGCTTACTTTCAAGATCGGCGACGAGGTGATTGAAACAAAAGAGGTGAACTTCGGTGCTGAGATCAAAGCTCCCGAGGCTCCTGCAAAAGAGGGCTACACATTCTCCGGATGGGGTGAGGTGCCCGCTTCAATGCCTGCCAAAGATCTTGAATTCACCGGTACATACAATGTCAACAGCTACAAGCTTACTTTCAAGATCGGTGACGAGGTGATTGAAACAAAAGAGGTGAACTTCGGTGCTGAGATCAAAGCTCCCGAGGCTCCTGCAAAAGAGGGCTACACATTCTCCGGATGGGGTGAGGTGCCCGCTACTATGCCAGCTAAGGACGTTGAAATTGCAGGTGCATACAATGTCAACAGCTACAAGCTTACTTTCAAGATCGGTGACGAGATCATTGAGAGCAAAGACGTTGAATTCGGTGCAGAAATCGTAGCACCTGAGGCTCCTGAAAAGGATGGTTATCTATTTGATGGATGGTCAGATTTCCCCGAGACAATGCCCGCTCATGACCTTGTTGTGACCGGCACTATGTCGGTAGATCCTAATGCAGCCGTAAATATCATAGGAGTGGACGCAGACGAAAACGTAACGGTATATACCCTCAACGGTCGCCTCCTCTTCAGCAATGTCAAAGCTGCAGATGTAGTCGGACGTCTCACACCGGGCCTCTACATCATCAATGGCAAGAAAGTAATGGTGAAATAATCCTAACAAACTAACAAAATATCCAATCTATGTTTAAATCTATTCCGAAGACGCTGCTTCCGGCTATGTGTGTGGCCGCAACGTTTATTGCGAACGGTGCAACCCGCTCTCCGGAAGAGGCTAAACTGATCGCCGCCGACTTCTTCAAGGCGGAACAGGTCAGCCGTCTGGCTAATCAGGATGCACTCACCCTGGTACACGTGGTCAACAATGGTTCATTGGCCCCGGTCAGCTATGTATTTAACGCCAACGACGGGAAAGGATTCATAATTGTCTCTGCCGAGACAGAAGCAATCCCCGTGATTGGCTATTCATTCTCTAACATCTGGGATCCGACAGCAATCCCCGGCATCGCACAGACTCTTCTTTCTGAATCTGTATTCGAAAGCTACGAGCCCGCAAGACGCTCAACACGCGCCGATGCCTCTGAGAAACTTCTCCAGACCCCGGAATGGAGTCAGGAAGCTCCATTCAACAATAACATACCCAACCGCCGTCTTACCGGTTGTGTGGGCGTGGCTTTAGCCGAGATTATGAAGTATCATAACACTCCGGCCACCCGTCCCGCGTCTTTGGTCAACTCCGGCGAAGACACCTCATATGCTTGGGACACCATGCGTATGGATAACTACCGCACCGGTTACTCTGAGGAGGAATCGAATGCCGTGGCCACTCTCGTGGCCGATGCAGCAATCGGTATCGGCACAGACTTCGGCATGTCGAGCTCAAGCGCATTCGAGGTAAAAGTGCCCTACGCTCTCACCTCAATGTTCGGCTACGATGCAGGTGTCTCTTACAAGAAGCTCTCTGAAATCAGCCAGAATGAATGGGTGGAGATTCTTGTCAACGAGATCGACGAGTCTCGCCCGGTTCTTTTTAGCGGTCAGGATGTATCTGCCGGCCACGCCTTCGTGTGCGACGGTTACAATATTGATGCTTCAGGCGCTACCCGCCTCCACTTCAACTGGGGCTGGGGCGGCTCGGCCAATGGTTATTTCACACCCGGTGCCCTCAACCCGGTGGTAAGCAAAGCTCACAGCTACAACAATCTGCAGACCATTGTCTACAACATCAAACCGGCTACCAACAATATCAATTGGTCGAACATTCACCTCACCAATGATGAGAATCAGCCCGGTCTTACTCTTGACGTAACCGATATCACCTCTGCCGACAGTTTCACTGTAAGAGCAGGTGCGTTGAAGAATATCTCCAACACCGACTTCTCAGGCAAGCTTTCAATAGCCCTCTTCGACGAGAGCGGCAAACAGAAGGCTCTCCTGAACGATGGCAGAAACTTCAACCTCATTGCTCTTCAGGTGTCGAATTATGTAGATTTCACAGGTAAGGTACCTGCAGGTGTCTCTGTGGCTTCTACCGACGTGGTTCGTCTTGTCACTATGGCTAACGGTGAGTCGGAATGGCGCCCCGTTGCAGGAGATCTCCTCGTGGCAGGTGAGGCTCGTGCTATGAACGGCACTCTCCCCTACTTCGCCATCAATTATCCGGAATCCAGCAGCAGCTACACCATCTCTTACGATGCGCCTCAAGTGGTGAAAGGTCGTGACTACACTTTCAAAGTAGTAAATGAGAAGTCCGCGATCAATGTGATCACTGTAAAGGCCAATGGTGTGATCCTTTCACCGGATGCCTCCGATAACTACAAGATCACTAACGTTCTCGCCGATCAGAATATCACTGTTGTAGTCCAGAACAAGAATGAAGTGGTTTCCAAGAGAATCCTCTGGATGGAAGCCGGCAATCTTCAGAACCTCCTTGACGAGAATGAGACATCTTCAGTGAAAGACCTTACCCTCTACGGAACGATGAATGCTGAAGACTTCACTTTCATCCGTGAGCGCATGAAGATCGAGCGTCTTGACATCTCTAAAGTCACTATTGTGGCACAGGGTTCGAATCCGGCCAACGCTATCCCGGCTAAGGCTTTCATGAGTTATCGCTCGCTTAAGCAGGTATTACTCCCGGAGAATCTTACCACACTTAAGAATGCTTGTTTTGGCCAGACAGGTCTTACCTCCGTCGAGATTCCGGCAAGCGTGTCTACTTGGGAATACAACGTGTTTGCAAACTCTACCGCTCTGCGTGAGGTGACAGTACGTCGTGCGGCTCCCGTTTGGATTAACTGGTGTGTATTCACCAACACTCCTCAAGCCAAGCTCACAGTTCCTGTAGGATCTGCTGCAGCTTATGGTGCAAAGGACTATTGGAAAGACTTCAAGGAAATCATCGAGGAGAATCCTACAGCTCCGTCAACCTACAAAGTAACCATAGCTGACAATAAGGATATCACCATCAATCCAATCTCTTGGAAAACTGATTTCCCGGTGCCTGATCCCAACTGGGGTATCTATGCTGAGAAATATGAGTTCCAGGTAGAGACTGCCCCAAATCTTGGCGACGCTATACTTGAGGTTTATGCCAACAACTCTCTTCTCTCTCCAAGAGCAGACGGTGCCTATGAATATACTATAAATTCACCCACTGTCATCCACGTTAATCTTCGTCAACCCGAACCTACAACTATCGACAAGACTTGGAAGATTACAGGAGCTGACGGTGGTGTAGGTCTCGTTTCTGAGATCGTAAACGCACCCCTTAAGCAGAACTTCACAGTTCGTGCAAATGCCATCAAGGTGCCTGCAGGTAACGATGCCTCTAAGTTCTTTGCAATGGTTCTTACCGACAAGAACGGTGCTATCAAGGAGTTCATCTCTCAGGTATTCACCAACATGATGCTCAACTCCGGCAATGTTCTTTACAACTTCACTTGTAATATCAGCAAGTCTACAATAAAGGAGGGTAATGAGATTCGTCTCGCAACTTCTTACAACAAGAAGAACTGGGAGCTGGTGACAGCCGATTCCGACACTGTCACCGATCGTATCAGCGCTATAGGCAACCGCGTGGTTTACCACACAATTACTATGCCTCAGACAGTAAACGGTGCCAATATTGAAGGTGCTGCTACACAGATTGTACGCGGTATGCCTTTCAATCTGAAAGTCACTCCGGTTGCACCGACCCAGCGTGTCACTGTGGCTGTCAATGGCATCAACAAGGCTGTTTCCGCAGCCGTAGCCAATGTGTCAATTCCGGCAGTACTCGAGGATTTGGAAGTATCTATTCAGGTAAACGATGCTGATGCAAGCGACTATGTTGTAGTCAATGTCAGCGAGGGTCAGCTCGCATCAAAGATTGCCGAGTGTCCCGATCGTCTCAAGTTGGTTGGTACAATTAATTCAAGCGACTTCGATGCATTCCGTGCTCATGCCGGCAACATCGTAGACCTCGATCTTTCCGATGTGACCATCAAGGGTGTGGCACTCACCACCGCCAACGCTATCCCGGAGAATGCATTTGCTCCCGCTTTGTCAACAGGCTCATCTGCTCTCCGCACCATCATTCTTCCTGCCGGACTTGAAAGAATCTACAATAATGCTTTCGCCCGCTGTCTTGCACTCACAAGCATCACAATCCCTGCGACAGTGAACTATGTAGGTACAGGTGCATTTGGCCAGTGTGCCGCCCTCAAGGAGATTACGATGGAGGGTACTGTTCCGCCTCTTTGCGGCAATATGTCTCCCTTCCCCTCCAATGCATCTGCCATCACTCTCCGAGTGCCCGCAGGTTATGAGACGGATTACAGCAACGCCTCATTCTGGAACTCACTCTCTATATATAAAGAGGAGGTTCCCAAGGAGTATTACTGGGTGAAATATGATCCCGAGAGAATCGGCATATGGTGGAATGGCGGCCATGATCTCAACCATATCGGTGTAGGTATCGCTGAGAGCAGCCCCACTCAGGAGGTACGTTTGGTTCTTCCCAACAACCAGCGTCCGGCACAGATCGGTGGCGAAAACAACCAGCTCCGTACCGGTGTGGCGTTCAAACTCTATGACAATGGTTTCGAAATTATCTCAGACCTTGCAAAGGGTACTGTGCCTCCTTACACCAAACCTACATGTCCTTACAACTTTGAAGACATAATGCAGTCTGGTTACAAGTCTGGTGGTGTACTCTATCTGAAATGGATGCCTAACCAGCTCGACCACAAATTCTACAAGCCACAGAACCATGATCTTGAGGTAGTATTCTACTATCCCATATCATTTGAATTCCTTGAAGGGGCTGCCGGTTCAAGCGTTCAGTTTGTAAATCTCGGAGCCAACGACCGTTGGCAGAATGTATCTCCAAGCTGGTTCGATTACAATGCTGGTGAAGTCAGAAGGGATGTATATAAGGAGAATACCGACATCCAGTTCAAGATTAATCCTCCTGGCGGTAAGAATCTGAGTGTCTCTGAGGTTAAACTCAAACACAAGATTATGACCAAATCCGGCAAGAATCCTGAATATGAGGAGAAGGAACTTGTCATCACTCCAGATGCAACCGGTGTCTACACCATTCCTCAGCTCCCCGGTGAAACTTGGGTAAGCGTAACCGGCGAGTCCCATGTAACGGTTAAAGAGGGTGACAAGGTCGACTCTTCAAAACTTGAGGATGTGCAGAAAGAGCAGGTGGATGAATTCACCGAACTCGAAGTTATCGGAGAAGTGACTGAAGAGGCATTCGAGGCAATTCGCGAAAAATTCGAGTCTGTCGAAACTCTCAACCTTTCTCAGATTTCCAATACTACTCTTCCCGAGAACGCTCTCGCCGGTCTTGAGAACCTGCGTACAGTATTCATTCCGGAGACAATTACCGAGATTGGTGCCGGTGCATTCCAGGGTTGTGACAATATTGAAACTCTCACTCTTCCCGGTGTGACTACAATCGGTGAAGGTGCGTTTGAGGGCTGTACAAGCCTCACAAGCATTATCATCCCATCGTCTAACACCGAAAGCGCAACCCGTGCTGCCGGAGATGGAATCAATGCTGACTCCTTCAAGGGTCTCAATCCAAACTGTCTCATCTATCTTGGCACTAACGATATCCCGAATGCCGAGCATCTCAACATCATCCTCGCTAAGGATGGCAAACGAGTGGCTGCATCAAATATCGTTCTTGACAGCGAGTATCCCTTCAACGCTCCCACAGGTTTCAACCTTGGTGAATACACCATCTCCTACACTGCTCATATCCCCGGCAGCTACGGTGCTGACATTGACGGTGGCTGGAGAGGTATTATTCTCCCCTTCACTCCTACTGAATGGTCTTACGGTGTTGAGGACTTCGGTAAGCGTCCCGGAAGCGGTCTCCAGATTATCTCTCTTGAAAACGATGCGGAAACTATGACAACTGTTGAGAAATTTGAGGCAAATAAGCCTTACTTGGCTCACGTGGTTGCACCCTTCGAATCTGTGCCCGTTACATTCGTTGGCAAAGCTCTCGCAAGCGATGAAAACGAATCTGCGCAGGCATCTTTCGATAACTATGACATCGTTCCTACTCCCAATCCCGAGGATGTAATGATCAAGGGTAAGGACTATACTCTCTATGGTTCATTTGACGGTGAGACTGTGCTTGGCGAATGTCTCGCTCTCAATGAGGATGGTAGCAAGTTCATGGCTTCTGATTCTATTAAGATCGGTGCCTTCTCCGCATACATCTGTCTCAACGAAGGTGCTACCGCCAAGGAGTTCTCCGTAGGCGAACATGCAATCTGGGTACAGGAACCGTATGGCGCCGGCATCGGTGGCTCACAGATTTACCGTGGTGAGAAGATCGAGCTTACCACCAAGAGCAAGAATGCTACAATCTACTACACCACCGACGGTACAGATCCCTCTGTTGCCGATGGCACAAGAAAGGTATATGACGCTCCTATCGAGATGACCGGTGAGAGCATGACTCTCAAGGCTATGGCCGCAGTCAAGGAATATGTTTCCGAGAATGTAGATCTCACATTCGAACTCAAGAAAGTGGATATCAACTATGATCTCGCTCCCAACTGGAACTGGATCTCCCACAACATGGAGAATGAAGTGGCTGTGGCTGACTTCGCAACCGAGGGTGTTAGCCGTATCCTCTCCCAGACTCAGGAAGTGGTACGTGACCCGAAACTCGGTCTCACTGGCAATCTCAAGGCCCTTGTTCCCGGCACCGGCTATAAGGTATGTGTCGCTTCCGACAAGAAAGCTGCCGCCAAGATCGCCGGTGTGGCATTCAACCCGCAAGGTGTTGTGAAGCTCCACAGCGGCTGGAACTGGATCGGTTGCCCTGTTGAGGATGCAAGTCTTGCAGTGGCTGATCTCCTTGCCAACCTTGAGGCTGAGGAGGGTGATATGATCGTTGGTCTTGAAGGCTTCCAGCAGGCTGACGCCGAAGGCAACTGGACAGGTACACTTCCTGTGCTCGCCACCGGCGCCGGTTATCTCTACTTCAGCAACTCCGACAAGGAATTCACCTACAACTTCGTGAACGCTGAGGAAACTCAGGCTGCTCAGGCTGAGGCTGCCACCAGAACTCTCGAAGACACTCCCTGGATTGTGGATATCCACAGATATGCCAACGTAATGCCTATGACTGCTGTGGCAGTAGATGCCGACGACTTCGACGCTGATGTTGAAGACTACAAGATTGCAGCGTTCTGTGGCAAAGAGTGCCGTGGCATAGCTCAGGTTGTTGATGGTGTCTACATGATCAACATCCATGGTAATGCCGGCGACAACATCACCTTCCGCTTCATCAACCAGGAGGGTAATGAATATGTCACCTCATCCACCATCGTCTTCAAGGAACTTCCTGTAGGTTCTGTAAGCGATCCTTACACCATCAAGCTCAACGCTCTTTCATCTGTCGACGGCATTGAAGCCGACGGTCTTGAGATCGTAAGCGAAAACGGTGCTATAATAGTCAATGGTGATCTCGCAGGCAATGCCACCGTTGAGGTGTACGACCTCGCCGGCACCCGTCTGGCGGTTTCTTCAGCTCTCAACGGCACAGTATCCGTCAACGGCCTTGAGCCCGGCATCCGCCTCATCGTGGTGCGCTCAGGCTCAGATATCATCTATCGCAAGGTGATGGTGAAGTAAGCCCTATTGAATTGTACACGCAAGCTATTGTGAAGCCTTGGAGCTTCACAATAGCCCTAATAAAAAAGACCGGATGTGTCGGCTTCGACACATCCGGTCTTTTTTATTGCGCAAGTAGTTACGAATACTGTCCGTAGCCACTTACGATATTTCTACTCACTATGCGCTGACAAAAGATTCTTGAAAGCAGCGAAATCAGCAGAGAGTGGGATGCTCTGCTTCTCCCCGGCCATGAACGCCTGCAGTCGCTCCGGAATCTCAATCTCTTTCCCGGTTATATTCTCCACAGTCTCCTTGAATTTGGCAGGATGAGCAGTCTCCAGGAAGATACCGGTCTCCCCCGGCTCCAAAAGCTCCTGAAGCGCACGATATGCCACAGCTCCATGAGGATCGAGCTGATAACCGGTCTCTTCAAGAGCACCCTTCACCGTGGAGGCTATCTCTTCATCGGAATAGGTGGCACCGCTTATCTCCCGGCATATTGCGGCATGGTCGTTCTGATAAAGGTCAAGCACACGCGCAAAGTTGCTCGGATCCCCCACATCCATCGCATTGGCGATGGTCTGCACAGAATGGCGAGGCTTATACTCACCTGTCTGAAGATAATTATAGAAGATATCGTTGGCATTATTGGCCGCTATGAAACGCTTGATCGGCAGACCCATGCGTTTGGCGATCAGGCCGGCTGTGATGTTACCGAAATTTCCGCTCGGCACGCAAGCCACAACATTGTCGGGATCAGCACCTGCTTTCACAGCCTGAGCATATGCGTGGAAATAATAGAACATCTGAGGAAGGAAACGAGCCACATTGATTGAATTGGCCGACGTGAGCATCATCTTCCTGTTGAGTTCCTCATCAAGAAATGCCTGTTTCACGAGTGCCTGGCAATCATCGAAAGTCCCGTCGATCTCAAGTGCCACAATGTTGCGTCCGAGAGTAGTGAACTGGCTCTCCTGAATAGGACTCACCTTCCCTTTGGGATAAAGCACAAACACCCTTACCCCCTCCACGCCCAGAAAACCGTTGGCTACAGCACTACCCGTATCTCCCGAAGTGGCAACCAACACGTTGACGAGTCTATCCTTATTCTCTCTGTTGAAATAGCCGAGAAGACGCGCCATAAACCGGGCACCTACATCTTTAAAAGCAAGTGTCGGACCGTGAAACAGTTCCAATGAATATACGTTATCCTTTACCTCCACCAAAGGTATCGGGAAATTCATAGTCTCCTCTGTCAAAGCTTTGAGTTTCTCCGGATCCACATCCTCGCCAAAAAGCGCTCCGGCTATCCGGGCCGACATCTCCGGGAGCGTCATATCCGGCAGCCGATTGAAAAAATCTTCTGAAAGACGGGGAAACTCCAATGGCATATACAATCCGCGGTCAGGGGCAAGTCCCTTCACCACCGCATCTTCAAGCGATACCTCCTGACTCTTACCTGCAGTACTTCTATATCTCATATTAACTTACCTTAAAAAATTCTTTTATAAACTGATCTCCCTCAAGCAAACCGTATGCTCCTGCCTCTGCGCTCTTTTCGGTGTATATGGAAACCTCATCTGGCTCTATATCTTTCCGCCATATCACGAATGGCACCGGGGAAGAGGTATGGGTGCGTATATGGCATGGAGTGGGATGATCCGGCAAAAGAGCCACAGCCACCTCCTCGTCGAAATCTTCCAAAGCTTTCAGAAGGGGACCTACCACACGATGATCAAGATACTCCACCGTCTTCCTCTTCAGCAACGCATCACCCTCATGACCGGCCTCATCACTCGCCTCAATATGCAGGAAAACGAAATCGGCATCCCCTTTGAGAGCATCCAAAGCAGCCTGAAGTTTCCCTTCGTAATTGGTGTCATACAGTCCGGTGGCACCCTCCACGATTATCGGTTCGAGACCTGCATACACTCCCAGACCCCTTATCAGATCTACGGCAGAGATTACGTAGCCTTTTCCTATCCCATAAAGTTCCTGCATAGTCTTCATAGCCGGTTTGTAACCGGGGCTCCAGGGCCATATGCTGTTGGCCGGATCTTTACCCTTCTTGATGCGCTTCAGATTTACGGGATGGTCGGCAAGAAGACGCTGCGACTCCCTGATAAGACGTGATATATAGTCAGCGGTCTCTCCCGCAGCGTGGAGCAGAGGCTTCGGCATCACATCCTCGGCAGAGGTGCCCGGCACATCGTGCGGAGGAGTGCAGTCTATGCGTTTATCGGCATTTCTCACCTTAAGCAGATGCCGGTAGCTCACCCCTGTGAAGAAGGAGCAACGCCCATCAGAAAGCTTTTCGTTGAGATAGCCTATAAGCTCATCCGACTCTGCTGTAGAGATATGTCCCGCCGAATGATTCTTTATGGTTCCGTCGGGGGATATACATATTAAATTACATCGCATGGCCATCTCGTCGGGTGCGATATCTACACCCATGCTGGCGGCTTCGAGCGTGCCCCGTCCTTCGAACACCTCCGGCAGACTATAACCAAGAAGAGAGAGGTGAGCTATCTCGGAACCCGGCTGGAATCCCGGAGGCACGGTAGCCAAGAGTCCGCATCGGCCACGACGTGCCAGCTCGTCAAGAGCCGGAGTGTGGGCCGCCTCAAGCGGAGTCTGTCCATCTAATGCCACACATGGCTCATCGGCCATACCATCGCCTAATATAATGATGTGTTTCATCGTTTACTTCTGTTTCAACTGCTTTAAAAAAGAAACTCCTGACTCCGGTGTGCTCCGGCAGCCAGGAGTTATACCAATAACATTATTCCTTACCGGATATTCGCTATGCTTATTATGTCGGCGAAGACTCCGGCCGCTGTGACCTCGGCTCCGGCGCCATAGCCCTTTATCACCATAGGATATTCCTTATAGCGTTCTGTGGTGAGAAGAATCACGTTGTTACTTCCCGCGAGATTATAGAAGGGATGGTCGGAACCTACACGGCGCAGACCCACACTCGCGTCACCGTTGTCGAGTGATGCCACAAAACGAAAATGCTCATCATGGGCGGCGGCGTCTTTTCTCCTCTCTTCAAACTCCGCATCAAGCTTCCTTACATTGTCAATGAAGTCGGATGCCTCACCCTCAAACATCGAGTCGGGCACAAAGAGCTTTTTATCCACATCCTCCTGCTCCACCCGGTAGCCGGCCTCACGGGCAAGAATCACAAGTTTGCGCACCACATCCTTACCTGAGAGATCAATACGGGGATCCGGCTCCGTGTAGCCTGCTTCCTTGGCCAATTCTATGGCACGGCTCAAGGGCACATCTGCAGCGAGCACGTTGAAGATATAGTTGAGTGTGCCCGAAACCACAGCTTCGATCTTTATGATATTGTCGCCGGAATTTATAAGTGAATTGATAGTGTTTATGATGGGAAGGCCGGCGCCTACGTTGGTCTCGAATAGATACTTCACATCCTTCTGCCGGGCTATCTTCTTCAACCTCTGATAGGAGGGATAATCTGAAGAGGCTGCTATCTTATTGGCAGCCACCACATTCACGTTATGTTGGAGAAGATCCTCATACAGAGCTGCGATTGCCGGAGAGGCAGTGCAGTCTACAAACACCGAGTTGAAAATGTTCATCTTCAGCACCTCATCGCGGATAATCTCAGGGGTGGCCGGAATACCCTTCTCCTCAAGTTCCTCTTTATAGCGGGTGATGTCGATACCTTCGCGATCAAACACCGCTCTGCGGCTTGAGGCTATACCCACCACATTCAGACGCAGATTCTTATCCTGAAGCAGTTTCTCCTGTTGTTTGCTGATCTGTGAGAGAAGGCTTCCTCCTACATTGCCAACCCCCACAAGGAAGAGATTGAGCACCTGACTTTCCGACAGGAAGAATGAATCGTGGATAACGTTGAGAGCCTTCCTCAGACTTTTCTTCTCTATTACAAAGGAGATATTTGTCTCCGAGGCACCCTGGGCACAAGCTATCACATTGATACCGTTACGCCCTACGGTGTTGAAAAGCTTTCCGGCCAGACCGGTGGTGTGCTTCATCCTCTCTCCCACCACAGCTATTGTGGCGAGATCAGGCTCGGCCTTTATCTCATTAAACATGCCCGACTCGAGTTCGGCAGCAAATTCCTCCTTAAGGGTAGCCACGGCAAGATCAGCATCGGCATTGCGCACGGCTATGGTGGTGTTGTTCTCACTGGCAGCCTGACTCACGAGGAACACGCTCACTCCGCGTCTTGTGAGCGCATTGAAGATACGCGAGTTCACACCGATCACACCCACCATACAGAGGCTGGTGATCGTCACGAGGCAAGTGTCGTTGATCGAAGATATACCCTTGATAGGTTTACCCTTACGGCTGCATTTATCGCTGATGAGAGTGCCGGGAGCCGTAGGATTGAATGTATTTTTTACAAGGATAGGTATATTCTTATGGTAAACCGGATATATTGTGGGAGGATATATCACCTTAGCACCGAAATTGCAAAGCTCCATAGCCTCGGTGAAAGTGAGTTCCTCGATCACATAAGCATTGTCTATCACTCTCGGGTCGGCGGTCATGAACCCGTCTACATCTGTCCATATCTCAAGCACCTCCGCATCGAGAGCGGCAGCCATTACAGATGCTTTATAGTCGCTGCCACCACGTCCGAGGTTTGTCACCTCCCCATTGATATCCGATGATATGAAACCACCCATCACGGCGGTTTCCCATTCATACTCCATCATATTCTCATCGATGAGACGATATGTGAGTTCTGAATCAAGTATGTCATTGCCATGTACGTCGCGCCGGGTGCGGATTATCGTACGCGAATCGAAATGTGTCGCCCCCTTTATAATATTCGACACAATCAAGCTCGAAAGACGCTCTCCATAACTCACTATTATATTCAAAGCTCTTGGAGAGAGATCGTGAAGAAGCATCACACCTTTATATATATTGCCGAGTTCATCGAGCATCATCCTTGCCATTGCCTCTGTGGCTTCACGACGTGTGGAAGGCACAACTCCGTTGATTACAGTAAGATGACGCTCCACGATGCGTGCGAATGAATCAAGATAACGTATATCATCGGCCACGGCAAGACGTGCCGTCGAGATGAGGAGGTCGGTGATACCACCCAATGCTGAAACCACCACAACCTTACGGCCCGGTGTAGACTCTACTATCTGCTTTACGTTGGTGAGACTCTCGACTGTGCCGACAGAGGTCCCTCCGAACTTCATAACTTTCATTTTTACCGATTATTTCAAGAAAACTCCCTGTAGTAATGTCATGTATTCTGCCATTTAAGCGACAGCATCACTTAAAACAGACAAGGAATAAGGTTAGAAGCGCCAAATTTACAAAAAAATCTCTCAATTCACAAATTTCGGTTATCGGCAACCCGTATTTTACAGAATTTTATCAAATAATTTAAATAATAGCGATTAATATGTCTGAAATATACAGAGTTTATGCAATAAAAAGCTAATCCGACCACTTCACTATTATAGTGTCCATATATGGCATTACTATAGTGTCCATATATGGTCTTTCCTATTCATTTCAGATAACGGCATGTTCCGACGGGAGCTCAGGATGATCGAGCTTCTTGAGCACGAGCTCACCGGCTTTCTGACCCAACTCCCTATATTTCTCCGGTGTGGGCTCCGACTTCACCACCGCAGTAGACGCGATGATGCCCGGAAGGATAGTATTCACCAGTACAATAGGAATGCCAACCTTCTTCATGTGAAGCATCTCCGTCTCATTCTGGCGTATATCTGCCGGAGAGATGATCAACCCGTCAATCACGGCACCCTCCATCATACGCAGATTCATACGTTCTCTCTCCGGATCGCGACGTGAATTGCCCACCATCAGATTGATTCCCCTGGTGTGAAGGAAATCCTCCACGCCGTCAAGCAGGGCCAATATCTCCGGATTGTCCATACCGTTGAGTATTACACCTATTATATTAGTACGCCCCTTCTTGAGTGATGCAGCCAATCTGTTGCGTCGGTAGCCGAGACGATCGGCGGCGGCGTAAATGCGCTCTTTTGTCTCCGGACGTATACTCATGTCGCCGGCCAAAGCTCTTGACACGGTTGAGGGTGAAATCTGGAGATCTTGGGCAATGTCTTTAATTGTGACCCTCTTCGCCGGAGAGCCGTTGGGAAGCTGTGACATGTTTGTTCTGAAGATTTTGAAGATAGATTTTGTCGCTGTTAAAACTGAGGTTACCGTCACTTACAGCGGCTATAAATGTGGGGCCGAATACACGGCGGCCCACAAGTCAGCGCAATTGTATTTTTGCAAAGTTATATATTGTAGACACAACCTGCAAATTTTTTTAAATCTTTTTTCTCTTTTATCATTTATCTTTTCCACATCACGATTCCGCCACCGGAGAAAAATATAGGTCACAAATTAATTAATATACACCTTTTCCCCTCTTTAGCAATATTTATAAGGTAATTTGAAACCGCTTTCCCTTTATATCCGAACCCTGCTTCACCCTCAAAATTGATTGAAATATCATCCCTATAAATGGCTAATCAGTATAGTTTTGACCTCTGAAACCATCCATTCCCACCGTTTTAAAACGTTTGCATAAATTTCAAACGTTTGAATAAAAAATTCACATGATTTTTTTATAAAAAAATTTGCACTTTTTTGATTACATTTATAATTTTGCAATCAGAAAAATGAAAACCCAAATCACTCTCAGGGTTTTCAAATACGCCATTCGGACCAATCTCCTTATGGCATCTCAAACCTCGATTCTCGCCTTAGGCAGTAAACCCATTAACAGTTATCTTACAGTTTGTGGAGTACTGACTGACTTAAAAATAAAAACGACAAGTAATAAATGGATAATTAGGTGTAAATTAAAAATTAGGGAACTGATAAAATCAATTATTAAAGCGCAAGTGGCCGCTTCGTCGTGAGACGAGTCGGCCACGACTTATTTATATACACGTCACATTTCCCGCTTTATATATCGGTTAGTCTGCCCACTCTCCGTATCGTTCAACACTTTCTGCGACGTAAGTAAAATACGACAATTAGACTAACTACACTTTAGCCCCCAATCCAAGCAAAGGAGCCAATAAATCCTACATACTCCTGCCAACCTAAGCAATAAAAGCACTCACCACAACCATAGTAATAGTAGCTATTGTAATCATAGCGGACAGAGCAGACAAAGTGAGTGGAGCGGAGCACAAAATTCCGAGCTCCATAAATGAAGACCGTGAATCCTGAACAAACAAACAAATTTGCAAACTAAATGCGCCTAAAATTTGCCCAACACCAACTTTTCTTGTAATTTTGTAGCCAAATTACATTTTTCAACCGATAAACATATGAAAAAGGTTTTGCTTCTCGGTTCCGGTGCCCTCAAGATCGGGCAGGCGGGCGAGTTTGACTACTCCGGTTCGCAGGCGCTCAAGGCCCTGCGCGAAGAGGGTATTCAGTCTGTACTCATCAATCCCAACATCGCCACCATCCAGACTTCTGAAGGAGTGGCGGATCAGGTTTATTTCCTTCCCATCACCCCCTATTTTGTAGAGGAAGTGATTAAGAAAGAACGTCCCGACGGGATTCTTCTCGCTTTCGGCGGACAGACTGCCCTTAACTGCGGCACAGAAATGTATCTTAACGGCACTCTTGACAAATACGGTGTAAAGGTTCTCGGCACTTCAGTGGAAGCCATCATGATCACTGAAGACCGAGACCTTTTTGTTAAGAAGCTCAACGAAATCGATGTAAAGACACCGGTGTCTCAGGCTGTGGAAAGCCTCGAAGATGCTGTTGAAGTGGCCCACCGTATCGGATTTCCCGTAATGGTGCGTTCCGGTTACGCTCTCGGTGGACTCGGTTCAGGCATCTGCTACAACGACGAGGAATTCCGTCGTCACTGCGAGAGCGCTCTCGCATATTCCAAGCAAATCCTCGTGGAGGAAAGCCTCAAGGGATGGAAAGAGATCGAATTTGAGGTGATCCGTGATGCCAACGACCACTGCTTCACTGTTGTGCCGATGGAGAACTTCGACCCCCTCGGAATCCACACCGGAGAGTCGATTGTCGTGGCTCCCATCGTGTCGCTGACTCAGGAGCAGATCCAGATGCTCCAGGAGATCGCAACAAAAGTGGTACGCCACATCGGCATTGTGGGAGAGTGCAACATACAATACGCATTCAACGCTGAGACCAACGACTACCGTATCATCGAGATCAACGCGCGACTCAGCCGCTCATCTGCACTCGCTTCGAAAGCTTCAGGATATCCTCTCGCTTTCGTAGCTGCCAAGCTCGCTCTCGGCTACACTCTCGACCAGATCGGCGAGATGGGAACCCCGAACTCAGCATATGTAGCACCCTCCGTTGACTATATGATCGTGAAGATCCCTCGCTGGGACCTCTCAAAGTTCGTGGGCGTTGACCGTGAGATCGGCAGCTCCATGAAATCTGTAGGTGAGATCATGTCTATCGGTAAGTCTTTCGAAGAGATTATCCAGAAAGGCCTCCGCATGATCGGCCAGGGAATGCACGGCTTCGTTGGCAACAACGACATCCGTTTCGACGATCTTGACAAAGTGCTCTCCCACCCTACCGACCTCCGCGTCTTCGCAATCGCACAGGCTCTCGAAGAGGGCTACACCGTAGACCGCATCGAGGAACTCACAAAGATCGACAAATGGTTTATCGAGCGTCTCGCGAATATCGTCAACTATAAAAAGGTGCTCGAAGGCTACAACAAGATCGAGGAGCTCCCGAAAGATGTGATGAAAGAGGCAAAACGTCTCGGATTCTCCGACTTCCAGATTGCCCGTTTCGTCGAAAACCCCTCCGGCAACATGGAGAGCGCGATGCTCCGCGTGCGCGACCACCGCAAGAACCTTGAGGTGCTTCCCCACGTACGCCGCATCAACACTGTGGCTTCAGAGTATCCGGAGCTCACAAACTATCTCTACGTCACCTATGGAGCCGATGAGAACTCCATCCGCTACGACATGAACGCCGGCAACAACATCGTGGTGCTTGGCTCCGGTGCCTATCGCATCGGTAGCTCCGTAGAGTTCGATTGGTGTTCCGTAAATGCCGCCACCACCTGCCGTCAGTCAGGTTACAAGGCCATAATGATCAACTATAACCCTGAGACTGTCTCCACCGACTATGACATGTGCGACCGTCTCTACTTCGACGAACTCAGCTTCGAGCGCGTCATGGATATCCTCGACCTCGAGACTCCGCGCGGCGTGATCGTGAGTGTGGGTGGACAGATCCCCAACAACCTCGCGATGAAACTCTACCGCCAGCACGTGCCCGTGCTCGGCACATCTCCCATCTCTATCGACCGTGCCGAGAACCGCCACAAGTTCTCTGCCATGCTCGACCAGCTTGGAATCGACCAGCCCCGATGGAAAGAGCTCACCACTGAGGCGGAGATCGAAAGCTTCATCGATGAAGTAGGCTTCCCGGTGCTCGTGCGCCCAAGCTATGTGCTCTCAGGTGCGGCAATGAACGTATGCTACGACTACGAGCAGCTCCACCGTTTCCTCAGCGAGGCTGCCAAGGTTTCCAAGGAGTATCCTGTGGTGGTTTCCGAATTCCTCCAGAATGCGAAGGAGATCGAATTTGACGCTGTGGCTCGCAACGGTGAGATTGTGGAATACGCTATCTCCGAACACGTTGAGTTTGCCGGCGTACACTCAGGCGATGCTACGCTCGTATTCCCCGCACAGAAAATCTACATGGCCACCGCCCGCCGCATCAAGCGCATCAGCGCCCAGATTGCCAAGGAGCTCAATATCTCAGGACCCTTCAACATCCAGTTCCTTGCCAAAGACAACTATGTGAAGGTGATCGAGTGCAACCTCCGCGCATCACGCTCATTCCCATTCGTCAGCAAAGTGCTCAAGAAGAACTTCATCAACACCGCCACCCGCATCATGCTCGGTGAGAAGGTAGAGAAGGTGGACACCTCTACATTCGACATCGACTATATCGGCGTGAAGGCATCACAGTTCTCCTTCGCACGTCTGCATAAGGCCGACCCTGTGCTTGGTGTCGATATGTCGTCAACCGGCGAGGTGGGCTGTCTCGGCAAAGACTTCGACGAGGCTCTGCTCAACGCGATGATCTCCGTAGGCCATCATGTGCCCGAGAAAGGTGTGCTCGTAAGCTCAGGCGACGTACGTGGCAAGGTGGATATGCTTGAGGCTTGCCGTCTGCTCGACGAGGCAGGCTACAAGATTTATGCAACTGCCGGCACCGCCCAGTTCCTCAACAACAACGGCATCGAGGCGGAGGCTGTAAGCTGGCCCGACGAAGAGGGTGAGAATGTGCTCGACCTCATCGCAAGCCACAAGGTGGATCTCGTGATCAACATCCCGAAAAACCATACCAAGCGTGAGCTCACCAACGGCTACCGCATCCGTCGCTGGGCTATCGACCACAATATTCCGCTCCTCACCAATGCCCGTCTCGCCGTAGCCTACGTGAAAGCCTTCACTAAGAAGCCTATGGAGCAGATCGGCATCACCCCCTGGAAAGCATATTGATGACACTCTCACCATACTGACCATACAATTAAAAAAATCGGGATCCAAACGGACCCCGATTTTTTTTAATTAATAATTCATAATTCACAAGGCACAATTTCTAAATCATTATGCATTGTGAATTATGCATTATGAATTATGAATTATGCATTACCGCAATCTTACGACCTTATCCATATCGCCATAGTCGAGGTTCTCACCCCCCATGCCCCATATGAACATATAGTTGCTTGTGCCCGCAGCGCAATGCACGCTCCATTCCGGCGAGATCACGGCCTGCTCGGCATCCATCCAGATGAGACGGTTCTCCTGAGGCTCACCCATGATATGGCATATACGATTACCCTCGGGCACATTGAAATAATAATATGCCTCCACACGGCGGTCATGCGTATGCGCCGGCATAGTGTTCCATACACTGCCCGTCTGAAGCTCAGTCAGACCCATCTGAAGTTCACACGGACCCTCCTCAAGCACATTGTTCACGATAAGCTGATTAATCACACGGTCATTACTCTCTGCGAGCGATCCGGCATGCATACTGTTGGCCTTGATTGTGCCCTTGCGGCCATCGATGCTCACAAGCTGGGTCTTGTAATGCTTATGTGCGCGAGTGGAGTTGATATACAACTTGGCAGGATTCTGCGGATCCTTACTGCGGAATGTAACCTTCTTGTTACCCTGGCCCACATAAAGGGCATCCTTGAAGTTGAGCTCGTAATCCTTGCCGTCGACGTTCACGATACCCACACCCGGGCCTGTGTTTATCACCCCGAGTTCACGGCGCTGGAGGAAGTATTCAGCCTTGAGTGGATCGATTGTTTCAAGCTCCAAAGTCTTGTTCACCGGCATCACGCCTCCATATATCAGGCGGTCGTAGAGTGTGTAGGTAAGATTGATCTCGTCAGGCGCCATCACCTTCTCCATAAGGAAATGTGAGCGCAACTGATCAGTGTCATAATGTTTCACGTCGTCGGGATGACAGGCACGTACAATCTGATAATTGGTCTGGGCCATCATACTTAAAGCTGAAGCTGCCATAATCAGAGATGCTAAGTTCTTTTTCATGTTGGTTTAACTGTGATATTCCGGTAAAAATAGCTACTTATCTAATAAAGAAGCCGGGGGCACACCTCCCGATCCTGCCGGACGAATCGCTTCCTTATTAATATAAGGATATACGGTAATAAAATTATATGGTCGCCACGACACATACTTACTTGGCAAAAGTAATGAATTTTTCTCTAACAAAAGGCATCCCGGTGCAAATATCTGCCAACCTAACCACAAAATCAGCTGATGCCATCCATTCTAAACCCCAATACTGAAAAACGCCTCCCGCCATATGCGGGAAGCGTTTTCCAAAATCTTTGAAGTTGTCTGCACCTCATTTTTATTCAGATTGGTATTCAGACAGCTGCCATATCACTTTTTCTGCTCCTTGAGGATATCACGGATCTGAGTGAGCAATACCTCCTCTTTGGAAGGCTCCGGAGCAGGCGCGGGAGCCTCCTCCTCTTTGCGTTTGAACTTCATCATTACGCGCAAGGCCACAAAGATAGAGAATGCGATGATGAAGAAGTCAACGATGTTCATGATGAACGTGCCATAGTTGATTGCCACTTCCTCCACGGCAGCCACGCCATCTTCGCCGGCAGGAATACCCTCCTTAATCACATACTTGAGATTCTGATAGCCTGTGCCACCCGTGCAGAGAGAAATCACCGGCATAAGGATATCGTTGACAAGAGATGAAACAATTTTGCCGAAGGCACCGCCAATGATCACACCGACAGCCATGTCGATCACATTACCCTTAAGTGCGAACTCTTTGAAATCCGTTAAAAATTTACCCATTTTTGAAAGCGTTTAGTATAGATGTTTATAATGATTGTTGATAGCCCTACAAAATACAAGGATTATGTAAAACTACTGAAAAAATGTAGAAAAGAGGTTTTTTTCTTTATCAAATAACACTCATGAGTTAAAAAACGTTCATTCCTGATTGCCAAACGGAAAATTTTTATTAATTTTGCAATGCCCCAATGGAAAAGAGACCGTGGTCTCTTGGAAAAACAGGGCGCACAAAGCAAAACAGAGTATATAAAAACATATCTCCAACCTAAAACAATAATCTAAAGAAATGACTAAAATTGGTATTAACGGCTTTGGCCGTATCGGACGTTTCGTATTCCGTGCCTCCACTAAGAGAGACGACATCGAGGTTGTAGCAATCAACGACCTTCTTCCGGTTGACTACATGGCATACATGCTCAAATATGACACAATGCACGGTCGCTTCGACGGCACAGTTGACTACGATATGGAGAAGAGCCTCCTCATCGTCAACGGTAAGGAGATCCGCGTAACTGCTTGCAAGAATCCCGCTGAGATCGGTTGGGGTGCTGTAGGTGCTGAGTACGTTGTTGAGTCTACCGGTCTCTTCCTTACTGAGGAGAAAGCTAAAGCTCACATCGAGGCTGGTGCCAAATATGTAGTTATGTCTGCTCCTTCAAAAGACGCTACTCCTATGTTCGTTGTAGGTGTTAACGCCGACACTTATGCAGGTCAGCAGTTCGTTTCTAACGCTTCTTGCACCACCAACTGTCTTGCTCCTATCGCTAAGGTGCTCAACGACAAGTTCGGTATCAAGGAGGGTCTTATGACTACAGTTCACTCTACTACTGCAACTCAGAAGACTGTTGACGGTCCCTCTATGAAGGACTGGCGCGGTGGACGTGCAGCTTCTGCCAACATCATCCCCTCTTCTACAGGTGCTGCCAAGGCTGTAGGTAAAGTTATCCCTGAGCTCAATGGTAAGCTCACCGGTATCTCTATGCGTGTCCCCACCCTCGACGTTTCTGTAGTTGACCTCACTTGCAACCTCATCAAGCCCGCTACCAAAGAGGATATCTGCGCTGCTATGAAAGAGGCTGCTGAAGGCGAGCTCAAGGGTGTGCTCGGCTACACTGAGGATGCTGTTGTAAGCTCTGACTTCCTCGGCTGCCCCCTCACTTCTATCTTCGACGCTAACGCAGGTGTATATCTTACCGACAACTTCGTTAAGGTTATCTCTTGGTATGACAATGAGATCGGCTACTCTAACAAGGTGCTCGACCTCATCGCAGTGATGAAGAAATACAACGGCTAATAATCCGTAGTTTCAATCCATAAAAGCGCTTCCGCTCTCGCGGAGGCGCTTTTTTTATCTATCAGCATAATTTTTATCCTACTTCATTAACATATTTTAAAAAATTATTGTTATCTTTGCCATCTCTTGCTTGTGAAGCCGTTAATCTTTTTAATCGGCCTCTGACTATGTCTGCAGCCGAAATTTCCGGCAGATCACACCGGACTCTCGGCTTATAAACCATGTGGAACTAAAAACTGTCACTATGTTCTCTAATGATGTTATCTCCTTCTGGCTTGAAAACGACCTGCTCTCATTCCTTATAGCAGTGGTACTCGCTGGAATACTCATACCAAAAATCATTCTGATTGCGTTCCGTCGTAGGCTCTTTGATGAGGTCGATGAGCGTAAGATCCATCGTGGTGTTGTGCCACGTCTCGGTGGCATTGCCTTTTTCCCCGCCATCCTTTTCTCACTTGCCCTCGTAGCAGGCATCAACCTGCGATTCGGAAATATCCTCATGATTGATGAGGTGGCATCCAACATTGTCACCATATACTTTGAGATATGCGCCATTATCCTCCTGTATCTCGTGGGAATCGCCGACGACCTTATAGGAGTGCGCTATCTGGCGAAATTCGTGGTCCAGATCATCGCGGCGATTCTTCTCGTGAGCTCCGGAATGTATATACAAAACTTTTTCGGACTCTTATGGATTAATGCGATGCCTGTGGGGCTGTCATATATCTTCACGGCCTTCATCGTCGTGTATGTGGTGAATGCCATCAATCTCATAGATGGAATCGACGGGCTCGCATCAGGGCTCTCCACAATAGCCCTGCTATTCTATGCTGTGGTATTCTTCCAAGGTGGCGCCTACATTTTCTCCATGCTTGCCGCCGCCACTGCCGGAACCCTATTCCCCTTCTTCTATTTCAACGTGTTTGGCGATGCATCCAAGCGTAAGAAAATCTTTATGGGCGACACCGGTGCGCTCACCACCGGCATGGTGCTTGTGTTCTGCGCCATAGCCGTAATGAGCACTCGTCCCGAAGATGTGGAGGTTGACTATAATCCGGCAATTGTGGCTCTCTCCCCCCTCATCATCCCCTGTTTTGATGTGTTCCGCGTCTACTTCCACCGTGTGCGCAATGGGCGCAACCCATTCCTTCCCGACAAATGTCACATTCATCATAAGTTGCTCGCACTTGGTGTCAACCAGACAAAGGCTCTTCTGAGCATTCTCTTTGCCTCTGTAGCCTTTATCGGTATCAACGTGCTTGTCTCCCCCTACCTCAACCCTACCGTGCTCCTGCTCCTCGACGTAGTTATCTGGACCGGGGGCAACATCCTCCTCACCAAAGCAATCCGTAGCCGTGAGCGCCGTCTCGGCCACACACTCTACGAATAACAAATTTCATCTCCCTCACAACCCTATCCGATTCCCCTGTCTCTCCAAAATATCCCGTATATTATACCTCCAAATATCTCATATATTATACCAAAGATGGGACACACCTTTTGATGTGTCCCATCTTTTACTAAGCAGATACCTATAATCGACTCTATAGAAATCATGTGTCATGAATATATGGATGATGGGGTTAAATAAGCTATATGTGTGGAGTTAATGAAAGTGTGTCACATTAGAAGACGAGACACAGCCGCATCTATCCCATAGGTTTCTCCTTCACGAAAAATATCAATAAAACGATAGAGGAGTGACGGTTTAAACCGTCACTCCTCTATCGTTTTATTGTGAATGTAATCTGCCGAAACGTGGTTACTCGTCGGCTACGAAACCTGTGCGACGATAGCCATGTACATAATAGACATAGTTGTCCTCATCATCGCTATATGTGACATAGCACTCAAACTTATCGGTAGGCATACCGGAAGGAGTGACGGCACCTCCGAAAGTGATCTTACCATCGTAGACAGTTATATCGCAGTCGTAGTATGCGTTCGGCTGAGGAGTAGTGCTTCCGAAAGTCAGCGCGGTTACATCGCAAGGCACTTTTACCTTGGTCTCCCAGAAACTGCCCAGATCGTCCACCCAGATCTCCTTGCCATTATCGGCATTGGTGTTGTAGGTGATCCAGAGCATCTGCCCCTTGCCATAGCCATCTTCATATACATTGTCACCATCGATAACGTCTACCGTCACCATCCATTCTCCGGCGAGATCAACGGTGGAAGTCATCGGGATATCCTCTTTGCTGCATGAGCCGAAAAGCACGATTCCCAACAACATTAGAGTTAGATTGATATATTTTTTCATCTTTATTTCAGTTAATAATTATTTATCCTCTGAAAGAAGGTTCTTTGGAAAGATTAACTCCTAACAGGTAGGCTCAATCTTTGTTAAGAGTCACGTTGAAGAGGAAGGGATAATCTGTATAGCTTACCACATATTTGATAGTACCGGCTTCCGCATCAAACACTCCGTCGGTGAGTCCGTTGGCTGAGTCACCCCAACCGGAGAGATAGCTCGATATAAGGGTTATCGTGCCGTCGTCGGCTACCTTAATCTCTCCGCCGAGAGCATATGCACTCCCGTAGCCGGCGCGATACTCATACCATCCGGCCAGCAGATCGGAGATGTGATAGGTGCCATCGCCGTTGGCGTACACAACCTCGGGATAACCGCCGTAGAACACTTGTCCGTTATAGTCGCGGAAGCTGTCGCCGTTGGTAGTGTAGTAACCGCTTATCGGGTCAGTGTTTTCCGAAACAAGCACATAACGTGTGACAGCGGCACTGAACCCATCGGAGTTTGTGGCCGAATAGACTACGGAATAATACCCCGGCTTAGGATTTGAGAGATCCATCTTGGTGGTTACGACAATATTCGAGGAATAATCTTCACCGTTGAGAGATGCGGTGCAGCCCGGATCCTGAAATGGCGTGCCCGCCACAGCCGTGTCGTAGACGGGGCCTTGCAGCTCAAGCACCGGATAATATGTGATGCCGGTAAGTCCTTCCGTATCTTTGCTGCAGGAAGCAAAAAGGGCAAGCGCGACACCGACAGTCAATGCTGAAATATATTTTTTCATTACTGTTGACAAATTTGAATTTTAATTAATTGAGACAGCCATAGATCACTGGGCCCAGAACACAGGGGTGCCATCACCTTTATAATCCGGCACATTGCTGTTGCGGTTGGCTGAAGCCTCCGGATAAGGCCAGCGTTGAAGCAGCTTGTTGTTTCCTAATAGACCGTTCACCTGAATCGGAGTGTAGAGAGTGCCCGGCTCAAGAAGTCCCGGCTGGTAATCATCGGTGACAACATTGTAAAGATCCGCGCCGGTAACAGTTCCGAATGCAGGATATTTCAGACGTCGAAGCTCACACCATGCCTCATAGTTGTTGGTGCCTGAGAGAGCCACCCATTTCTGAATGCCGATACATTCAGCCCAATTAGACTGATTCCAAGGATATGCCTCCAACACTGTCTCGATGCCTGATACTCCGGCTGAATCAAAAGAGGCCTGTATTGCAGCCTTGTAATGCTCTTCGGCATTGGCGGCAGATCCATAGCGGGCTTCATACTCGGCAAGGAAGAACTCTATCTCCGAGCGGGTAATCAGATAAACGGGAGAATCATATGCCATATTCGGGCGGCACCAGTAGTTAGCCTTATAAGAGGTTGTGGTGGAGAAATTAGTGCCCGAAATGCCACCCGTATATTCCGATTTGTCTATATTGGGATTGAAGAAGGCACGCAGACGGGCATCGTCAGATGCATTCATAGTGGTGAGAAGCGCGAGGTTGAGAATCACGTTCTGCTGAGTAGAGCCGAAATAGGTGGCAAACTCCTCCTGATAATAAGGATTGGCCTGTCCGCTCTCGTTTTTCCAACATCCTGTCCATGCCACATCGCCCGAAGGGAAATTATTTTCCTTCACAAGAGCATCGAGCTGGCTCTTCACATCCACGGCATTGCTCTCACGCATGAGCATACGGAGCTTTATGGCATTAGCCAATTTCACCCATTCAGATGCCCTTGCGCCGGGGAGCAGAAAATTGGTGCAGACACTCTCAAGGCCGTTTACATTAGCTATTGCTTCATCCAGCTCAGCGATTATTCCGGCATAGATATCCTTGCCGTCGTCATATTTGGGAGATATGTTGCTTATGTCAAGAGCCTCGCTATACGGAATCTCCCCATAACAGTCTACCATAGCCTGATACGTCACGGCGCGTATCACTGTAGCAGCGAGTATCGTACCGTTGGCCTCACTCTCCTTAGCCAAAGCTATCACGGTAGAGAGATTCTGGAGCGTGCGTGTGGTTAGGTTGCTGTAGGTGGAGCTTGAGCGTACGGCACTCTGCATGAACTGGCTATAGTCCATATAGTTTGAAGTGCCGAAATACTGAGAATAATGCTGGGCGAAATATCCTCCTGTGATGCGGAAGTAGTCGCTATAACTGTTGGCGAAGGCCATCTCCGCCCCGGGGAAGATAAGATCGGGAGAGAGATTTCCCACTGCGGGAGAGTTGGGATTGGTGTTGATGTCAAGATAGCTGTCGCAAGCTCCTAAAGAGAGCGACAATGCCACGACACCGGTCAATAATATCTTTTTCATTACGGAGAATCTTTAGAATGAAACTTTGAGGTTGAAGCCGAATGTGCGGCAAGAGGGGTTAGAGTAAGTCTCACCGAAACCGGTGGCTATATCGCCATAACCTGCGATAGTGCTGGTCTCGGGATCCACATAACGGTTCTCTTTTGCAGTCCAGATGAACGGATTGTTACAATAAGCTGTAAGTACGATCTCGTTGAGGTACATGCTGTTCATCCATTTCTTCGGAAGGCTCCAGCTGAGAGAGATGTTGCGGAGCTTGCAATAGGTGCGGTCGGTGAGATATGACAGTCCGCCGTGTCCCCATCCATAGTTGTTGAAATAGTTCTGGAAACTTGAGTTAGCCACATATATAGGAGTTGTGTTCTCACTGTATGAACCGTCGGCATTCTTCACTACAGAGTTAGGGATTATGAAGGGGCGGCGCTCATTCTGTTCCGTCACGACTCCGTTGCCTGTGAACTGCATGAGATTCTTGGTGCGGGAGAACATCTTTCCACCATAACGGAGGTCGAAGGCAGCGCTGATTGTCACGCCATAGAATGTAAAGGCTGTTGTGAGACCTCCTGTCCAAAGATGATTCATGCTGAACCCTGTGGCCTCGATATCGCTGCCTAACACTGGCTGACCGTTGGCGTCAACGATGGGTGAGCCATAATAAGGACTGTTTTCATCCGTGACGAACTGGGGGAGATAAGTGTAATACTGTCCGATCTCCTTACCCTGCTCCGCATACATATACACAGCGTCATTTCCGGCTGAATAACTGTAAATTGAAACTTTACCACCTTCGAGGCTCTCAGGAAGTGAAAGCACCTTGTTGTAGTTCTTTGAGAAATTGAATCCGAGTTCCCATGTGAAGTTGGGAGTCTGTATGGGAGTGGTGTTCACCATAAGTTCCACACCACGGTTGCGCACCTTACCGAAGTTGATCACCTGAGAGCTGAAGCCTGTGGAGGGATCCACGGGGAGGGTGAAGATCTGGTCGGAAGAGATACGGTTATAATACGACGCGTCGATATCAATTCTGCCGTTAAAGAATTTCAGATTCGTACCCACCTCAAATTCCGAGGTCATCTCAGGCTTGAGCGAGAGAGCTCCTGAAGTTGCGGAGGCCATGAATGCATTGGAGGCATTGAAGGGGAATTTGATTATATAGTTTCCGTAATAGCCGTTGGTATAAGCCTGAATGTAGTTGGTAGCTGTATAATAAGGTGAGGCATCATTACCGGTCTTACCATATGCCAGACGCACCTTGCCGAATGTGAGCACATCGTTGGCAGGTATGAACTTTGAGAAGATACCGCTCAGCGTCACGCCGGGATAGAAGAATGAGTTGTTCCCTTTAGGAAGAGTCGACGACCAGTCATTGCGCGCTGTGATGTCAAGGTAAAGGAAACTGTCCCAACCGATAGCCACATCGCCGAAAAGACCCACGAGACGGCGTTTGCTTTGGCCCTCGCCGAGAGTGGTGCGGGTGGCACCGTTGCTGAGATCCCAGAAACCGGTGTTGATAGCGAGATCGTCGGTCTGACCATTCATGTAGGTGGAGGCCCGTTCGTTGAGGTTCATACCAACAGTCACACCCAGATCAAGGCGATCGTCAAGGAATAGCTTCTGATAATTGGCGAGGAAATCGTTATTTATTTCGTAGCGACGTGCATAATAAGAGTACACGTAACCCGCCTGGTTCATGTTGCTGGGAGCATAACCGTAATCTTCGTTGATAAGGGCATCGTCGAGAGCAATCTGAGGATAACCCTGCTTCTGGTCGTAGTCTGAATAGTCGAAACCGAAACGGTAGGTAAGTGTAAGGCCATCCACCGGGAAGATGTCGGCCTGAAGTTTACCGAATGTCTGCTTGCCGTTAAGTTCATTCTTGTTGTTGGCGATAGCCCAGTAAGGATTGGTGATTCCATAGGGGGTGAAGTAAGCCTCAGGAGTGTTGAAAGCACTGTTGAGGTTTTTCATATCCACGATAGAGATGTCACGCGGCATCTCAAGTACACCATCGATAGGCGATGTGCCCTGATAGGAACCTACTGTCTTGGTTTTCCAAGTGGCGAAGTTCATTGCCGTTGAAATCTTAAACCACTTCTCCGGTTGAAAAGAACCTCTGAACGCGATTGTATTACGCTTGTAGGAATCAGCATCCGTAGGCATCACACCATTGTTGCCTGTATAAGAATAAGAGGTGTAGAACGTCAGCTTTTCATCGTTGCTTGTTCCGCTGATGGCCACGTTGTGAGTCTGCGACACGCCTGTGTCATAGAAGTCGCGCACATTATTTTTCTTCGCGCTGTATTCATGGATAAGCTGAGAGTTGTTCCAGATCGGACCATAAACCTGAGTGCTGCCGTCGAGAGCCGGACCCCAGGAGCCATTCTCGATGAATGTCTGTCCGCCGTTCCAACCCTGCCCCCACTTATTCTGCATTTCGGGGAGAAGGCTCACGCGGCTCGCCTCGACAGTGCCGCTATAGGTGACGGTATAATTTTTTCCACCATTCTTCTTGCCTGATTTTGTGGTGATGATGATAACACCGTTGGCGGCACGGCTACCATAGAGAGCGGTTGCTGCAGCACCCTTGAGCACTGTTAATGAGGCAATGTCGTCAGGCGAAATATTGTTGACACCACCTGCAGCGATAGAGTGTCCCTGAGTATTGAAAGTGGAGTTGGCGATAGGCACACCGTCAACCACATACAGAGGTTGGTTGGAGCCGTTGATCGATCCGAGGCCACGCACCTGAACGTTGTTTGCAGCTCCCGGATCGGCCGAAGTGGTCTGTATCTGCAGACCGGCCACTTTACCCTGAAGTGCCTCCATAACATTCGAAGTGCGCGCACGCTCAATCTCTCCGGCATCCACCTGAGTAGCCGCGTAACCGAGAGATTTCTCGCTTCGTGAAATACCCAAAGCCGTCACTACCACTTCATCAAGGAGGTCAGTGGTGAGAGTGAGCACAATGCGTATCTCCCCTTTGGTGATAGGCACTTCGGCCGATGTCATGCCTACATAAGTCACTTTCAATGTTTTGGCGGATGCAGGCACATTAGAAATCACAAACCGCCCGTCTACATCGGTGGTTGTGCCGAGGGTTGTGCCTGTAACCATAACCGAAGCTCCGACAACAGGCTCGTTGTCATCGCCAGACACGACTATACCGGTCACACTACGCCCTTGTGCCAATGCACTCAGCGAGACTCCGATTATAGTCATGATAATAAAAAACAGTTTTCTCATACTTTTGAAATTAGAGATAAGTTGGTTATTGTTGTTGGTTGCTTTATTGATAGGAGCAGAATGTTAACGGACGTTAAAATTCTACATTTTCCTCTATTAGACTCTGCCATTCTTTAATTTCGAAAATAATTCAATTGATACTAAAACTCCTTTTAGGATTTTCAGTATCAGATATACATAATTAAGGAAATTTATATAGAATTTTGGTGTCTAAAAGAGGTTGTTTGATAAAATTTGTTATTTTACTCGCAAAATTATAGCATAATTATAAAGAATTGTTATCAATGCTGTTAAAATATATTAATTTATTGTTATTATATGTTAATACAAGCATTTTCATAGATATTTATCTTCCAAAAATAGAAAATATACTATTACTTGATAGTATTTCCTGAGAATTTTATCATTTTGAATAATATATCATATATTCTAATTTTAATTGTTAATACACATCCGTCTTACAGCTGACTTTTTTGTGTTATCCTTACAGACAATCTCCATCCGTATGTATTGTTGAGAAGCCGAAGAAACAATACCCGGAACCCGATAGAGGATTTCTTCTTTTTGGCTGTACGAAAAACGTCCCATTTTTTACCCTAACCAATTCTTTAGAAATTAAATGTCATGAATATTTGGATGATGATGTTAAAGGAGTTATCTTTGTGGAAGTAATGGAAGTGTATCACATTAGAAGACAAGATATGAACATCCGCATCTATCCTGTAGGGATTCAGACCTTTTCCGAAATAATAGAGGAGAAATATCTTTATGTAGACAAGACGTCATTGATCTACGATCTTGTGCATCAAGATAAATATGTATTTCTGAGTCGTCCACGCCGGTTCGGGAAGAGTCTTCTTATGTCTACGTTGGAGGCATACTTCAAAAGCCGTAAGGAACTGTTCCGCGGTCTTGAGATCGATAAGCTGGAGGATAGATGGATAGAATATCCTGTGTTTCGTTTTGACCTCAGCGGACAAAACTATATAAATACAGATCGGCTTGTGGAGCATATATCCTTTTTCCTTAATATTATTGAGGAGCATTACGGACTCAAGTCAGAGGGTAGTATAGGCACCAGATTCATGGAGCTTATCCGTCAGGCATATAAGAAGTATGGCCGACGTGTGGTGGTGCTTGTCGACGAATACGACAAACCGATGCTTGACAGTCTTCATGACGACCCGCTACATGAGCAGCTAAAAGAGGAGTTGAGAGGTTTCTATTCCGTTCTCAAGCTCAGCGACGAGTATATAAAATTCGCTATGCTCACCGGAGTCACCAAATTTGGACGAGTCTCGGTGTTCAGCGGCCTCAACAATCTCACCGACATCTCGATGCATCCCGACTACAACGGACTGTGCGGCATCACCGAGACTGAGTTCCACAGGTATTTTGCTGAATCTGTCGAATGGTTCGCCTCTGTCAACGGCATGACGGAGGAGAGCGTATGGCAGGAGTTCAAGAGGGAATATGACGGCTACCGCTTCTCCGACACCGGTGAGTATGTATATAATCCCTTCAGTGTGCTCTCCGCATTCAAGGCCAGGCGGTTGAACCATTACTGGTTCACCACCGGCTCCTCCTCCTATCTGATAAAGCTTGTGAAGCGTCATAACTTCGTGCTCTCCAACCTTGAGGGGGAGAGACGCAAAGATTCGGCCCTGAGCGATATCTCCGATATCAGCCGCGACTTCGTGCCCCTGCTCTATCAGGCCGGTTATCTCACCATAAAGGATTACGACCCCGTCACACGCGAATATACCCTCGGATTCCCCAACAGGGAGGTCTATGAGGGATTCTGGGACTCCCTCGCCAACTATTTTTTCCGCGACACAGGTGGACGCTCCACTTTCGACCTACGTTCCTTCGAAAATGATTTGAAGCAAGGATGTCCCGAAGACTTCATGAAGCGTCTGGAGGCGCTGTTCGCCGACACGGAGTCTGTCCATGAGCCGCACAAGGAGATACATTTTCAGAATATGATGGCCATAGCGGCCAAGATGCTGGGACTATCTGTGCGAACGGAGATACATTCCAGCCTTGGCAGGTGTGATATGGAGATCGAGACCTCCGGATATATCTATCTGTTTGAGTTCAAGGTAGACCGTCCTGCGGAGGAGGCGATGAGACAGATACACGATAAGGAATACGCCCACCGCTATGCCGCAGCCCATCGGACAGTCTTCCTAATCGGTGTCTCTTTCTCCACTAAGAAACGTAACATCGACACTTACATTCTTGAAAAATATCGGTAATTATAATATCTCATTTTTACCGTAATCGGCTCTTTTGAAATTAAGTGTCATGAATATTTGGATGATGATGTTAAAGGAGCTATCTTTGTGGAAGTAATGGAATTGTGTCACATTAGAAGACGAGATATGAACATCCGCATCTATCCTGTAGGGATTCAAACCTTTGAAAAGATTATTTCGGGCAAATATCTATATGTGGATAAAACCGCTCTGATATATGACCTTGTTCGGGATAACGATTATGTATTTCTGAGCCGTCCACGCCGGTTCGGGAAGAGTCTTCTCATGTCAACCCTTGAGGAATATTTCAAGGGGCGCCGAGATCTTTTCGAGGGATTGGCTATTTCGGAACTTGAATCTGATTGGATAGAGTATCCCGTATTTCGTTTCGATCTCAGTGGGGAGAATTTCAATAGTACCGACCGTCTTATTGCGCATATTCAGGATTTCCTTGACCAGATTGAAATAAAGTATGGAATCACATCAGAAGGAGGAATTGCCCTGCGGTTTAAACAATTGATAAGAAAAACATATGCCAAGTTTGGCCGGAAGGTGGTTATTCTGATAGATGAATACGACAAACCTATGCTTGACAGTCTTCATGACGATCTCCTTCATGAGCAGCTAAAAGAGGAGTTGAGAGGTTTCTATTCCGTTCTCAAGCTCAGCGACGAGTATATAAAATTCGCTATGCTCACCGGAGTCACCAAATTTGGACGAGTCTCGGTGTTCAGCGGCCTCAACAATCTCACCGACATCTCGATGCATCCCGACTACAACGGACTGTGCGGCATCACCGAGACTGAGTTCCACAGGTATTTTGCTGAATCTGTCGAATGGTTCGCCTCTGTCAACGGCATGACGGAGGAGAGCGTATGGCAGGAGTTCAAGAGGGAATATGACGGCTACCGCTTCTCCGACACCGGTGAGTATGTATATAATCCCTTCAGTGTGCTCTCCGCATTCAAGGCCAGGCGGTTGAACCATTACTGGTTCACCACCGGCTCCTCCTCCTATCTGATAAAGCTTGTGAAGCGTCATAACTTCGTGCTCTCCAACCTTGAGGGGGAGAGACGCAAAGATTCGGCCCTGAGCGATATCTCCGATATCAGCCGCGACTTCGTGCCCCTGCTCTATCAGGCCGGTTATCTCACCATAAAGGATTACGACCCCGTCACACGCGAATATACCCTCGGATTCCCCAACAGGGAGGTCTATGAGGGATTCTGGGACTCCCTCGCCAACTATTTTTTCCGCGACACAGGTGGACGCTCCACTTTCGACCTACGTTCCTTCGAAAATGATTTGAAGCAAGGATGTCCCGAAGACTTCATGAAGCGTCTGGAGGCGCTGTTCGCCGACACGGAGTCTGTCCATGAGCCGCACAAGGAGATACATTTTCAGAATATGATGGCCATAGCGGCCAAGATGCTGGGACTATCTGTGCGAACGGAGATACATTCCAGCCTTGGCAGGTGTGATATGGAGATCGAGACCTCCGGATATATCTATCTGTTTGAGTTCAAGGTAGACCGTCCTGCTGAGGATGCTATGAAACAGATACACGATAAAGGCTATGCCCACCGCTATGCAGCAGACCATCGGACAGTCTTCCTAATCGGTGTCTCTTTCTCCACCAGAAAACGTAACATCGACACTTACATTCTTGAAAAATATCAGTGATAAGGACTTTCATAGGGAGCTGCAACGAATAAAATATCAGAGGAGTGACGGATAATTCCGTCACTCCTCTGATATTTTATTCTGATTGCAATTTGCCGGGCCGTTATTGCTCGTCATCTGCTAAACCTGTACGGTGATAGCCCTGTATATAAGAAGGGGGTGAGTCGGATATTTAAATTCCGGTTCACCCCCTTGGGACATTGATTCGATTATTTAAAGTAGATCCCTGTGTTATTCCTTATAATTAAGGAGAGTGCGGTCGAAAGCAGGATTGAAGTCAGACTCACCCTGCGGTATAGTCAGACGCCAGCCATTGCATGCGGTAGCCGCGATATTGCTTGCATAAGTTGCAGGACAGTTACCGGAAGTAACATCATTCTCCTTGAACTCACGCTTCTCGGCAGGAAGATTCCAGCGCTTGAAGTCTAACCAAGTCTGGCCCTCGCCCCAAAGCTCGATACGGCGGGTGAGACGGATATCCTCAAGAAGGGCATCGCCTGATGGAGCGGTGTAACCGGGGATACGCATGGAGTTGAGCTCTGAAAGAAGATTGGCTGCAGCAGTCTGGTCGCCGCTCATATAAGCAGCCTCAGCCTCAGTGAGGAGCATCTCTGTTGCACGCATCCATGGATATTTGGAGTCACAGTAGGTACCATTGTTACCGTTACTCCACATCTTTACGGCCGCACCAAACTGCATGCTCGACGGATCTTTGCTTGATACTCCTCCTGCAACGGGGCAATAGGGATAAGATGTGGCATAACGTATCATCGGGTTGTTGTTGATGGAATACTGCACGAAACCTTTTGCAAGTTTTGCAAGACCACCGGCAACACAATCTACCGTAGATACCGTAGTGTTGTTGCCATTGTAGAAATCAGCTTCGGTAAACGATGCCACATCCTCATAACCGGCGATCTTTGCAACCTCGGCAGCCTTATCGGGAGTGAAGAAGCACTGACGGCGGATATCATTCGGATCAAGCTTACGGTAGAAGTCGATATTGATGCCGTAGCCACGGCTCCAGTTGCAGGCGTAAGCACCGTTGCAAGAGAACCATGAGCCGAACGATGAATAATAGATGTCGTTATCCCAGTTTGTCCACATGCAGTCGGAAGTAGCCTCGATGAAACCGCCCATGTAGTCATCGTTGGAGGCTATGGGATAGCCTTCGCGTGCGCTCTTGGCTGCGGAACGTGCGGTGGCCCAGTCATTCTTGAGCAATGCCGCTCTTGCGAGTGTGCCATAGGCAATCTCGATATCGGGCTGCCAGATCTCATCGCGCTGGCTGCCGCTCTGGTTATACAGATCTACAGCTTTCTTGCAGTCATCATAGATGAGATCGAGAATCTGGTTCATAGTACCGAGAGGCGCTGGGCCGGTGCCCGGCTCTGTGCGGAGAATCACGGCATATGCCTCACCGTTCTGGCTGTCCTGCCATCTCGGACCAAACCACTGGAGAGCGTGGAGATAGCCGTGGGCACGGTAAGTGAGCGCCTGAGCAGTGATCCACTGTCTCTCAGCTTCTGTTCCCTCAGCGGCATCAATAGTTGCGAGGATTGTGTTCGCACGTCCGATGATCATGTAGCAGTAATCCCAGAAAGCATCGTTACGTGAATTGTTCTTGTCGGTTATAGACTGCCATGTGTACCAGAGTCGGCCACACTCACCCATATGGAAGTAGGATACGTTGTCCGGACTGAGCACCTCGTTGACATATTGTGTATAGGTAGCCTCACCGTTGCATCCACGGGGATAGGTGGTGGAGAGCTGGGAATACATGATACGGGCGATGCCGTACACACTCATCTGCGCGGCTTTTGTGGAAGACACCGCGGTGCTTTCACCGATGTTGGTGATAGGCGACGTCGACAGGTAGTCATCGTCACATGATGTCATGCAACCAAGGAACATAGCCGATGCCAAGCCTGAGAGCAATATCTTATTTTTCATATCGATTACTTGTTGTTAGAATTTTGCTGTGAGCTGAACTGAGTAAACTCGTGAAGGCACGAAGTAGTTGCCCTGACCTCCGGAGAAGCTATACTGCGGGTTGATACCCTTTCTTGCTGCTGCTATGAAGACGTTGTCGACAGAGAAACCGAGGTTGAGGTTCTGCATCTTCATTGCGCTCACCCAGTTTGTGGGGAAATCGTAGGAGATATTGATATTCTTGAGGGTGAGGTAATTGTTGTTGACAAGGAAACGGCTGCTCGCAGCGTTGTTGTAGGTGCTGTTGGAGGTGTCGAGAGCGGGGATACCGTTCGGGTCGATACGGTTGGGGCTATCCTCTGTCATACCGGCGGGAGCCTCTGTCCACGACTTGAGAAGGTCTTTGTGAAGAGCGAATCTTGAGGAAGCGCCCACGCCCATATATCCTGCATAGTTGCTGTCATAGAGCTTGCCGCCGAGGCTGTAGGTGAAGAGAAGACCGAGGTTGATACCCTTCCAGCCTACATTGGTACCGAATGAACCGAACACTGTGGGGAGTGAAGTGCCCATTACCTTGCGTCCTGCATAGGTAGTGCGGGTGGTGTAATACTTGTCGCCGATCTGCACGAGAGCATTGTTGTTTTGCGCATTCTCGAAAGCCTGGTTTGCAGCATCCTCATCCCATGTCCATGCACCGTTCTCATCATAATAATAGTAGTCGGGAGAATGGGGGTTGAGTTCATAGAGAGAGTTACCTGTCAGCTGGTCGACACCGGCCCACTCGTAGGTGTATCTCTCATAAAGGCTCTTGCCGATGAAGAGAGCCTGACCAACCTGATGCTGGTTGTCGGGAAGTTTGAGGATCTTATTCTTGAGGAATGAAGCATCCACCTTGAAGTCCCACTTCCAGTCTTTGTTGCGGATGATGTCTACGCCGAACTGGAGCTCCCAGCCGATGTTCTCCATCGTACCGATATTCTTGAGCACCTGAGCGTCGGTACCCTGGTTGCCGAGCGAGCCGGCCGAACCCGGAGCCTTCACCCAGAAGAGGAGGTCGGTGTTGCGTTTGTTATAGTAGCCGATGCTGAAGTTGAAGCGGTCGTTGAAGAGAGAGCCCTCCAAAGCCACGTCAAGAGTCTTGGTAGCCTCCCACTTAAGTCCTGAGGGAGCGAGCTGAGAGGGAACAAGCACGTTGGTTGAGCCTGCGAGCGCCCAGCCGAAGTTATAGAGACCCCAGTGGGCATAGTAGCCGGCCGACATATCGTTACCTACCGAACCGTAGGCTGCGCGGAGTTTCAGATAGTTCACCCAGTTCACATCCTGCATGAATTTCTCCTTGGAGATCATCCAGCTTGCGCCGACGCTCCAGAATGTACCCCAGCGGTCATCTTTTGCAAAACGTGATGTGCCGTCGCGACGAACTGAGAATTCACCGAAATATTTCTGATCATAGTTGTAGCGTACGCGGCCAAGGTAAGACTCCAGTTTGTAGCCTGCCGCATAGGCGGTCATATCCATCATCTCGGAGAAGTTGCCCATGTGGATATTGCCGGGAAGCTCCTGACCGGATTTGCGGTCGAAGTTGTAAGTGTATTTATACTCGTAGTTCTCATGGCTGAGAAGAGCATCTACGTGGTGGTTGCCATAATCATGAGCCCAGTTGAGCATCTGGGAGAAGGTGCTTGTGCCGGTGGTGTAATAAGTCTTGGAGTAAGAACCTACGTTCTGCTGGCCACCGATCTTATTGTTGCCATACGACATTTCGTTGGTCTTGTCGCGGAACATCGCACCCTTGATTGTGAGGTCGAAGCCATAAGGAAGGATGATTGTGCCATAGAGAGATGCGTCAAACATAGTCACGCTATAGTTGTGACGGTCCTCGCGGATGTTCCATACGATATTACCATCGGAGTTATAAGACTCCTGGTTCCATACGGGGGCACCATCGCTATATACGATATTACCCTCGGCATCGTGAAGGTAGTAAGGATAGATAGGAGCCTTGTTGGTAGTCATCGAGAAGGGGTTGATGGTCACACCGAGGTTATCGGGATCAAGAGGGCTTCTCTGGCTCTCGGTCTGAGCCGCATTGAGGTTAAGACCTACGCGGAGGAAGCTCACGGGATTTGCATTGAGGTTTACACGACCGTTGAAACGCTCGAAGTCGGTGAGAAGCACATAGCCGTTCTCCTTCATATAGCCGGCTGAAGCGAAAGCGTTGAACTTCTCGGTTGCGCCTGCCATGCTCACAGAATATTCCTGACGGTAGCCGGTGCGTGACACGCCATCCCACCAGTCCATATCTTTGCTGTTGTAGCCCGCCTTGCGGACAGCATTAAACTTACCGTTGGAATCGAAAAGCTCGTTGTCCTTTTTATCATAGATATTGAGCATCGCAAAACCGGCAATGTAGTTCTCTCTCCAATAATCGATAGACTCCTGACGGGTCCAGTTCTGACCTGTGACAGAACCGTTTACAAGAGCATTGAAGGTGGTCTGCATCCAGTCGTTGGCATTGAGACGGTCGTAGAATGGAAGACCGCGCTCATATGCACCCTGACGGATCTGGAGAGTAACGTCTACTTTGCCAAGATTCTTTGCTTTCTTGGTTGTGATGAGCACAACGCCGTTTGCACCACGGTTACCGTAGAGTGCGCAGGAGGCGGCATCCTTCAACACCGACATCGACTCGATGTCGTTAGGATTGAGGGCGGCGATATCGCCCACATACTCAGTGCCGTCAAGGATGATGAGCGCAGCGTTCTCACCGTTGATTGAAGAGAAACCGCGCACGCGGATAGAGGCAGACTCACCGGGCTGTGCAGTTGAGTTGTTGACCATCACACCGGGTGCGTTACCCTCAAGGGCACTTGTCACTGAAGTCACGGGACGGTCTTCAATCTCTTTGGCTCCCACCACTGCCACAGAACCTGTAAGAGACTCCTTGTTGGCGGTACCATAGGCCACTACGATCACATCGTCAAGGTTAGCCTCCTGAGAGTTCAGATAGACCACCATGTTGTTCTGCAGAGCAACTACCTGCTCCTTATAGCCAACATAGGAGAATTTAGCCTGAGTGACGTTGGAGGGTACCGTGATTGTGTACTTGCCGTCAATGTCTGTGGCGGTGCCTTGTCCACCGCCGATAGGCATTACTGTCGCGCCAACCAATGGCTCGTGACTGGTTGCGTCGAGCACTGTTCCGCGGAAGGTATGCGTCTGTGCCGAGAGGCTCCAGCAGCATGCCATAAGCGTCATCAAAATTAAAAACAGTTTTCTCATACTTTAAAAATTAGAGATAAGTTGGTTATTGTTGTTTGCTTGTTTACATGCCTGAGATCGCGATATAGGTTTTTATGTCCCATTTTTTACAGCCATCCATAAAGCCTGATTCAGCGATATATAATATTTATTATATTGTCTTATATCGTCTTATCTCATCTTAGAGTATGTTGTCATATTTCTTTTCATCAAGCATCTTCAGGAAACGATCGAGGGTGCTTCGATCTACCTTACATATGTTGGCTATCTTACGCTTGGACACACCCTTGTTCAGCAGACGTTTGATTTTATTCTCCTTTCCGCTCAACTTATATTTGCCCGTGGAATTCTGTCTCCCCTTAGGTCGGCCAAGTGTTACCCCCTCGAATTTCTTCCTCATCAGAGCCTCTTTGGTGCGCTGAGATATAAGATTGCGTTCTATCTCAGCCGACAGTCCGAATGCGAATGCCAAGACTTTCGACTGTATATCATCTCCCAGTCGATAATTGTCTTTGATAGTCCACACCTTAGCCTCCTTAGTCATGCAGATGTTAAGAATTTCCATGATCATGAAGAGATTTCTACCGAGGCGTGATAGCTCGGCACAAATGATCAGGTCGTCTTTTTTTATCTTTTTCAGTAGATTGCCAAGCTGGCGTTTTGTATAAGATTTAGTGCCTGAAATGGTCTCCTCTATCCAGCCGTCCACCTGGATATTCTCACGATTGCAAAACTGAGTGATTTCAAATCTTTGATTCTCTACAGTCTGCTTATCGCTGCTGACCCTTATATATCCGTAGATCATAATTAATGGATTTAAGTGAGTTAAGTAAGTGAAATGTGAAATACCTTTATAAGTGGCTGCAAGTAATAAATGCCATGATGCTCTAAACATAAGATTATTTATTATTTGCAACTGCTTTCCCCCCTAAATATGACATTTTCATCAACTCATTCATTACATATCCGAATTATTTTTTAGCCTCAATAAAAAGAAACTCTGATTTCAACACTTCACCCTCACATAAGATGGCATATCGCCATGATGAGGTTAAGACAACCTTTCTATATGAATCGTGTTTTTTATGGTCGTAGACCCACAAAAGAAAGAAAATAAAAGATTAAATATTAAAAAAAAGGATGGCAAAATGCCACTAAACTACCACAAATTAAATTTCAACTTGATATTTCTATTATACATCTGTTAAAATTAATATATTTTAAGAATAAATTAACTAATTTTAACTATGTTTTATAACATACTTATATAGTATTCTGTTAATTTTGCGCCCTATATAATCAACCAAACGTAAAGATAAACTGCATTATATGCGATTATCGTTTAATTTAGGATGATTGAGTATCGAGTTAAAACATTTAAAGATTAAGTAATTTCCATTTCATAAATTGATAGGAAAATTAAGAGTCTTTAAGTAAATATTAGTTAAACTGTAAAAGTTGCGGTAAAAAATGGGACGTTTAAATACAGCCACTTTTTGACAGGGAAAAGATGCGAAACCGTATTGATTACCAAGCAACCAAACGAGCAGAAACAAATAAGCAAAACAACCAGTCCAAGCAAAACAGCAACCAACAATAACCAACTTATCTCTAATTTTTTAAGTATGAGAAAACTGTTTTTAATTTTGATGACGCTTATGGCATGCACCCTGTCTGTGATGGCACAGACTCGCGCCGTATCGGGTCAGGTCGTCAATATCAGTGACGGCGAGCCGATTATCGGTGCAACAGTCATGCCAATCGGAGGCGGCCAGGGTGTGGCAACCGATGTTGACGGTAAGTTCAATCTGAACGTGCCGGCAAATGTGAAGGAACTTCAGGTGTCTTACATCGGCATGAAGACCGTGAAGGTGCGTATCACCAACAGCCCGATGCGAATCGAACTTTCAAGTGATGCAACCGAGCTCGACGACCTTATGGTTGTGGCCTACGGTACAGCCAAGAAATCGGAGTACACCGGTGCTGCCTCTGTCGTGAGCGCATCCACAATTGAAGATCGTCTTGTGACCAACGTCACCAACGCCCTCAACGGTGTAGTGGCCGGTGTGCAGACTCTCAATTCCAATGGCCAGCCGGGCACCGGCTCTACAGTGCGTATCCGTGGTGTCGGCTCCATCAACGCAAACTCAGATCCTCTTTATGTGCTTGACGGTGTGCCTTATGACGGCGACATTGCAGCTCTCAACCCGAACGACATCGAGTCGATGACCGTGCTTAAGGATGCGGCTGCCGCTGCCCTTTATGGCGCACGTGGTGCCAACGGTGTGATCCTTATCACCACCAAGCGAGGCAAGATGGGCAAGGCTAAGGTGACACTTGACGCGAAATGGGGCGCCAACAGCCGTGAGATCAAGAACTATGACGTGATCGACAGCCCGGCTCAGTATTACGAGCTCGCCTATATGGCACAGCGTAATGCAGCTCTCTATAGCCTCGGCTATACTCCCGCAAACGCGCATATCTATGCCAACAACCAGATGCTTTCCGCTTTGGGTTATCAGGTCTACACTGTGCCCGATGGAGAGTTCCTTATCGGAGAGAACGGCAAGTTGAATCCCAATGCCACTCTGGGCTATAGATATGGCGACTACTATTTCACTCCCGACGACTGGGCAGACGCCACTTTCCGCAACGGTCTGCGTCAGGAATACAACCTGAGCGTATCAGGTGCTACAGAACGCTACAACTACTATTTCAACGGTGCATATACCAAGGATGAGGGTGTGATCAAGAACTCAAGCTACGAGCGTCTCTCCACACGTCTCAGCGTAGATTACAATGTGACCGATTGGTTGAAACTTGGCACAAACATCAGCTATGCATACGCAAAGAGTGATTATCCCCGCGATATGACCTCCGACTCCTCCACCAGCAACGGCAACGCATTCTACGCAGCCAACAACATGGCTCCGATCTATCCTATCTACGTGCGCGATGCCGAGGGCAATGTCGTGATCGACGAATCTTACAACAAGCCTGTCTACGACTACGGTGATTCGAAGTCTACTCCCTGGGCTCGTCCTTTCATCACTAACGGCAACCCTGCAGGTCAGCTCATCTATGACTCCCGCGAGTATCTGATGGATATCCTTAACGGCAAGTGGTATCTCCAGCTCACTCCGGTGAACGGTCTTACCCTGACCGGCACATTGGGCTATTCAATCGACAACACCCGCTACCATATGGTGCTCAACGGCATCTACGGCCAGTTTACAACACAGGGCGGTAACGCCACTCAGGAGGCAAACCGCACTTCCGGCCTTACTCTTCAGGGCATCGCCAACTACAAGCATTCTTTCAACGATATCCACAATCTCGATGTGATGGTGGGCTATGAAAGCTACGACTACAAATATGAGATGGTAGAGGCAACCGGACAGGGTCTTTACAATCCATTCTCTTGGGCTATCAACAACACTCTCTTCAACGACGGCCGCAGAGGTTACGGTTACCTCAATGAGTATGCCACCCGTGGTATCCTCGGACAGATCAACTATAACTTCGACGCTCGCTACTTCCTCACAGGTATGTATCGTCGCGACGCCTCCTCCCGTTTCGCTCCCAAGCATCGCTGGGGTAACTTCTTCTCGGTTTCCGGAGCATGGGATATCGCCAAGGAGAAATTCATGGAGAGTGCCAACACATGGCTCAACCAGTTGAAGCTTCGCGCAAGCTTCGGTCAGCAAGGTAACGATAACGTGGGCAACTACTACGCTTATCTCGATCAGTATTCAATCACCGGCTCAACAAGCTGGAGCGACGGCTCTCTCTACTACAAAGGTAATCCCGACCTCACATGGGAGACCTCCAACTCATTCAACGTCGGTGTGGACTATGCGTTCCTCAACGGTAAGGTAACCGGTACGTTGGAATACTTCAACCGTCAGACCTCCGACATGCTCTACAACCGTCCTGTGTCTCCTTCGCTCGGATACACCTCAATCCCGATGAACGTTGGCTCTATGCGCAACAACGGTATGGAACTCGAAGTGACCTACACTCCGGTGAAGACCGACAAGATTGACTGGTCGATCAACTTCAACGGCACCTGGATCGAAAACAAGATTCTCAAGCTTGCTCCCGAGCTCAACGGCGAATGGATCGACGGTTCATATATCTATAGAGAGGGTGAGTCAAGATATCAGCGTTACCTCGTGAAATATGCAGGTGTAGACCCCGCCACCGGTAAGGCTCTCTACTGGGGCTGGCAGTATGACGATGATAACAATAAGATCGACGGCAGCTATGGTGTGAAAACCAATTATGATGTAAAAGACCGTCAGGGCACAGGCAATCTCCTTCCCAACTTCTACGGCGGCTTCGGCACCAATCTCGCAGCCTTCGGTTTCGATCTCTCAGTTGCGTTCAGCTACCAGATCGGTGGCAAGATCATCGACTCCGGCTATCAGGGTTTGATGGGCTCAGGCTACTCAAGCGATTACGGAAAGAACTGGCACAAGGATATTCTCAATGCATGGACTCCCGAGAATCCCTACACCAACGTGCCCCGTCTTGATGCAACAGACTCCTACACTTTCTCATCATACACAACCGACCGCGCCCTTGTATCAAGCAACTATCTATCGCTCAACAACATTACATTGGGCTATACGATTCCCTCGAATCTGACCAACAAGATCGGCATCAACAACATCAGGGTATATGTATCGGCCGACAACGTTGCTCTCTGGAGCGCACGCAAGGGTCTTGACCCACGTCAGGGTTACTACTCCGCTACAACTTCTACCTATACCGCCGTGCGTTGTGTGTCGGGTGGACTCAAAGTTGAATTCTAATCTCAATAAGCAATCAATATGAAGACAACATATAAATTTCTTCCCGCTGTGGCGGCCTTGGCTTTCCTTGGCTCCTGCAACGACCTTGACACAGAACCGATGGGAGGCACCATCACCTCCGATCAGAAGGAGCAGGTGGTGGCCAACGACCCCTCCATGGCGGAGGCAAGCGTGAATGCCCTCCCTGTGATGACAAAGCAATATTGCGGTGTCTACCAAAATTCGAGCTATCAGAGCGATTTCGGATGGCCGTCATCGATGCTCTTCATGGACTCCAGAACTGCTGACATGCCCGCCACAACCAGTGGATACAACTGGTTTAACAGTGCATTGACCTACTCGGATAAAGCTGCCACTTCAATAGCTACCGCTTACATGTGGGGCACCAACTACAATATGATCAACTCATGCAACGCAATACTTAAGACCATCGACCCTGAGACTACCAACGAGACTCTCCAGTATTTCATGGCTCAGGCGTTGGGCTACCGTGCATGGTCATATTTCAACCTTGCCCAGATGTATCAGTTTACCTATGTTGGTAATCAGGATAAGCCCTGTGTGCCCATCCTTACAGAGGAGAACGCCGATCAGGCCGCTGTGAATGGAGCTCCCCGTGCTACAGTTGAGGAGGTTTACACTCAGATTCTCAGCGATATCAACAAGGCTGTGGAACTGCTCAAGGGCACAGGTCACATCGCTCCTTCCGATCGCCTCGCCAAGCAGTTCATGACTGCAGCCTCAGCTACCGGTCTGCGTGCCCGCATCTATCTTGTGATGAACAAGTGGACCGAGGCCGCTGCCGATGCCAAGTATGTAATCGAGAACAGCCGTTGCACACCTTATTCCATCGCGGAGGTTTCACGCCCCTCTTTCTGGGACGCAGCCGACAGCTCATGGATTCTCGCCACCGATATCGAGTCGGGCGAGGTTGGTAACCTTCACTGCTGGCCCGGTCACTTCGTAACATTCTATACCGGTGGTTACGCACAGGTAGGTGTGTACAGAATGATCAACAAGTCTCTTTTCAACGCCATACCTTCTACCGACGTGCGCAAGGGCTGGTGGTGTGACGAGAATGGTGAGAGCCCCAACCTCGATGAAGCTCATGCAGCCGTTGTGTGGAGCTATTTCGAGAACAAGGCAGAGGCCGCTTACGTAAATGTGAAGTTTGACTCCTATCAGAGCATGTTCACAGGTATCTGCTACCTCAACGACATACCCCTGATGCGCGTGGAGGAGATGTACTATATCCAGGCGGAGGCCGAGGCTATGTCGGGCAATACTGCCGGAGCTGTGACTACCCTCAACAATTTCGTGCAGACCTACCGCGACCCCTCCTACAATTGCTCCGCCACTTCTGCTACAGATATTCAGGATGAGATCTGGAATCAGCGTCGTATAGAGTTCTGGGGCGAGGGTCTCGCTTATTACGACATCCAGCGTCTTAAGAAACCGATGAACCGTGTCGGCGGTGGTTTCGAGCCGGCTGCTGTGTTCGACATTCCGGCCGACGACCCCTTGAGAATCTATCTTATCCCTCAGAGCGAGATGCAGGCCAACCCGGCAATCGGTGCCAACAACATCGAGGGTGGTGTGCCCACTCCTATCGTAGAGTAAATATATTAATCAATCAAGACAGACATGAAATTCAACAAGATAATATCAGTGGCGTTGTCTATAGCCGCTGTGGTCGGGATTTCTTCCTGCTCCGACAAGGGATATTGGGACGAAGCTCCGCTTGAAGCCGGACTCTCTTTCCAGAGCTCTCAATACAATGAGAATCTGGCTCCCGGCGCAAATAAAATTGTAATTCCTCTTGACCGTACAGTTACCTCCGGTTCTGAGACAGTGAATATCACTTTCACACCCGCTGCCAACTGCCCTGAGGATATCACAGTGCCCTCATCCGTGACTTTCGAGGCCGGAAAGAACACCGCTGAGATCGTAATCGATATTGCCAATGCCACTCCTCCTTTCACTTATGCAGGCACGCTTAAGTTTGAGGGAACACCCAGCTATAGCGGTATCTCGGCTTTGGCTATCAAATGTCCGGTGAACTACACATGGTCAAGCATAGGCACAGGCACATTCTTTGATGCCTGGATGATGGATGATTCAGATCCTTATCCTGTGGAGATCCTTAAAGCCGACGGTTTCGAACGCTACCGTGTGCTTAACCCCTACAAAGCATATTATGCTTCTGCCGATGGTCAGGAAGACTGGGAAGACTGGATCAGTTCAAGCGGTCCGGAATATGTAGAGTTCTGGCAACTCGACAACGGCGATCTTGCTTTCAACTCATATAGTAGCGGTCTGCTTTACCAAGCTACGGCCGGTCAGCCAATTAATGTCTATTACACCGCTGATGTAGCTGGCATGAATTTATGGTACGAGCCGGGTTACGCAGTGCTTTCACCCATTTATGAAATCCCAGGTGTAGGTGGCTGGGGACAGGTACAGTATTCGGTTCAGATCGAGTTACCGTAAGATATTGAGTAAAATATAAATTACTACAACGGAATTTGCGGGTGTGTCATAAAAGGCACACCCGCATTTCATTTTCACAACTGTCGTTATTCTCTGTTTGGTCTCTTCAATTTATCTCACATTTCTCCCCCTCTACACTTCCCACTTTTGGCATATCTCATATTTTTAATTATATTCGCGACATGGAAGTAACTGAAACCTCAAATAGTAGCTCTGTCGAAGTGAAAGGACGTTTCGCCCCGTCGCCATCGGGACGTATGCACCTCGGCAACGTGTTTGCCGCTCTCATATCATGGCTCTCTGCCAAGAAGCAGGGGGGTAAATGGGTATTGCGCATTGAAGACCTCGACCCCCAGCGCTCAAAATATGAATACGCCCGCCTAATAGAAGATGATCTCCACTGGCTCGGGCTCGACTGGGATGAGGGGGGACTTGACGATACCGGTCCCAATCCGCCATACAGCCAAAGCCGCAGCCACCATATATATGAGGAGGCACTCTCGAAACTCGAAGCTACAGGACTCACCTACCCTTGCTTCTGCACACGCGCCGATATCATGGCAACTCAAGCACCTCATGAAAGCGATGGCCGCGTGGTCTATTCCGGCACATGCCGTCCGGCCAGACTCGGAGGCACCCTTATTGCTCCCCCGGATGACAAGACCGAAAGAGCCACCCGCATTCTTGTGCCGGATGAGACAATTCGTTTCACTGACCGTCTATATGGTCCTCAAGCCGTCAACCTGCGTGATCATTGCGGCGACTTCATTCTCCGACGGGCCGACGGGGCCTGGGCCTACCAGTTGGCGGTTGTAGCCGACGACGCCCGCATGGGAATCACCGAAGTGGTGCGCGGCAGCGACCTGCTCCTCTCCTCAGCCCAGCAGATCTACCTCTATCGGCTTTTAGGGCGTCAGGCCCCGGAGTTCGCACATGTCCCGCTCCTCTGTAACGATGCCGGGCAACGTCTCTCGAAACGCGACCGCTCGATGAGCATGGAGGAGCTGCGTCTCTCCTCCTCACCTCAGGAAGTGACCGGATTCCTCGCCCATCTCGCCGGAATGCTCCCTGAGCCGATGCCGATATCCCCCCAAGGGATGCTTCCGCTCTTCTCATGGTCAACGGTGCCGAAAAAGCTAAAAATTATATGATTTCTCTCTTTCTGACTTTAGCATCGCCGTTTTTCCACCTTTTTTGCACAGATTCTCCACTATCATAAAAGATTATTTTATGTAAATTTGCATCCGAATCATCTCGGCATGTAAGCAACGACTTATTTGCCGGCATCAACACGAAAAACTCAATATAACCCCATCATGAAAAAACAACTTCTTTCAGCTCTGCTTGCTGTAGGCTGTCTCGCGTCGGCGGGTGCGGCTGTCAATAAGCTTGTAGTAGAGCCTAACGCCAAGGGGGCACAGATTCCCTCTACCATGTATGGCCTCTTTTTTGAGGATATAAACTATGCGGCCGATGGCGGAATTTACGCCGAGAAGATCAAAAACCGCTCGTTTGATTTCCCCACTCCCCTTCAGGGATGGAGTGCCTTCGGCAAGGTGGAGGTGCTCAACGACGGTCCCTTCGAACGCAATCCCAACTACGTGCGTCTCTCTCCCGCCGGTCACAACGACAAATGGACAGGTCTCGACAACGAAGGATTCTTCGGTGTAAGCTTCGAGAAGGGGAAAGACTACATCTTCTCGGTCTATGCCCGTGTACCCGATGGCGGCACTGCCAAACTACGTGTGGAACTCGAAGATCCCGCCACTATGGGTGAGAGCCAGAACAAAGGCTCGCAGGAGATCGAGGTGAAAGGGAAAGAGTGGAAAAAGTATAAGGTCACTCTCAAGCCCTCCGAGACTGTTTACAAGGGTAAGCTACGCATATTCCTTCTCAAACCGGAGAACACCGTAGATCTCGAACATATCTCCCTCTTCCCCTCCGACACTTGGAAAGGCCGTGAGAATGGTCTCCGTGCCGACCTCGTGCAGAAACTCGCCGATATCAAACCGGGTGTGTTCCGTTTCCCAGGCGGATGTATCGTCGAGGGCACCGACATGGACACCCGCTACCAGTGGAAAGAGACTGTCGGCCCCGTTGAGAACCGTCCCGTCAACGAAAACCGCTGGCACTACACATTCCCCCATCGTTTCTATCCCGACTATTTCCAGAGCTATGGTCTCGGCTTCTATGAATACTTCCTCCTCAGCGAGGATATAGGCGCCGAGCCTCTCCCGATCCTCAACGTTGGCCTGGTATGCCAGTTCCAGAACCATGATGAGGCCGCCCATGCGAGTCTTGATGAGCTCCAGCCCTTCATCGACGATGTGCTCGACCTTATCGAGTTTGCAAACGGTCCGGTTGACTCCGAGTGGGGTAAACTTCGCGCAGAGATGGGTCATCCCGAACCCTTCAACCTCAAATATGTAGGCATCGGCAACGAGCAGTGGGGTCCCGAATATCCGGCCCGCCTCGAACACTTCGTAAAGGCCGTGCGTGCCAAATATCCCGACATCAAGATTGTGGGTAGCTCAGGTCCCGACTCTGAAGGTAAACAGTTCGACTATCTCTGGCCGGAGATGAAACGTCTGAAAGCAGATCTCGTCGACGAGCACTTCTACCGTCCCGAAAGCTGGTTCCTCGCTCAGGGCAACCGCTACGACAACTACGACCGTAAGGGTCCGAAAGTATTTGCCGGAGAATATGCTTGCCACGGTAAAGGAAAGAAATACAACCACTTCAACGCAGCGCTTCTCGAAGCAGCCTTCATGACCGGGCTGGAGCGCAACGCCGATATAGTGGAGATGGCTACCTACGCTCCCCTCTTCGCCCATGTGGAGGGATGGCAGTGGCGCCCCGATATGATATGGTATGACAATTTCCGCTCGATGCCTACTGCAAGCTACTATGTGCAGCAGCTCTACTCCCACAACAAGGGTAGCCAGGTGGTGCCTTTGAAGATGGATGGCAAACCCGTAGCCGGCAACGAAGGGCAGAATGGCCTCTTCGCATCTGCTGTAAAAGAGGATCCCTCGGGCGACATAATCGTGAAGGTAGCCAACACCGGTGATACTCCCCAGGATCTCCAGATCGACTTCAAGGGTTTGAAGAAGAATCAGAAGTATTCCACTGTCACCGTCACCACTCTCCATGCTGACAACGACGCAGAGAATACGCTTGACAATCAGGAGATCGTGAAGCCGAAGACCCAGACCTTCACCGATAAGGATATCACCGATATGAATGTAGCCATTCCGGCCAAGACTTTTGCAGTATATCGCTTCAGCAAATAACCCGATTATCCTTAATCACTTTCTTACTCCTTGACAATGAAGAAAATACTAAGCCTTATCGCCGGAGCCGCCTTGTGTGTGCTCCCGGCGTCGGCGGCTGTTAACGAAGCCACCATAACCCTTCTCCCCTCTGAGGAGAGCCCTGTGATACAAAAAGAGATCTACGGCCAGTTTGCCGAGCACCTCGGCACCTGCATCTACGGTGGCCTTTGGGTGGGTCCCGAATCATCCATCCCAAACACCAACGGCTACCGCAACGATGTGCTCAACGCTCTCAAAGAGCTCCACGTGCCCGTGCTTCGCTGGCCCGGCGGTTGCTTTGCCGACGAATATCACTGGATGGACGGAATCGGTCCCAAAGAGAATCGCCCACGCATGGTCAACAACAACTGGGGTGGCACCGTGGAGGATAACTCATTCGGAACACACGACTTCTTCGATCTCTGCGAGATCCTCGGTTGCGAACCCTACCTGAGCGGTAATGTCGGCAGCGGCACCGTTGAGGAACTCGCCAAATGGGTGGAATACATCACAGCAGAAGATGGCCCGATGGCTACTCTCCGCAAACAGAACGGTCGCGAGAAGCCCTGGAAACTCAAATACCTCGGCGTCGGCAACGAAAGCTGGGGTTGCGGTGGCAACTTCACTCCCGAATATTATGCCGATGTTTACCGTCGCTATCAGACCTACTGCCGCAACTTCAACGGCAACCGTCTCTACAAGATTGCTTCCGGTGCCTCCGACTACGACTACAACTGGACTGAGGTGATGATGCGCAACGCCCGTCACCATATGGACGGCATCTCACTGCATTACTACACCGTGCTCGGTTGGAGCGGCAGCAAAGGTTCCGCCCTTAACTTCGATGAAAGCGACTACTACTGGACTCTCGGCAAATGTCTTGAGGTAGGCGATGTGGTAAAACGCCATTGCCAGATCATGGATAAATATGACCCCCAGAAACGCGTGGGTCTCCTCGTTGACGAATGGGGCACTTGGTTTGATGAGGAACCGGGCACAGTGCCGGGTCACCTCTACCAGCAGAACTCACTTCGCGATGCAATGGTAGCAGCGCTCAGCCTCAACACCTTCCACACATTCACCGACCGCGTGAAGATGACCAACATCGCACAGATTGCCAACGTGCTCCAGTCAATGGTGCTCACAAAAGGTGATCAGATGGTACTCACACCCACCTACTACGTATTCAAAATGTACGTACCCCACCAGGATGCCAAACTCCTCCCCCTCAACGTAGCCACCCCGATGATCAAAGCTCGCGATGGCCGTCAGGTGCCCGTTGTGAGCGCCACCGCCTCCGTAAAGAACGGTAAGACAACAATTTCACTCGTCAACACCGACCTCAAGAACGACGCGACAATCACCGTAAACCTCTCCGGCGTATCAGCCAAGAACATCTCCGGTGAGATCATCACCGCAGCCTCGATGAACGACTACAACGACTTCGGTCAACCGGAGAAAGTCACCCTCAAGCCCTTTGCAAAAGGATGGCAGGTAAAAGACGGCAAACTCACCGTCACCCTCCCCGCCAAGAGCATCGTGACCCTATCCCTCAATTAACCCACCCCCTCTCTCCTCCCCCTCTCCCCCCTCTCCAATCTCCCCACTCTTCTCTCATCTTTCCTCTTCTCATCCTATGCTCATCTTTACTCTTCTCATCCTCTTCTCACCCTTACTCTTATCTCCGGACTCTCTACGTATTCTCTACGTAGTCAACTTTTTCCCCACCCTTCCTCATGTGGCACTCCTCATAACTCTTGAGTGAAACGAGAGCATCTGCAACCCCTGTGGGGAGGGGTTTGTTTTTTTGGAGCCTAAAAAATTTCGTGCACAGCGTAAGCGAAGCACGAAATTCCGAGCTCCAAAAAAATAATCCCGACCCACAACCCCCAAAGCGAGTACACAACTACAAAAGCGACTACAGAAGCGAGTACAAAAGCAACTACAAAAGCGAATACAAAAGCAACGATGAAACATACACTTATAGCCATCATAACATCAATCCTGATAACGGTAATGCCACCGGCAAAAACGCTCGGTGCCCACCGCGACATGCCCGATGACTACACAGTGAGTTTCATAACCATGCAACAAGGCCTCCCCCACAACTTCGTGGAAGACATATTCCGCGACAGCCAAGGCTACATATGGATCTCCACATCCGCCGCACTCGCCCGCTACGACGGCTATCAATTTATATCATTCACCCCAAACTCCCTATCTCACAACATCAAAAGCTCCTTCTCCCGCGATGTCGTAGAAGACCGGTTCGGCCGTCTCTGGGTTGCAAGCGACGGAGGAATCGACATAATCAACCTCGAAGATTTATCAGTCATCAACCCCACATCCATCATAAAGTTAAAAGAATACCCCGACTTTACCCTGATCCCTACCACATCCGTCACCCTCGACCGCGACGGCAACATATGGATGCGCAACACCACAGACATAATCTGCCTGACATTTGACGAAAAGGGCAATATCTCCCGATATCTCTCCACACCCCACAAAATCGACTCCGTAGTAACATTCAGTGCTGTGAAAGCACTCCCCGACAAGCTCCCGGGAGTATTATCAGCCATAGGCTCCTCGATCTGTCATCTCTCCGTAGCCGGAAATGAGATCAAATCAACCCCTCTATCTCCCGATCTGAGATTTGAGCCAATGATATTCATAGCCGATTTCGCTGCCACCGACTCACGCATCTGGATTGCCACGGAAGATGGATTATTCTCATTCAACACCGATGACGGCGTGGTGGAACTATACAACGTCTTCTCAGGACCCGGCCGCGCTCTCTCTCAAAATTTTGTAACCTCCCTTGCCCTGACTTCCGACGGAGAACTCCTGATCGGCTGTCTGAACGGACTGAACCTACTCTCGCCCTCGTCCGGCACCATAGCCACTGTCGACACCTCATCGATCGTCGGTCAGCCACGCAACATAAGCATCAATTTCATAAACTGCCTCCTCTCCGATGGCGACAATCTATGGGTAGGCACCGAGGGATGCGGACTCAATCTCTTCTCGCCCAAGCGCATCGACACCAAAATGCTCTGTCATAACCCCGCTGTCCCCTCTTCACTCTCACCAAATGGCGTGAATGCTATCCATGAAGATGGCGACGGCACTCTTTGGGTGGGAACTGTGGAGGGTGGCCTCAACCGTGGCATCGGCGGCTATGAATCGGGATTCTCACATTTCACATGTGATGATGCCACACTTCCCCACAACTCAGTGAGCGCCATAACTTCAGATCACACCGGTCATCTCTGGGTCGGAACCTGGGGCGGCGGACTCGCAATGCTCGACCGTCTCAATCCCCGCCACAAGCCCACACACTTCAGCCACACCCCCTCAGGACGCTCCATGGACTACATCGGTTCGCTGATATTCGACCCCCTCAACAATCTCATCTGGATTGGTGTAAACACCGGCATCTACATCTACAACCTTGAATCAGGAGAAATTGAGATCCCTTTCAAGGACGCGGAATCCTTCAGAGGATCGGTGGCCTCTGTCATCGCTCCCGACGGAAATCTCTGGATAGGAGGTCTCGACGGACTCCTGGCCATTGACCTGCATAAGACAGACCATCATAAGGATTTTAATTACAAGCACTATCCCTTCAAGCTCGACGACACCGAACGTCTGGTGCCGGAAAAGGTCTCGGCACTTGCTGTGGCTCACGATGCTACAATATGGGTGGGAACAAATGGCAACGGACTCTACCGTTACGACAGGAAATCTGACCGATTCTCCAATCTAAGTATCGACGACGGACTGCCGAGCGATGCAATCCACGGAATAGCCGAAGACCTTCAAGGCAATCTTTGGCTCGCCACATACCACGGCCTCTCTTGCCTTACCCCGGCAGGACGCTTCATAAACTTCAACCGTGACAATGGTCTCCCCACCGAGCAATTCTACTGGAACGCCTACCGCCGTCTTGCCAACGGTGAGATTCTCTTCGGAAGTGTCGACGGCATGTTGGCCGTCAAGCATCTCGAATCGCTCAAAGAGGAGCAATTCCCCGTGCATTTCACATCCCTGTCTGTCGGCGATGACACATGTTTCGGCAACCCTGAAAACTGCCGCATTTCAGAAAACGACCGTAACTTCGAAATCGGGTTCTCCGCTTTCGACTACGCCTCGCAGAACAGCGGACGCTATTATTACCGCATGAAGGGATATGAGGATGAATGGAAACAACTCCCTGCCGGACGTCACAGCGTGGCCTACATGAACCTCTTGCCGGGCAATTATAGTCTGGAGGTGAAGTATGTAATGCAGAATCAAGATGTCGAGACTGCCCCGGTGTCGCGTTTCGAGGTGGAGATTATACCCAATTTCTACCGTCGGCCCTGGTTTATCATCCTTATGATACTTATCCTGATCGGAGTGGTGATCGCGATTTATCGTTGGCGTCTCACCGATCTCAAGCGGCAACGCAACGAGTTGCAGAAAGCTGTGGAGGAGAGTGTGCGCGAGATTTCTGAGCAGAAAGCTCAGGTGCAGCAACTCACCGCCGACCGTATCTCATTCTTCACAAACATCACCCATGAGTTCCGCACCCCCATCACTCTGATAATCGGCCCGATCGAACGCGCCATGCGGCTCTCCACAAATCCAAAGGTGATAGAGCAGCTCAACTTTGTGGCCCGCAACTCCCGCTATCTCCTCTCTCTTGTGAATCAGCTGATGGACTTCCGCAAGATTGAATCAGGCAAGATGGAGCCGGTCACTACAAAAGGGGATATCCGCCGTTCTCTCGAAGAGATCATACTCCCTTTCCAGGTTTATGCCATGGAAAGGGGAATAACATTGCGCACCGTGATGCATTTCTCATCCCCGATATTCCCATATAATGAAGATGCGCTACGCAAGGTGCTCACCAATCTGATAGGAAACGCCATAAAGTTCACCCCCGACAACGGCACGGTCACAATCTATGCCGCCATGCTCAATGGTGTGTGTCGCGATGGTGAGAAACGTTTCTACCTTTGTGTCAGCGACACGGGATGCGGTCTTGAGGAAGGGGATAGCGAAAAGGTGTTCGACCATTTCTATCAGGGAAAGAATCGCATGAAATATCCACTTATCGGTGCCACCGACAGTGGAATCGGCCTATACCTCTGCCGTAAGCTCGTGGAGATTTACGGTGGCACCATATCCGCACGAAATAATCACGGAGCCGGGTGCTCTTTCCGGGTTATTCTACCGATCGTGGAGCCTACTCACAACACCTCCGACAGCGTAAACGAGGAGAATTACGCCGCTGACATCGATGCCGCCGAAGAAGCCGCCGCCGACCGTAAGCTTCGTATTCTGGTGGTGGAGGATAATGCCGACATGAGGGCTTTCATGCGCTCGGTGCTCGCCGACAACTATTCCGTAGCGGAAGCCGTCGATGGAGAGGAGGCTCTGAAGATACTCCTCTCCACCGATATTGACCTTATCATAAGCGACCTTATGATGCCCCGCATGGACGGACTCGAATTGGCCGCGAAAGTGAAGGGGAATTTCACCCTTTCCCATATCCCCTTCATAATGCTCACCGCCAAGACTGCATCGGAGGCCCGGCTCGAAGGCTACCGTAAAGGTATCGATGCCTACATCCTCAAGCCCTTCGATGAGGAGATGCTCCTCGCCCGTATCCGTCACCTTCTCGCCCGCGACTCCCAAAGGAAAAACCGTTTCATCGACGATATGAAAGTGGAGCATCTCGAGATTGAGGAGGAGAGCCGCGACCGAAAATTTGTAGATAAAGTGATGGAGGTGCTCCGCGACAACTACTCCAACTCCTACTTCGAAGTCGGGGAGTTTGCCGAGGCTCTCGGGGTGAGCCGGAGTCTTCTCAACAAGAAGCTCCAAAGCCTCATGGGGCAGAGCGCCAATCAGCTCATCCGCACTTATCGCCTCCGCACCGCCTATGAGTTGATTGTGAAGAATCGGAAGACACGGAGCATGAACGTCACGGAGATCGCATTCCAGGTAGGTTTCAACGACTCGAAATATTTCACACGTTGCTTCACGAAGCAATACGGCGTTGCTCCCAGTGCGGTGCTGAAAGGTGAAAATCCTACCGATGTAACCCCTGAAAGTTCCACATTTTAACGTTTTTACGCATTTATCCACTATTTTTTGCGTATTGTCCACCTTGCAGACCCTCGAATATTATAATTTTGCAGGTGTATAATCTCCCTCTCCCCCCTGCCGCCGGTGGTTTCCTGCCGGCCACTAACTGACTAACCGAAAAACTAACCTATAAAAACCTGAAATTACCATGACGAAAAGCAAATGGATGTCGGCCGCGGCTCTTGCCGTCCTGCTGACAACAGCCGCTTCCTGCGATGATTGGGGACGTAAGGACCCGCCCGCCGGGAACCAGGTGAAACCCACTCTGGAGAATGTGGCTGCTTTCGACTTCGAGGCCGAGGAGGGTATCGATCCCATGGTCTTCAAAGCCGTTGCAAATCCGGGTGGCTCCACCCCTGAGATTGTCACCGACGAGACTAAAGGAAACGTGCTCCGTCTCGACAACGGCTATCTTTCCCTTTCCAACCCCTTTAACAATGTTGTGCTTCAGGAGGCAGCCTCATTCACATTCTGGATGATGCAGCCCGTTGTCGCCGACACCGACGAAGATGGCAACGAAACTACCCGTCCGCAGAATCTTGCCGGACCACTGTTGACATTCGAGAACGCTACGGCCAACGGACGGTTCTCCATCAATGCCAACGGTGGATTCGTCTATCAGGCCCCCGACGGAGAATGGACCGAGAATGATCCCGCCACCGTCACTACCGGATACCTGACCCCGGGCGACTGGCATTATGTGGCCGTGATCGTAAACAACGAAGGATATGAATGGTGGGTCGACGGCGACCGCAAGGTGAGCAAGACTCTCGCCGGTTTCGACTGCTCCAAGATTGTGAAGTTCATCAACAATGTGCCGGTCATGACAATCGGATCGTCTGATAACGATGGTCTCTGGCTTGCCGATGATATTAAGGTGTACCGCAACACCGTTACTGCAAAAGAGATTGCCCGCCCGAACCTCGGCAACGGCGGCAGCGGCGGCCCCGGCGGTCCTGACTTAAGCTCATGGGTGCTCCTCGGACAGGAGGACAACACCACCGGATTCTGGAGCACATGGTCTGACTATGCCAACCTCACCGGCAACGGCACTATCCATTATGAGTTCTACAACTACCACGGTGGAAAGACCAACAACTGGGAGAACTGGGCTCTTGTTCTCACCAACGGTATTCCGCGTGGTGGAGATGGATATTCCGAATATCTATATATGCGTGCCGATGCCTATGGTTGGGGCTCTGCTTACAACCAAGACAATTGGGTACACGACTTCAATTGGGACACATTCATGAGCGAGATGGATGGCGCGTTTGTGACTGTCGACATCAAGCGCAACGGCACTAACGTAACCGTCACCGCCAATGTAACCGCTGTTGACGGCACCAAGCGCTCAGAGACTCTTACCCTCGAAGGAGTTGACGCGGAGACTCTCGGATCATTCCTTACTTGTGAGGGTTCTCATCTTCTCATCAATCCGGAAGAGGTATTCGTGGGCAATATCTACGCTTCAGGTGAGAATATTCTCGGTGCCACCGACTGCACCACAGGATGGTGGAGCGCTCACTCTCCCAACAATAAGTTCACCGGCAACTTCGACAAGTGGGGCGTTGAATTTATCAACCATAACGCCGGCAATGGAGGCAACTGGAACAACTGGCTCCTCGTTTGCTCCAACGGCCCTTGGGTTGGTGAAGATGGCTATGGCGAATACTTCGTGCTCCGTTCGGATGCTTACGGCTGGGGTGCCTCTTTCGATGCAGGCAACACCGGCATGGAGCAAGCTTTCGATTGGGACAACTATGTGGCCGACATGAAGGATGCGAAAGTGAAGATTCTCTTCTCCTTCAACGGAGGCACTTTGAAGATGGATTGCCGCCAGACCACTGCCGATGGCCGTGAAATGCCTCGCTACAAGTTCTCGGCATCAGATCTCAACGCTCCTATCGGTCTCTTCTTCACCTGCGAGCTCGCTTGGCTCGAATTCCTCAAAGTGGGATACTATCCCTGGATGACCGTAGAATAATGATAAACCTAAAATCTAACCTGTAAACATAATGAATCATAACCTTAAAAATGCCGAAGGACGGCGGAGCTCCATGCTCCGCCTCCTCCTCCCGGTGATCCTGCTGGTCTTCGCTGCCTTCCCGTCGATGGCGCAGATCGTGACAGGTGAGGTCGTCGACCAATCCGGAGAGCCTCTGATCGGCGCAACTATCATAGAGAAAGGATCTACCAATGGCACAGCCACCGACATCGACGGTTTCTTCAAGCTCAATCTCAATGACGCAAAGAAAGCCGTGCTCGTGGTGTCTTACATCGGTTATGCCACGGCGGAAGTCGAAGTAAAGGGTGAGACCAACCTCAAGATCACTCTTCAGGAGGAATCAGCCACTCTCAACGAGGTGATCGTAGTGGGCTACGGCCAGCAGAAAAAGGAGTCGGTGGTGGGAGCTATCTCTCAGGTGAATTCCGGCGACCTGTTGGAAACTCCCTCCGCCAACCTCTCGCAGGCCATCACCGGTAAGATTCCGGGCGTGATCACATCACAGAGCTCGGGTGCTCCGGGTGCCGACGACGCTTCGATCTATATCCGTGGCCGTGCCACATTCGCAGGCGATGCCCAGCCGCTTATCCTCGTGGATGGTGTGGAGCGTTCATTCTCTCAGATCGCCCCTGACGACATCGAGACTATCTCAGTGCTCAAGGATGCCTCCGCAACCGCCGTCTACGGTGTGCGTGGTGCTAACGGCGTTATGCTTATCACCACTAAACGCGGTAAGGAGCAGAAACCGGTGGTTAACCTTACAGCTTCTTGGCAGTTCCAGACTCCAACTCGCAAGGATACCTATCTCAACTCCTACGAATCGGTGAAACTTCTCGAAGAGGCTCTCGCTAATGATGGTCTTCCCTCGCAGTTCTCGGCTTCCGACATTGCCATGTATGAGAAATCTGTCAACGGGCAGCTCTCAGGCGTGGAGGCTCTCCTCTACCCCAACGTCGATTGGTATGACGAGATTCTCCGCTCCTCCGCACCCTCTCAGCGTTACAACGCGAGTGTACGTGGCGGCACAAAGCGTATGCGCTATTATGCATCTGTAGAATACTACGATCAGGAGTCGCTCTTCAAGGATCTCTCTAAAGACACTTACGGCAACTCCACTTCGCTCAACTACAAGCGTTACGGTTTCCGCGCCAATGCCGACTTCTTCCTCACCAAAGACCTTCAGCTCTCTGTAAACTTCGGTACCCGCTTCGAGGAGCGCCGTGGTCCTAACTCAAATGAGGATGCCAACTACAGCAACGTCTACTATCAGCTCAACCACACTCCGGGCTGGCTTTTCCCGATTGCTTATCAGGTGCAGAACGGCGATGAGATGAAAACTCTTTACGGCGGCAGCTCCCAGTATCAGAGCAACGTTTACGCGACTTTGGCCGAGGGTGGCTACTATAAGGCTGTGAATACTGTCAACGAGACCAACTTTATCGCCGACTACAAGATGGACTGGCTCACACCCGGTCTTTCAGCCCGTGGTATGATGAGCTTCGACTATGAAAGCTTCCATCGTAACAATTACATGCGTAATTTTGCTACATACGAGCTTAACGACCGTAATAATTATGAGCAGATCGAGGCTTACAACCGCTTCAACTCCGACACTCAGCTCACAAGCACTCACAGCTCACTCTCCATCTACAAGCTCTATTTCGAGGCTCAGCTGAACTATGCCCGCAAGTTTGCCGATGTTCACGATGTGACAGCTATGGTGCTCTACATGCAGAACGACTATCGCTATCAGAGCGACCTCGCAAAACGCTATCAGGGTGTGGTTGGTCGTGTGACATACGCTTACGACGACCGCTACCTCTTTGAGTTCAACGCCGGCTACAACGGCTCAGAGAACTTCGCGAAACACCGTCGTTTCGGTTTCTTCCCCGCCTTCTCTTTAGGCTGGCGCATCACTCAGGAGAAATTCATGGAGAGTGCTACTGATTGGCTCAACAATCTTAAGCTCCGTGCATCTTACGGTCAGGTTGGTAACGATGTTTACCAGGTGAACGGTGTGGCTCAGCGATTCCTTTATGAGCAGAAATGGAGCCAGATCAGCAATGACTATATCTTCGGCACGACAGGTGTGACCGGCATATACGAGCAGCAGTATCCCAACTACGGTGTCACCTGGGAACGTGCCCACAAATACAACGTGGGTCTCGAATTCGGATTCCTCAACAATTCGCTCAGCGGTAGCGTCGACTTCTTCTATGAGAAGCGCAACGATATCCTCACCGAATATCTCACACGTCCCCTCTGGTTTGGTGTGACATCAGCGGCAGGTAACCTCGGTAAGACCACCAACAAAGGTTTCGAGATCGAGCTTCACTACAACAACAAGATCGGTCCTGACTTCCAGTATAACATCGGAGCCACCTACTCACACGCCAAGAACAAGATCACTGAGATGGATGAGCCATCTCTCAAGACCGACTATCGCAAACGTGAGGGTCATCCCATCGGTCAGTACTTCGGTCTTGTAGCCGACGGCTTCATCACTCAGGCTGACATTGACGGCGGCAACCTCCCCGTCTCCACATTCGGAAGCGTTCAGGCCGGCGACATCAAATATCGCGACATCAACAAGGATGGATTCATCGATGATCGCGATGAGACATTCATCGGTTATTCCGACGTGCCTGAGAACACATACGCCATCAATCTTGGCGCAAACTGGAAGGGTATCGGGTTCAGCATAATGTTCCAGGGTGTCGACCATGTGAGCCGTTACTACGATGCCGAGGCTATGTTCGCATTCGTAGGCGGTGGCAAGGTCAAGGAGCACCACCTCGACCGCTGGAATCCCGCTCTTTCCGAGGCTCAGAACCTTGCAAACGCGAAGTATCCTCTCCTTCACTACGACAGCTACGGCAACCATAACCAGCGCGGCAACTCTTTCTTCCTCAAGAACGGTTCCTTCTTCCGTCTGAAGAATATCGAGCTCTCTTACTCTCTCCCCGAGAAATGGATCAAGCATGCCTACATGACTCAGTGCCGTTTCTTCGTCAATGCCAACAACCTTGTGACTTGGGATCATCTCGACGGTCTCGTCGACCCGGAGAGCAACGGATCTAACAAATATCCTATCTGTAAGACCGTGAACTTCGGCGTAAATATCCAATTCTAACCGCAACTACTCATGAAAAAATCATTAAAATATATCTCGTTCGCTCTGCTGCTCGCCTCCGCTGCATCCTTCTCTTCATGCAACGACTTCCTTGAGAAGCAGCCCTCCAACGAGCTCACCAAGGAGAAGGTGCTTGCCGACTGGAACCTCTTCGAGGAGTTCCACCTCGACACCTACAACTTCCTCCGCCATGGTGCGATGCGAATCAACAACTCCTGGCTCGACGCCGCCACCGACCTTGCCGAGACATCTTTCGCCACCGGTGGCACACGCACCACTTTCAATATCGGCAACTACTACGGCTCTGACGGCAACTCCGAGCTATACGACACCTGGGAGAGCCGCTACCGTGGCATCCGTAAGTGCAACATGGTTCTTGAGAACATCAACCTCGTTCCCAAGAACCCGCGAAACACTGACGAGGAACACGCCGTGTATGTGAGAATCTACACCGCCGAGGCCCGTCTGTTCCGTGCATTTTTCTACTGGGAGATGTTCCTGCGTTTCGGTCCCGTCCCTATCGTGACAGACGTGCTCGATCCTGCCGAGGATATGATCACCCCTTACCTCAACCGTCCCACGGTGAAGGAATTTGTGGTGGATTTCATTCTGAAAGAGCTCGCCGAGTGTGAGGCGGATCTTCTCGACCACGACACAGCCTGGGCCACCTCCCGCGCCGGACGTCTCTCGCAGCCTGTGGCCCGTGCCCTCGCATCGCGCATAAAGCTCTACATGGCTTCACCCCGCTATGCTTCTGAAAGCGGAGTCACCTGGCAGGAGGCTGCCGATGCCGCCAAGTCGTTTATGAACGACTACGGTAACTTCTTCGGTCTTTTTGCTCTTGAGAATATCTCACCTGCAGAGAACTACGGCAATGCCGTGCTCTACACCACCTACAACGACAACAACAACGAGACTATATTCTTCCGTAACGATGGCACAATCGGGTGGGGAGGAATCTCTATCGACACTCCTGTGGGAGAAGGTGGCTCAGGCGGCAACTGTCCGTCGCAAAATCTTGTCGACATGTATGATATGATCGACGGCTCTTCACCCTTCGCTCAGTATGATGCCACAGGAGCACCCGTCTACAGCAACGGCGCGGCAGCGCCCGCAATCAATGCAGCCAGCGGTTATGACGATGCCAAGATGTGGGAGAACCGCGACCCGCGTCTGCAGGCCACAGTGCTTTATCAGGGCACTCCCTGGGGCACAATGCGTGAAGACAGCAAGATTGACGTACGCCCCGGCATGGCCGACAACCCCACAGGTAACGCCAACTCTACCCCGACAGGCTACTACATGCGTAAGTATATCCCCGCGACTATCCTTTCAAGCAACCATGGCGGTACCGCACGTCGTCTCTGGACCATCATGCGTTATGCCGAGATCCTGCTGAACTATGCCGAGGCTGTCAACGAGGCCAACGGTCCCTGTCAGGAGGTCTACGACATGCTTGACGCCGTGCGCCATCGTGCAGGCATCACCGGAAACGTGGCCGACCGCACCGACCTCACCTCAAAAGAGGCCATGCGCAACTTCATCCATAAGGAGCGCACAGTGGAATTCGCCTTCGAGGAGCACCGCTCATGGGATGTGCGCCGCTGGAATGTGGCCGTGGAGGCTCTCTCACGCCCCATCTACGGCATCAACGTGGCAATGGATGGCACCGTGAGCCGAAAGGTGGCTCAGGAACGCGTGTTTGAGGAGAAGATGTACCTCTACCCTATACCCGAGGGTGAGGTATGGAAAACCGGCATCGAAAACAACCCCGGCTGGTAATACAACCATAAAATCTTGAAAACAATGAACAACATCATAGAACAAATTTCCGACAAGACCCGCCGCGCCATTGCCTTGGCTCTTATGGCCGGTTGCGGACTGTCAGCCCTCGCAGCCGGAGGTGGCAACATCCTCAAGGGAAAAGTTGTGGATCCCGAGGGTAAGCCAGTGCCGGGCGCGATGGTTAATCTCGCCGAGCAGAGCAAGATGGTATTTACCAATGAGAACGGCGAGTTCACAATCAAAGACGCTTCTTACGACGATGAGGTTAACGCCACTTGCACCGGCTACCTCAACGCAATCTATACGGTGGAGGATTTCTCCGAGCCGATCACTATCGTGCTTCAGCCCGACACCGATCCTTACGCACACGTTGTCCCCGTGGCTTTCAATACCCAGCAGAAGAAGTATCTCACCGACTCCCGTTCGGTGGTATCGGGCGAGGAGCTTCAGCGCTATCCCGTAACCGTGCTTCAGAATGCCTTCAACTCCGTGCTCCCTGGCGTGGAGACTTATGAATGGTCGTCGGAGCCGGGTTGGACCGAGACTCAGATGTATGTGCGTGGCATCCGCACCATGAACCAAAGTGCCCGTAATCCGCTCATCATCGTCGACGACGTGGAGCGTGACCTCTCATTCCTCGATGCTTTCCCGATCGAAAGTGTGACCGTGCTGAAGGATGCCGCTGCAACCGCCCTCTACGGTATGCGTGGTGCAAACGGTGTTATCCTTGTGACCACCAAACGTGGAGAGGCCGGCAAGACTCACATCAACTTCACTCAGGAGGTGGGTTTCCAGACTCTCTCCAACAAGATGGAGGTGCAGGATTCCTACAATATGGCTCTCACCCGCAACCAGGTGCGCTATCTCTCCGGTCTGGAGCCTATGTATTCTGCCGAGCAGATCGAGAAATACCGCCAGGTGTGCAACGGCGAGCAGATGGAGGGTATGGACAAATACCGCTACTTCAACACCAACTGGTTTGACGAGCTATACCGTGAGACTGCCCCGATCGTGAAGACCAACCTTCAGATTTCAGGTGGTAACAACCGTGCCCGCTACTACGTATCATTCTCTTATCTCCGTCAGGAGGGTATGTGGGAGAGCAAATGGACCAACATGATGGACCGCTACACCATGCAGCACATCCTCAACCGTTGGAACCTCCGCTCAAATCTTGACATCAACGTCAACAAATATCTGCGTGTAGGTCTTGACCTCGGCGGACGTATCGATAATATCAATCAGCCCACCACACCTGTGTTCAACCTCACCACTTTCGGTGCGGTGGAGGCCAACCCGATGGAGCCGGTCTACACTCCGCAAGGTTATATCTACTCCTCGAACACCGCTAACAACCCTGCACGTCTGCTCGGTTCGGCAGGTCAGGAGAAGAACCGCCGCCGCTCCCTGTACTCTACAGCTGAGGTGAACGGCTATCTCGATCCCATCACAAAGGGTCTGGAGGCTAACCTCGTAGTCAGCTTCGATGCTTTCGATGTGTTCCGTTCGAACCAGACCAACAGCATCAACACCTATTCTTACGACTACACCAACCTCAACGCCCAGAGCATCGAGGATTTCACCCTCACCAACACCACAACCTACTCTGAGCTCACCAACCCCTCGGCTGAGGAACGCGCCAACTCCTGGACTCTGAACGCACGCTTCGGATTCAAGTATAACCGCGACTTCGACAAGCACCATGTGGATGCCAACATCTTCGTGCGCAGCTATCAGCAGCGTCTCAACATGCGCGAGGCTTTCGCCGACATGTCGATGTATTCCTCCGACCGTTTCCTCTCCTACAATGCTCAGGCCACTTACGTGTTTGACAACCGCTACATCATCTCAGGAAATATCTCCCGTATGGGTAACGATAACTTCGATCCCGATCATCGCTGGGGCACTTTCTGGGGTGTGTCAGGAGGTTGGGTCATGAGCAATGAAAGCTTCCTCCGCAATCCGAATCTCGATCTTCTCAAGATCCGCGCTTCCTACGGCAAGGCCGGTCAGAGCGACACCGGTGCCGGACGCTACCCCTATCAGTCAATCTATGCTCAGGACAACGGCTATGGCTTCGGCTTCAACAACACCTGGGTGCCCGGTTATATGGAGTCAGTGGCAGGCAACCCCAACAGCCGTTGGGAGATCTCCAAGATGGTCAATCTCGGTGTTGACTGGGATCTCTGGCACCGTCGCCTCTACGGTTCGGTCGATCTCTTCAAGGAATGGCGTTCCGACATCCTTATCAACCGTTCCACAATTCCCGATATTCTCGGCATCAGCTATGCCAAGGACTCCTACGGTAAGGTGGAGACAAGAGGTATGGAGCTCGTGATCGGACACGCCAACAAAATCGGCAAGGTCTCTTATTCTGTAGAGGGACAACTCTCCTGGAACCGCAACAAGATCACTGAGATGGACGAGACCGAACCACTCGTGCCCTGGCAGCGCAAGACCGGACGCCCCATCTTCGAATACACCTCGGTGCAGGGTCTGTATGAAAGCTCTTTCAACGGCACTGTCGGCGGTTGGAACCAGTTCCGGTTCAATCAGTGGGCTTCCGATCCCAACCTGATCGCCACAAGCCATCAGGATGCGATCGACCATCCTGAGAAGTATCCTTACAACTCCTACTCCGGTGGCAACCAGCAGCTCGGTACCGCCGTGTTCAAAGACCTCAACGGCGACCGCATCATCGACAACAAGGATAAGATTCCCACAGGCTACACTATCATGCCTGAACTCACTCCCTCGTTGGCAATCAATGTGGCATATGCCGGCTTCGACCTCCGCACGGTGCTCACCGCTTACCTCAACCGCTCGGTGTTTATCTCTCCGGCTGCCACCTTCTCCGGCTGGTCGAATATGGGTACCCACGAGGTTGTCAACTCTTGGGGTTACTATACCGACGATCCCACCGACCCACGCAACGTGAACGCAAAATATCCGCGTCCGCTCTGGGGTGGCTTCAACAACATCGACTCCAACCGCGAGGGTGATGCCACATATGAAAACGATATCTGGATCATGAACGGCGACTATCTGAGCCTCCGCAACATCGAGTTTGGCTACTCTCTTCCGCAGCACATCATCTCGAAGATACATATGAGCCAGTGCCGCTTCTACTTCAACGCCTACAATATCGCCAACTGGAGCCACCTTCCCAAAGGAATGGACCCCGAGAAACCGATGTCTTACTGCTGGTGGTATCCCAAGACCCGCACGTTCAGCTTCGGAGTTCACGTAACCTTCTAATCCTGAAACATCAATTATGAAAGTGAATATATACTCAATAGCCGCAGCGGTCGCCCTCGTTCTCGGGGGCGCCTCCTGCAGCGACTACCTCGACAAGGAGGTAGACCTCACACAGCAGGCCGACAATGTCTTCAGCGACTATGACATGACCCGAGGCTTCCAGGCAAAACTTTATGAATACCTTCCGGATGCCTTCGGTGCTATCGGCGGTGGCGACCAGGCCTCGCGCGACTGTATGACCGACAATGCCATCTGCTACTGGGGCAACAATATGCACAAAGTGCTCGAAGATGGCTTCTCCTCATCGAGCCATGCCTATGCTTCCGGTTTCTGGAGCAGCTACTACAGGGCTATCCGCGCTTGCAACCAGTTTATGATCAATGCAAAGCCCTCCGTAATCGGCAACAGTGAGAAACCGGGCGACAACAATCGCCTTTACGACCGCTGGATAGCTGAGACCCGTGTGCTCCGTGCCATCTTCCATATGGATCTTGCCGCTTGGTTTGGCGATATACCTATCGTGGGCGATGACGAGAACGGCACGCCGATCATTCTCTCTCCCGGCATGGCCATTCCGGAGCGCACCAACTGTGCCGATGCCCTCAAATGGATTGCCGATGAATGTGACAAGTATAAGGATGACCTCCCCTTCCGTTACTCCAATGAGGAGGAGAATTGGGGTCGTGTCAACGGAGCTGCGGCATACGCTCTCAGAGCACGTGCTCTCGTCTACCGTGCATCCCCTCTCAACAATCCCACAGGCAATAAACAGTGGTGGGAGGAGGCTGCTCAGGCTTGTCTCGACTTCATCAACAAAAATGCCCAGCAGAGCAATCCCTATCGTCTGCACACTACAGCCGACAACAATCCCGAGCAGAATTACTATGACTGCTTCGTGACCAACCCGATCCATAACAACGAGTATATCCTCAGCCGTTCCGTATGGAATCAGCGCAGAATCGAGCAGTCGTTCGCTCCCTGCGGCTTCAAAGGCCAGGAATCTTCGGTAGGTCGTACAGGTCCGACTCAGAATTTTGTTGACTCTT
>CAZEOI010000010.1:0-72456 GCA_964513775.1 uncultured Sangeribacter sp. | reverse complement strand
CCAACTCCCTAAATCGCCTCATTTCCTCACGAGTGAATATAAATTCATCGCTAAGAGATTCTGCTTTTATCTTTACCGAATCAAGTGGATAATCGATTATATTCTCAGGATTGCCTTTAAACAGCTCGTTCAGTATATTAAGTATTGTTGTTTTTCCGAGACCATTCTCTCCCACGATAATCCTTACCCCACTTGAAAAGTCAAGTGAGATATTCTTTTTGCCAAAAAGACCATTGATGGTCACTTTCTCTATGCTGATAGAAGTCATTATCGTCAAATGTCTTAGAGTGATTGAGATCAGTATGTGGCACAAATTTATTAATATATGCTTTGTCGTCCTCCACGGTGATATTCGAAACCGTTTCCCAGTTATAATGGATCCCCATTACACCATCAAAATAGCTTGAAATCTCATCCGTATATATCATTAATCAATTAACTTCTGACACATACTTATAAGATGTGCAAATGTAGCAATAAAAACCGACAGTTACAAAACCATTATATCGGCATTTTTAATATAAGCTACATAAATCTAAACAATGTCTGGGCCTGTTCCATACCGGTTGATCCGCAATCTCAAATCCTTCCCTTAAGCCCTTACAGAATCGTTTATGGGGAAAATTTATAATTTCATCAACTAAGTTTCTATTTAATAATCATTTGCTGTCTGAAACAAATACCTATTTTTGCAATAGCAACCACGGTTTCCGCAACCGTGGTTGCTATTGCAAAAAAATTTTACTTAGACTATGAAATTTTTTGACCGAGAGGAAGAGATCGCTACACTGCGAAAGATCAGGGAAAATGCTGAAAAAAATGCCCAATTCACAGTTCTTACGGGACGTAGACGAATTGGGGAAACGTCTCTTGAAAGATATTTCAGAGATAAAGCAAAAGAGAGCAAGCGGTACACTCTTATAGGAAGATGGTGGGATAGAAAAGGAGAAAATGAAATTGATATGATCGCTGCCAATGAAATTGATCAGAAAGTAGAAGTGTATGAAATCAAAAGAAACCGAAAGAATATAAATTTTACAATGCTTGAGGAAAAAACTCAGAAAATGCTGTCGGGCGTCCATATTTTCAATGGCTATGAGGTGGACGTAAAAGGATTAGATCTTCACGACATGTGAATCACCAAATAGTCCCTAAGTATTATCTTATCCAGTCAACAACTGCTTACACATTAATCAATCGCATTAATCAATCGCATCCGATGAAACTATCTGATGAAGTTTCACCGGATGCAATTATTTTTATAATCCTTTTGACTTCTTATAGCGTTCTTCAACATAAGCAAGCAACTTAGTCTTCTTATGATTTTTCAATAGATCATTTATTGTCTCGCCATCATACTCATCATATATAGAAATCCGTATGATAGGAAGCTTTGTAGCAATTGAATATGCATCCTTAATGAGGTCATAGAAAGCCCTTTGTTTCCATCTTGACCACCCAAGATCATCTGAATCAACTTTACCAAATTGCTTATCCGCAGAGGGATTATTTCCAAATTTTCCGTTAGTTCTACACTTATCTTCATACTTCGCACAGTAACCCTTATAATTCACCTTATCAAAGTTAAGGCTATTTTCATAAATAGTAGAATCTAAGGTGTAAAAACGATAACGATTGAAGTGTTCTTGCTCATCCAGTTCGATTATAAAATCTTTGACCGGTATATCATACTTAGCGAATTTAAACGGAGCATCAGGAAGTAAGCCTCCCAATTCTTTATAAATTCTGTTTATCTCTCTTAGCTGATCAGGAAGCAAGTCGGTCAACGCCGGATCAGGATGCCGTCCCTTACCATACTTTGCCTCACAGATGCTTTTTAGAAAGTCTTCTCGTTTTCCCATTTGTTACTAATTTTTCTTATTTATTCGAATAATCAGTCAATGTAATTTCCTGTTTTGCAAGCTGCTTATATACTTCATTAATCATGCTTGATTCTCCATCATTCAAGTTCTTATTAAGAAACTTACTACCATAAACAGCTTTCATTTTTTCCTTATCAACAGGAAACTTGCTCACATCATTCCATAAATCAATTAAATTGTGCTTCAAGACATTCTCAAAATCATCCAATGCCTCGTATCTCTGATTACTTTTCAATCCACGGCTATCATATTCCGCAATTACCAGTTTTTTAATCTCTCCGAAATTCATAGTTTTAGTATTAAGTTTATGTCTAAAAAATAACCGATTTCAATGTCCTTATTATGATATCAAATATGGTCTTAAAAAATGATTCATTAAAATCGACTGATTAGTACATTATTTGATAGAGTTGACCCTCTATGGCTCCGGATGAATATAAAGAAAGTGTGAGGGCGGTTGTCTTTATCGTCAGAGGCTCTGGTAAAACCTGAATGTATAAGGACAATATCCCCACACTTGAAGTATATCTCCTTGATTTTATCAAAAAGCATAATACTACAAGTGATGAGAGTAACTGCCATCCCTACATTCGTGAAAATTTACCAGACTTTCTGACGAAGGACGAACTTCACTTTCATCTTAATTATCGACAAAACCGAATGATTCTGTCTATCAAAATTTTGTGGTCTCTACCACTGATGCAAAGATACATCAAAAATATAAAATCACAAAATTTCAAGTGGGGATATTGTCTGATTCTATTCTTGAAAATCCAGACAAAGAAATAGTTTAAACAACTGCTTATTCTGAATATCTAAATCTTACAGAAAATATGATACATCGTATTCAATAGTACTCATAATTTCCAAATGTATGCGGTATTTATTTTATCTTTTCTATATTTTTCTTTTCAATCCACCAATTTCTTAAGCCATCATCGTCGAAGTGAACCTCTACCCACAGACCACCAGACATTATGACCCTTGCTTGTGTACCATACTCTACATACCGTGCCTCTTCATCATATATATATTGAAGAATAGTCATTGTATCCTCATGATAAGCTGCCTTTTCAAGCTCTTGAAAAGTTGCATATTTTCGAGTAGCAAAACAACGATTTGTGACTTTAATCCTATCACCTCTTTCAAATTCATCATGTGGATCACACCATGAGAATAATAAAATGCAGCCCACAAATGTCACAATATAAAAAATCAGCCTTCTTCTGCTCATAAGTAGCTTTCAATAACTATATTAAACTAAAATTTGAGATTCCTATTCACAAGGTTTAAATATGCAAAGCGGTTACGAATTGCGGGCGAGGGCGTCGGCAAGCGTGGCGCGAATGCGCTCGCGGAGATGAAGCGGACGTATCACCTCAAGCGACCGGGCCCTCGACAGAAGCGCCATAACAAAATCATTGGTAATCTTCAGACGTAAAGTTATACGGAACTCTTCGGGAGTATCAGCCACAACAGTCTGAGAGGGATGCAACGGACGTGCTTTCAAGAAGTTGCCGTCAAGAGCGTCATAGCGCAACTCTATCTCCTCCGTTGGCATCGACGGATCAGCCCATATCCCATAACTGTCTCTGAAGTTCTCCTCTATGTCAAGCGAGTCATCAAACTTAAATTCCTCATCTGTCAGCACAAGGTTCTTTATACGGTCAAGTGCAAACAACAATACTTTTCCGTTCTCATAGCCGACAACGTACCAAAGTCCTTGATCCTCCTTTAGAAAATGTGGGGCAAGCATATGATGTCGCATCGACCCTCCATTACGATAATTCACATAATCAAATTCAATCATACACCTCTCCTTGATTGCCCTCAACACATCAAACAGATGTTCGGAACCGGGATTGCGGCTACGTTCCGGTATTATGTGACGGTTGATCTCAGCATCCGGATGTATGGCTGTCAGCAAATCGAAATCAGCAAAAAGTCGATTATAATCAACAATCCAGTTTTCACTTCTGGTTATCTCATAAGAGGATTTCCTGCCGTTGCGGGTCACCACCAATCGAAAGGTGGAATATATCCCATCAACATCCCGTTGGAAGAGACGCATGCGCGATTTCCTCTCTTCAGGATAGGAGTAACCGTAACTCCATCTCTTATTTTCCAGGAAGGAGAAAATTTCATCTACCGGCACCGGCACTTGTGCCCTGTCAAGCTTTTGTATTATGAGCATCTGTCTTATCAGCGACTCTCCGATTACGTTCATACCAAGATTTCGTTTTAATTTGTTTACGGTCGCAAAATTAAAAAAGAAAGACGACCCACTATGTCGTCTTTCCGATGGAGCTAAAAAATATGAAAAATTTTTTAGACGGAGCTATTATCGTAGGAAGATTCTTCAGTATTTCAGCTCATTGGAACCGGGTACAGGACCGAAGCGGTTGTCGTAGGGCTCACTGGCGGTGAGGCACAGCACGAGATACCATATACCGCCGATCAATGGCACAAGAGAGATAAAGATCCAACCACCACCCTTACCGATATCGTGCATACGACGCACAGAAAGCGCAAGATATGGAACAATGAAAATTAGTCCGGCTATGGCGTTGAGAAGATAGCCGAAAGTCTCATTGAATGAATACATGATAAGAATACATATCAAATAGATAATGAACATGAAAAGAATAACCCACCAATACATTGAGCGACTCGCACGGCCTGAAAAATTGGCATAGTTCTTGAAGAAGAGACTGACTGCCGTTGAAAATGACACCATGATAATCAGTTTAAAAATTAATGATAAAAATTTTGCGTAAATATAGCAACGACTTCTATATTTTCCAACAATTCCTTCTTTTTTGCTATAAGATAATTATTTAAATGGTGTACATTAGTCTGATGAGGCTGATAGGGTCTGGTATACATCACAATCATCGTGGAGTGCGGCCAGGAGTCGGGGTTGATTACAGAGTATACCCAAACCATGTTGTCGTCATAATCAAGTTATCTAAATACAGGTTGCAGGCTCCCGATTATGTGAATGGTGATATGCCGAGGAGAAGCCCATGTTAATGGGCTGGGAGATCTACGGTATTATCATAAGTGCATCCCAATGCCTTGAAACTGACCGAAGCATAACAGGCAAGCACTATCAGTATCACTATACCACTCAGGCATACAGTCTCCCCCATAATCTTCTTCAGCATCCTTATTTATAATTATTTCAAATATTTATACTACTATTTCTCCAATGGTAAACTAATTAAAAATATTGTTTAAATTTTCTACGAGCTTATTGTTGTTTATATGTATTTTTTGTTTTTAATCCTCTTTGCCTGTCTTTAACCATCTTTCGAACTGCATTACACCTCTCCTCGATCGTTTGATCCGTTAACATGCCTCTTCGAGCAAAAAATCATATCCGAAAGTTATCAAAATCAGGTCTAAGAAAAAGCTTAAACAACGACTTCAATAAAAACAAAATGAAATATTTGGAGATATTATATTTTATATTTAAATTCGCGATTACAAACCGCTTCGTGGAAACCAGTTCTATCGTAAAGCGGAGTGAGTGTATAAATATTCATAAAAGCGTTTACTTGACGCTCTTTCTTGACGGTTAGAAATCTGGCAGTTTCAAATCTCAGTCAAGAATGTAGCAAACAGTAGATGCCTTCAGATGTGTATATTTCACCGATAGGTTACCATAAGCTATCGGTGTAGCTATACATATTCTGCGTGAGGCTCTGCAAGTTTGCTCGTTCTACTGAGATGGGCAATGCCAGAGCCTCTAACCGTGAGAACGAGCAATAGTATGGCTCTCACGCTTTTTTGTTTTATGGCCCATTTAGAGAGTACTGGGCTAATTTTATATCACATGCAGATATATAAAAATTGGTTATTGAGAAACGGGCTTCCCTATAGAGAAGCTCCGTTTGGACTCTCCTTTCATTATCAAGGAGGAAATTTTATCATTGCTGACAACGCCGATGACTCCGATTACTTTCAACTTATCATGCCGGGGATCATGGATATAACTGGAAATAAAGCCAGAGTCCTTGAAGTAGCAAATACCGTTAATCAGGAAATCAAGTGCGTAAAGTGTACTATTGTCGGAGGAGATAGCGTTTGGTTAGCCACCGAAATACTTCTAGATCAAACTCCGGAAATTGATTCTATAATGCCACGCCTTTTGGCAATACTTCACGGAGCACGTTTGCGTTTTCAACATGAAATGAGATAAAATAGACGTATAAGTCAAACGATTACTTAAATCACTGCACTTTTAATGTAAATCAGCGGATTACTGTCCTTCAAAGATTTTGAATACTAATTTGTTGAGAGGACTGTGCTTTTGTAGGTCAAAACGGATACTAATATTAGCGTCCATTTTGACCTATAAGTCTAAAAATATAAAAGAATTAGACCTCCAGACCATGGGAATATATTGATCTTGGTAATACATTGTATAATCTATTTTGGTAGAAAGATGGATATATACGATGAGATTTAGATGTATAGATAAATTGCAGGCTAATTTTTACGGCTCTATTTACAGAGAGACTAACTATTTGTTAACTTTGCACTGCGGCTTAAGCGCAACGTATCTCTGCTGGGGGAGCGACTGTGCCAGAAATAAAGTCGTAGAATATGCATAATGGAATCTGGAGGGGTCTTATGTGCACCGCCCTTTTTAATTATACAGTTTCTCATATGCCAAGAAAAGCCCATTTACAAATCGCAAGCGATTTTCTTCCGACATACCGGGATGATTCCGCGGATTTTTCTTTAAAGCTGAGAAGGTGCCTTCTATCATAATCTTGGTGTTTGGCATTCCCGCAGCATGCTCAAAGGTAAACATCCACTTCAGATAGATACTGATTATGGCAGATCTCAGTTGCTGATGAGAATAGCCTCCTTGTTAGTCGTAGGATTTCTGTCTTTTCATTTAAGAATTGCTTCTATTTGGATTTTCATTCCAGAAAATGCCTTGTGAATATGTCCTTATTCAATGTTTTTAGTTCGTATACAAGATTCAAAAGTTCCTGCCTCAAGTTGCGGATTTTTAGTCAGTTTATGTCTTATGATAGCAACTATGTGGAACTGACACATCTGTATAGGGTATTCTCTTAAAGCAACAATCAGTTTCTGTAGAGCATATATCACAATACCCTTAATATTGTTTCCCTATTTCGAGATATATCTTACTGCATCCTCATAGTCATAGATATGTTCGTGAGCAATATGGGCCCTATAGAGGACTCTAACGTTGCCAGCTTCCAATACAAGAAGTACACCAGTATTCCGACCCAAATAGGTAACATCCAGATGAAACACACTAGCACCTGATATTGAAGGCAATTTTCATTCCTGACCTACTTCTTTAAGACGCCTCTGGGCTGTTGAAAGGCTTATTCGTAAAACCTCACTTATCTCGCTTATTGGCTGTCTATTATTTAAGTATAGAATCCATACCTTTTAAGAAGTCAGTTTGGTCTTTCCACGTAACTATTTTCCGCACACCATACATTTGTAAAGTTGAACTCCATTACGTCGGTCTTTCTTCTTTAAGATGGGGGAATTACATGACGGACATTTTTTTCATAAAGTACTCACATCTTTTAAATTGTATAAAATTACAAATAACCAACAACCTATATAATTTATAGCTTACATTTTGGCCCTTAGCGTATGATAGTCCCGATTTTAGCCTGCATTTTGCCCTATAGGTCAAGTTTTATGGGAAACTTTTACTACCTTTGGCTTCCCTACATCAATACTTTTGGAGCATAACTTCATTTCTTGAAGACACGGGCGGTGTCGAGGGCATGGAGCACACGATGGTATTCCTCCGGAACTATGTCGACCTTCGGCCAGGCTTTCTTATTTTTTGGTACGGCCTTACGGTAGGCATCACGTATCATCTGGTGAGTCACAACCTCGCTTTTCGGTATATTATACTTCTTTACAATAGGACGGATGTATTCTATCGCACTCTCTATCTGCTCATCGGTGAGAGGCTCCTCCAGAGTGTTACCCTGAAATTCGATTCCTATCATAAACAGGTTTGCGCGGAAGCGACCACGCCAGTAGGAATAACCGGCATGCCACGTCACAGCCTCGGGGGGAGCCAAGACATAACGGGTGCCATCCTTATCAATTACGACATGGCAACTCACACCACTATTAGGGCTACAGAGGGCATCGATCAATGTGGCGGTGGGGCCTTCAAAAGCTGTGTGGTGGAGCACAATCCCCTTCACGTCGTTTGTCTCCTCCTCGTAGATATTGGGGGTGAGTCGGTGAGTTTCCCAATATTTTCCAGGCCGTACCCATTCCGGAGATTGCTCACGATAGAGATCAAAGGGATCAAGTTCCGGCAAAAGTTCGTCATCGGTCTTCAGGAATAGGGACACAAGCACTACGATAAGACCTAAAAGAAGGCCCACTCCTGTCCATATCCAGAAGAAACGCTTTTTATTTGACGATTTCAGTTCCCTTGTCGCCCCCTTTGGAGACTTCACCGGTTTGGCAATTTCGACCTGCTCTTTTATTTCAAAATTATCTTTATCTTCCATAATGCACCAAACTCTTAATCAGGCGTTACAGCAAATATGCCTGACTTCTTACTCAGACAATTACACCGGCATCTCGGTTTACTCAGAAAATAACTTTTACTTCTCGCAGCTACCTATAAAATAACTTCCACTCATCGAAATCAGAAGGGAACAGCCGATTCAAAGCAATAATGCTCTCCGTCGAGCGGGAATATGAACTCCAACTTCCGGGCATGAAGATGAAGTCGGGTTGCACCCCTCCCCCCATTCCTGCCGTAAAGTCTATCGCCGGCAATAGGAATACCAAGCCCCTTTCCCGAAGCCGCATGCACACGCAGTTGATGAGTACGCCCTGTAAGTGGATAAAAAATGACTCGACTCCGGCCATCGGTTACACCCGAGAATTCATAATCTGTCACTGCAGCCTTTCCCTCCTCGAAATCCACACGTTGGCGAGGTCGGTCAAGCCAATCCGGAGAAAGCGGGAGATCAATACGTCCACTTCTTGGAAGGCCGTTTGCCTCGTAATCGCCTTCCAATTCAGCCACATACATCTTTTTAACCTTGCGAGTGGCAAAAAGAGACTGCATCACCTTGAATGGAAGAGGGCCGAAAGTAGCCACCAACAGGCCGGAAGTGTCCTGATCAAGACGATGAGCCATTTTCACCATCTTGTCGGGGCCATATCTATCCGAAAGCCATTGCTGCACGGATACTGCCTCCCCCTTGCCGGGCACAGAAAGCATCCCACTTGGCTTATTGACCACACAAAACCATTGGTTCTCATATATGATTTCCGGATTATGAGCCACACTCGATGTAATATCGCTTTCAAGCGGTGGTTCCACAGAAAGACCTTGAAGCATCCAACCAAGCACCGGAAGACACTTGCCACGACAAGCGGGATAATGCTCACCGTGCACTCTAACCTCTCCACCTTTGGGACGACCATACCAATATTCAGCCATAGCCTGAGGTTGCAACCCTCGCAGATAGGCGGCCTGCAACAGCTTAGGAGCACAACATTCGCCTGCGCCGGAAGGGGGAATCCCCATAGGAGTCGCCGAGAAAATCTCGCTCAGACTCCGGCTTTCACCCCGGGCATTCAGCACTTTGAAATTTGAGAAGAGCCATTTCTGTAGAGCTTCGGAATCAGACCGACGTTTCTTTTTCATCGACTCAAGATGAGCCTCGGCCTCCCTGAGCCGGGAAGCGAAAGGTTCCAACAAAGCCGCTTTGCGTTTTTTAAGACGGTGGAGTTCCGCCTTTTCAAATTGGCTCTGGCGTATCATGGCTGCAAGTGTCTCTTCGGAGACGAGCCCCGACTCTCTTTTGGCATCGCGTTCCAATTTTGACAAGCGGCATTTCTCCTTATAATCCGCCACTTCGGCATTGAGTCTATCTTCTTCAATCCGGAACTCGCGCCTCAACTTTGCCACATTCTCCTCTTCCCATAGACCGATCTCTTTATTCTGACGGGATATATCCCTTTCCTTCATCTTGAAATAGCCCTCGGGATCAAGATAGTCAAACACCGGCTCTACAAATCCGTCGTAGTGAAATCCTGCATCACCCAACTGTCCGGAGAAGGCATATAGAGTGTGACGATTGCCATAGGCATCCGTAGCGATCAACACACCGAGCATTTTTCCCGATTCGAGTTCACGGCAGAAATTGACATCACAGGTACTTCCACTCCTTCTAAGAGCCTCAAGCCTGACAATCAGTTTTCGGAAAGCCTCCTCACAGTCAGCATCCGGAGTGTAATCAAAAGGATTATTCATAAAGAAGTGGTTTGGATTTGGAATTTAACCACACATGATATCAGTTGTCAAAATACTTCCTTCGCAGTTCCTTGGATATCGACACCGGGTTTTCTTTGGAAATTGGAGTCATCTCATCCTTTTGGTCTATCCATCTCCCTTCCCATTCCTTAATATCTTTAACGAATGTCTCCTGATCAAACGTCTCCCCTTTTTCCATTGCAACTACAACGGCATCCGTGAACTGTTTCCATCGACCGCGATAGAACGATTTCAAAAGGCCGCTCCATTGACGGTTGCCGTAGTCGTTGAGCTTGAGCCCCGGCGGACTCCAGATGGTGACCAAAGTGCGGGCATTTTTCTCGTAACGGTCGGCATCCTCCTCATCCACACCGTGAGCACGTGCATCGGCAATCCATTTGGCCATGGAGAAGTCGGGGTTGGTGGCCATGAGCATATCCATATCAAGCAAAATCTCATCCATCTGCTTGGCCACAGCCTTCGCCGTGGTTATATCACCCGCTTCATAAGCGGCTGTAAAATCATCCCTAAGATGGGTGAATTTATTTCCCAAAAGCTGACGCATCACATTCATTACATCAAACCGATAAGCCGCATTATCATCCACACCTTGGGCACTAAGGAAAAGGTCGAGTGCTTTCAGAAGATTCTGATCGGCATACTTATATTTCGGATTGGTATAGAAACCTGTGCGCTCTCCGAGAGCAGGTCGTGCATTGGTGAGGCAAGCCTGCCCTACGCCCGTACGATCCACATAGACACTGTCGGCAAGAAGCTGCCATGCCTCTACCACTTCCGGAGCCTTATCACCACCTCTGGATCGAGCCCATATATTCACCCACTCGCTCCCCTTCATATCCGGATTCCAGGCTTTGGCGAAAACGTATTCATGCATTACAGGATTACAGTCGAATCCCTCAAGTGTACCTCCGACACCCACCAGATTCTTACCACCATCCTTGACCACAGCTGCGATCTTATTATCTACGTCGTTAAGATTGCCGGCAAGCATTGTGTTGCCGCCGAAATTGCCGAGATAGCACCATATATATGGCTTGCCGAAATAAGCATCACTACGTTTCCACACCTCTGCGGCGTCACAGAAGTAATCAAGGAGCAGCATGTCATCACCCGGCACTCCGTCAAGAAACGCCTTCATGCGGGGTTTTGTCCAGTTTTTACGGTCATAGTAAAAATTCCATGTCATCTGTAGCCATTTGGCCTGTGGGTCGGCCTCGCGGAGTGTCGTGAAAATACCCTCCGATGCACCTTTCAGGAAGTTCTCGCTCCAGTCGGGAGAATCTATCTCATTAAATGGATCGATGCCGTAGATATGGTCAGTACCGAAGATGCTGTCTTGTATGGCAAGATAAGTTTTCTGGACCTCTCCATATAATGGGTCGCTCGGATCAAGGAAATAACAGCGGTCCTCGTCAGGGAAATTAGCCCAGTCGCTACGCAACGTGATATTGGCATCCGGATAATGCTTCTTCAACGACACCGGTGCGTGGCCGGCAAAGGCTGCGAGCACCGGCTTCATTCCGAGTTCTCTTTCACGACCTAAAATCTGCTTCTGCAGATTTTCCTGAGAATTGAGCCAATCGATTGTGAGAGGGCCTTGAAAATGGTCTACATTATTCATCCAGTGCCAAGGGAGATGTGCCGGGCCGGTGAATGATGAGAGGATCTCCTCATCAGTAAGCCCCAACTTTTTCCAAGTGAGATACCAGGCTTTCTCCTGGCCCGTCATTGCGAGGGGGAGATTAATACCATTGAGAGCCATCCAGTCGATGAATCTCTCCCAATCCTGCCACTGCCAATAGGGCATCGTATAACCGAATGTGCAGTAATTCAAGAAAAAGCGTTCAGGCACGGCGGCTCTTGCTCCGTAAACATCCGTGGGCACTACCGCCTCTCCGGAAATCTGCACAGGTTCGGCGACATACCACGACACATTAGCCCCCATATAACGGCGCAGATAATTGTTGAGACCCACTGCCATAGATATGGGAGAATTCCCTTTTATAAGCACCTTGCCACCTCTGCCGGAAATTGAAAACGTGTCGACAGGGGCTTCAATCTCTTCAAACATGATCTGGTCAGAGATTGTGGGCACTACTCTCCGAGCAAGATTATCAATCGGAGTGAGGTCGGCGGCGGAGGCAGACATAGCAGTAGCCGCCAGCATAGATAATAATATTTTTTTCATCCGGATATCTATTGTTCCGCCATACCCCTACACATCAGATAAGTCGGAGTTACATTGATATTAGTAGGAGCGAATTTAACAATTATTTACGGGTTTCGCAAATTTATCCGGTATATTACATAATGAAGCCGCACAAATTGTACGGCTTCATTGAGATGGCGGAAATACGGCTACCGCTTTCCGATATGTAATGGTTCAGATTTTCGATATGTAATGGTTCAGAGCGGGAGCGTGACAGCCGGTCTATTTGTTGTGGAGTGTATCGGTATATGTATTGCCGAAGCTATCCGTAGCCCGGAACATCACGCTCTTCCATCCCTCCTTTGGAGTATAGAGAAACATGTGGTCGTTCTTGTGTGCCGGAGCAGAACCCTTATGGTTGGCAGGAATCACACCATCTACAAGACATTTACGCACATCGGGATCCCAACATTTCCCTCCATTCTGTGAGGGGATCAACCGAGCGTCCTCTGAAAGCACCATCCACTCTCCATCATCCTCCTTCACCTCAACCTTCCAGTCTTCATGCCAGCAAAAAATATTTGCAAGAATCTTATCATAAGGATCACCGGGATTTTTTTCAGGATTCCAAAGCACTGCATCTTCCGGGAGATAGAGTTTCATTTGATAGTTACGGTCGCAACCGTCTCCCACGAAATATTTATTGACAAGACGATTTCCGTCAAACTCAAGGGCACCGTATCCACGTGGTGAGCCATCGTTGCAGAGAGGATACCAAAACGCCCCCATTGCCGATGCAAAAGTGGTCTCGGTGATGTTGTCGGCTATTGTGGTGGTGAAATGATAATGTGTGTGACCTGAGAGAATCTGAACATCGTTATAGTCCTTCACAAGATCATAAAGAGCCTGATTATTGGAAAGATGTCCCGGGGCATTACGTCTTTGCGTCGGTATATGCAGACCAATGATGAGAGTCTTGTCATGGTCAACATAACTGAGGTCTTTCCTTAGCCATTCCAGCTGGGCATCGGTGAGAGTGCCTGAATAATCATTACGATTTTTGATGCCGCTATACAGAATATCGTCAAGGACGATGAGATGGCAGTCGCCTATATTTACTGAATAATAGGTAGGACCGAGAGCATTCCGGAACTCACGGTCGCTATCCGTGTCGTTCTTCACATTCTCGTTGTGATCATGATTGCCAATCACGGAAAACACCGGCACATTAACATCAGGGATAGTAGTGGCATATGTACTGAAATATTGAGGTGTATTCCAGACAAGATCACCTAACCCAATTCCATAGACGGCACCCGGCAGTGTGGAGGTAAATTCAGCCATACGGGGCAGCATCTCTTTATATTCCGCAAGGTCTTTTTCGGAACCAATCTGCGGATCGGCCATAGTGAAGAGGGTCCATACACTCTTTTTAGGAGCCGATACCAACTCGAAGTCTCTTCGTATATCGGTGCTATCGCCGGAGTCGATGGTACGATAGAAATAGGGAAGACCATTTGAGACGGGTATCTCACAATCTTCCGGCACTGAGATAAAGACATGTTGCCTACCTTTGGTGTGCATCTTATATTCACCTTTATTGTCAGTGGCGATCACATTGACGCCATCACTCACCACTACCCCACGGCGGGGCTGTCCGTCGACTGTGACACGCCCTGTGAGGGTCTTACCGAATTCTGAGTTTACAGACTGTCTTGCGATCTCAAGATCGGCACGATGTGCTGTCACAGCCTTGCCGGAGCAAGACGCCAGTACACAGAGGGCTATAAATGTCCAGGAAAGATGTTTTACTTGTTTCATATTCAGTTTGGTTAGAAAGGGATGAGAGATCCGGAGGATTCGCGGATGATGACATACCGGTACAGACTACGAAGGTAGATTTCTCCCATACCGGGACATCACGGAAAGATGCTCTACAAAGCATCTTGAAAGGAGATGGAGACATGATGATTGACTTTCGAATACAAACATAAATTACGTTTGCAAATTGCAAGTCGCAACAAAAGTATAACCAAATTCGTAATTTACAAAATAATTCCGGATATATTTTTTCTCAATTCTCACTGCCTACAACCAAATCTACCCTCAAAAAACTAATCAAAAAGCTCTATTCATATCCGTCATAGGAATTGTTCACAGCTACCTAACAATTCAATATAATGATATTTACCCACAAATAAATCTTCTATCTTTAGTGAAATAATCAAATATTCTTTCATAAATAAAACAATCGAAAGTAAAAAGAAACCAATGCAAAACCTGTCCGGCTAATCAAACATGCACAAAATCCTCTGTTCACATATTGACAACATCCACAAAAGACACCTGCGTCAAAATGTTTTCAAGTATAACCTTTGATAAATTAAATAATTAATTTTCAATGATATGCAATTATATATCAATATATTGACTGAAATAAATTTTATTAAGACATTATCGAAAATTTCCTATTTTCACCACTTCTCTGCAGACTGATTGAAAAAAATGCTGTAGAACATATAACATTTTCTTTCGAAAATATTAGTTATTTAACAAAACTTTCGTAATTTTGCATAATAAAACGTCTACGGGCCATGAAACTCGTATACCTTAACACTTCAGTTCTTTATTGAAATAATAACAACTAATCTAATAATCTATTTTATCAATGACTCACGTTAAGTATTTTCTATTAGTGTGTCTGGCAGTTTTTCTGCCCGTCATCTATACAGGATGCAAAAACGATGATCCAAAAGAGTATGGCAAAGGAAGTTTTGACGTAGACTTCCAGATTCCATCTTCTATAGTTGCAGCCCGCAACTCGGATTATGTGTTTACCGCCACATCCGGTAAAGCCCCTCTGACATCAGACATGATGATGCTTGAGAGCACAAGCGGTATTTCGTATGAGGCTCCTATCACAACGAGCGATGAGAGCAGCTTCAGTGTTTCTTTCCCCTCAACTCTGCCTGAAGGCACCTATCGCATTCATGTTAAAAGAGGCGAACGCAAGAAATCATTTGGTCTTACCAACATCCGCTTGGTCGACAGAATCATCGAGGCAGAGAACGGCGCCACAGTATATGGTGTAATCTCTACTCCTGATGGCACCGGCATTAAAGATGTGCTCGTTTCCGACGGTTCCGAGATCGTCAACACCGATTCCGACGGTGTCTATCAACTCAAATCCACAAAGCAGCTCGGCTACGTGTTTATCACACTGCCATCCGGATATGAGGCCTCTGTCAACGGCGTATTCCCACGTATTTTCGAGCAGACAAAAATGCCGGAAGCCGTGCCTGAACGAATCGACTTCACTCTCACGCCGGTGGCTGGTCAGGAGAACCACAAGGTGCTCTTCCTCGGCGATATGCACCTCGCAAACCGCACTGGCGACCTGAATCAGTTTAACGACCTTGTTGCCGATGTCAATGCCTATCGTTCCGCTCATTCAGGAGAAAAAGTATATGGCATCACACTTGGCGATATGACCTGGGATATCTACTGGTATAGCAAGCAGTTTGGATTCGCGGAATATATCGACCTCATCAACAAGAAGGTAACAAATCTGCAGATTTTCCATACAATCGGCAATCACGACAACGACTATCTGGCCCTCAACAATAAAGATGCCAAATTGACATTCCGCACAAAGATAGCTCCAAACTACTATTCATTCAACATCGGAAAGGTGCACTACGTTATTCTCGACGACATCGATTGCTCCACCTATGACGGCACCGAGAGCCGCCTCTATGTTGAACGCCTCGTAGCCGAACAGCTTACATGGCTGGCCAAAGATTTGAGCTATGTGGAAAAATCCACCCCCGTGGTCATTGCGATGCATGCTCCGATGTTCAAACCAAACGGAGCCACCCAGTTTGCCGCATCTATTGAAAATGCTTCCGAACTGATGTCGATCATCGACGGATATAAGGTGCATTTCGTCACAGGTCACACCCACAAGAACTATAATGTGACACCTTCTCACTCCGTCACCAACGGCGCTCCTATCTATGAACATAATGTGGCTGCCGTATGTGGCGACTGGTGGTGGTCAGGCTATCTCTCACCCGGGTATCTCATGGCTCCCGACGGCACTCCCGCCGGTTTTGCAATCTGGGATATAACAGGCACAGATTTCAGCTATATCTATAAAGGAACGGGCATGAGCGCAGATGTGCAATTCCGCAGCTACGACCTCAACAACGTAAGCTTCTCATTTGACGATGTTCCCAACTTGTCTGCTTCAGCCACCGCGGCCCGCAATTCATTCCAGCGCTACATCAACGCATATCCCGACAAGGAGAACAATGAGATCCTTATCAATATCTGGAACTATAATCCGGCATGGACTGTGACCGTGACCACTCAAGATGGAGTGAACCTCCCTGTGACTCAAGAGCTCGCCTACGACCCTCTGCATATCAAGGCTATGGCTGTGAAGCGCTTTAACGAAGCCGGCATCACCTCAACACCCAATTTCATCACACAGAACTATCCTCACTTCTTCAAGGCGACAGCCCCGGATGCGGATACAGATGTAGTGATAACCGTGAAGGATGAATTCGGAAACGTGTGGACCGAGAATATGGCCCGTCCGAAAGCATTTACGCTCGATATCTACAAATTCAAATAAACCTGACCTCTTGATGCAGCCGGCTGCATCTTTCCCGACAGCCGGCTGTATTCAAGGTTAACCTACTAATAAAAGAGACACTAACCAATCTAAAACCTTCGTATGAAACGATCAAGATCTTTAATCCTCACACTCTTTATGGTGTTCGCCTGTGCTTTGGGACTCGCGGCCCAGGAAAGAACTGTGTCCGGTCTTGTTGTTGACCAATCCAACGAACCTCTGATAGGAGTTTCCGTAATGGTCAAAAACACCAATCTGGGCTGTGTGACCGACATCGACGGTAAATTTACCATAAAGATGCCCGAAGATTCAAATGTACTGACATTCACCTATGTAGGCTACGACACCGCAACCGTCACCGTTGCGCCGGGCCAGACCCAAGTGGATGTGGTGATGAAAGAAAACTCAGTGATGCTGAACGAAACTGTCGTTATCGGCTACGGCACACAGAAGAAAGTAAACCTTACAGGTGCCGTTGCGAGCCTCGATGGAGAGAAGCTTGAAGGACGCCCCACAGCTTCGATGAGCAACATGCTTCAGGGCTCGGTGGCAGGTCTGAACGTCACAACCTCCTCCGGCGTGCCGGGCCAGAGCGCCACAATCAACATCCGTGGTCAGGAATCTATCAACTCCGCCGGCCCGCTTATCCTCATCGATGGTTCTATCGGCGAGCTCGATTCTGTCAATCCCAACGATGTAGAATCTATCTCTGTCATCAAAGATGCGTCGGCAGCCGCCGTTTACGGCGCACGCGCAGCCTTTGGTGTGATCCTGGTCACCACCAAATCCGGTTCAAATAAAGAGGGAAAGTCAACCGTGCGCTACAATGGCCGCATGGGTTGGGAATCACCCACAACCTCCACCGACTTCATCACTCAGGGTTACTGGTCGGCCGTATATGTCAACAAGTTCTGGCAGGCCACCAACAACACAGATTATCTAAAATACTCCGACTACGATATGCAGCAGCTTCTTGCACGTGTCAACGACAAGACTGAGCATCCCGACCGTCCCTGGGTGGTTCAGGAAAACCGCAACGGAAAAGAGCAGTGGTATTATTATGGCAACTACGACTGGTATCACATGCTATATCGCGACACTCACCCGGTGCAGCAGCATAACGTATCCTTCTCCGGAGGCAAAGAGAAATTCAGATACTTCCTTTCAGGAGGTCTTGACTACCGTGAGGGTGTGGTGCGTGAGAATCCTGATGAATTCAAGCGCTACAATCTACGCTCCAAAATTGATTTCGCCATCAACAAGTGGGCTGATCTCTCCAACAACACCTCTTTCTACGGTTCCACCTACGAATATCAGGGCAACGGCTCTATTGAAGACACATTCGCTTATTCAGCCCGTCACGGTCTGGCTATGTTCCCGATGAAGAACCCCGACGGCACATGGCTCTACTCCACACCTTATACCAACTATAAGATTGCAAACGGCCGCCATATCCTGCTGGGCGAGGGATCTCACCGCAACATCAACCGCAAGACCGATTTCTCCAACACCACCCGTTTGACAATCAATCCAATCAGCCAGCTCTCTATTGTGGGCGACTTCACATATCGTTTCTTCCAGACCCGCAATACGAACCGCACCAACAATATGTATTACCGTGAGTATCCCGACGGACCTCTCGGCACCTACTCCTCAGGCGCAGGCCTTAACGCACTCTCAGAGAGTGTAGGCACCCGCAATTACTACTCGGTGAATGCGTATGCCACATATAAAGACACTTTCAAGGAAGACCACAACCTCACCGTGATGGCGGGTTATAACTACGAGTCGATGAATCTGAAGAATATCGGAGCTACGGGCCAGAACCTCATCTCTCCGAATCTTGACGACTTCAATCTCGTGGGCACCGACGAAGCAGGCCAGCAGGTGGCCAAGCTCACAGGCGGACAGGGGGAATATGTGCTTCAGGGTATATTCGGCCGTATCAACTACGACTACAAAGGTAAATACCTCGCTGAAGTTTCCGGACGCTACGACGGTTCATCCCGTTATGCCCGCGGACATCGTTGGGGCTGGTTCCCTTCGGGATCTCTCGGTTGGCGCTTCTCTGAGGAGAATTTCATGGAGTCAACTGCAAGCTGGCTCTCCAATGGTAAGCTTCGTGCCTCTTACGGTAGCCTCGGCAACCAGAACGTAAGTAGCTACTACACCTTCCTGCGCCTGATGAATACTTATTCATTCCAGTCGTTCTCATTCGGCAACTCCACAGTCCCGGGCAAGTATCTCTCTCTTGATGCTCCTGTTGCCGGCGACCTTACTTGGGAGAAAGCAAATCAGTGGGACCTTGGTCTTGACCTCAACTTCTTCAACAACCGCCTGCAGTTTACCGGCGATGTCTATATCCGCGACACCAAGGATATGATCACCAACGGTATGGCTCTTCCCGGTGTCTACGGTGCAAGTGTCCCCAAAATGAACAGCGCCGATATGCGCACCAAGGGATATGAGCTCTCGCTCAACTGGAACGACACCTTCAACCTGTTTGGCAAGCCCTTCAGCTATAGCGTTGGCTTCAACCTCTCCAACTACGACTCCAAGATCACCAAATACACCGACAACGCCAACGGTCTGCTCTCTTATTCAAGCGATGGCAAGGCTTACTTCTACTACTATGAAGGAATGCACGTGGGCGATATCTGGGGCTACACCATCGACGGCCTCTTCCAGTCGGATGAGGAAGTTAAGGAATATATGAAGAATGTTGACCTCTCATATGTGACCAACGGTCTGCCCGGTGGCTATCAGGCCGGCGACGTGAGATATGTGGATGTAAACGGTGATGGCTTTGTCAACAATGGTAACTCTACAATGATCACCGACGGCAAAGGACACTACCTTGTAGAGGGTGATCCCGGATATGCAGAAGCTGCCGATTCAGAGGAGTGGAATCTTGTGCCGGTTAATTCTCTCCACAACCACGGCGACCTCAAGAAACTCGGCAACTCACTGCCCCGCCTCTCTTACGGCATCACAGCCTCCATCCGCTATTTCGGATTCGACGTATCGGCATTCTTCCAGGGCACCGGCAACCATTACTGGTATCCTCACGGACAGATGATGAGCTTCTGGGGAGGCTACGGCTATCCTTACATGTCGTTCATCCCCTCCGACTTCATGGATAAGATGTGGTCAGAGGATAACCCCGATGCCTACTTCCCCCGTCCGGTTGCCTATGCTGCCACATCCTACAACCTCAAGGCATCAACCAGCATCAACAACCGTTATCTCCAGAATCTGCGCTACCTGCGTTTCAAAAACTTCACCATCGGATATACCATTCCCTCGGAAATCACTAAGAAAATCTGCATTGACAAAGTTCGCGTTTACTTCACCGGCGAGAACCTCTGCTATTGGTCGCCTCTGAAGAAAAACTCGAAATATGTAGATCCCGAAGGTGTGATCCAGCGTGGCACAAACGAACATAACAATGCCTTCTATCCCTGGCCCAAGACCTATATGTTCGGACTTGACGTTTCATTCTAACACATGAACTGACAATGAAAATTTCAAAATTTCTTCTTGCAATATTTCTCCCTTGCGCCATGCTCACCTCTTGCGAGGATGCACTGGATGTGACGCCAAAGGATAAAATCACCGGTGAGGAATCGTTCAACGACGCTTCCGCGCTTGAAATGTTCACCGATCCCCTCTATAATAACCTTCTCGACAAGTCGCCTTTCGATGAGCAGAGCGATCAGCTTGTCGAGAAGACTCTCAGCACCATCATGCAGGCCGGCAGCCGCCGCACAGTGCCCACGAGCGGAGGTGGCTGGAGCTGGACTGATCTCCGACGCATCAACACTCTTCTGGGCAATACCGACAAGTGTGACGACGCAGCCGCCGTGGCCAAATATTCCGCCGTGGCACGCTTCTTCCGCGCGTTCTTCTACTTCGAGAAGGTGAAGCGATTCGGCGATGTGCCCTGGATTGACCGTGAGCTATTCTCCAATGATCCGGCTCTCTATGCTCCGCGCGACAGCCGTGAGTTAATCATGACAAAAATGATCGAGGATATCGACTTCGCAATCGAGAATCTCCCGGCCAAGAAAAACGAATCGGTGGCTCCATTCCGTCTCACCAAGGGTGCCGCCCTCGCCCTCAAGGCACAGTTCTGTCTCTTTGAAGGCACATATCGCAAATATCATGAGATCTCCTATCCGGAGCATGACTTCAAATATTATCTTCAGCAGGCAGCCGATGCAGCCGAGACCCTCATTGATAGCAAGGAATATAAGCTATATTCCACCGGCAAGCCTGAAGCCGACTATCAGAATCTTTTCGTGAGCGAGGTGGCCAATCCTGATGAGTATATCCTGGCTATTTCTTTCCAGGCAGCTATCGACGGCAACCAGCACAATGCCAATGCCTACACTCTCGTTGCCACACAGGGACGCCCGGGATTCACCCGTAAGTTCGTCAACAGCTATCTTATGAAAGATGGCTCCCGGTTTACCGACAGGAACGGCTGGCAGACTATGGGCTTCAACGAGGAGATCGTAGATCGCGACCCGCGCCTCACCCAGAGCATCCGTGGCCTTGGTTACCACCGAATCGGCCAGACCACCATCCTTCCGGTGGATCTCGAACTCACCGTCACAGGCTATCATCCCATCAAGTTTGTTCAGGATCCCACTCTCAATGGCGGACAGATTGACCGTAACGACCGCTCTACCGCCGACCTCCCGGTGTATCGTTACGCTGAAGTGCTTCTCAACTATGCGGAGGCAAAGGCTGAACTCGGCACCATCACTCAGGATGACCTCGACAAGTCGGTCAACCTCATCCGTGAACGCGCAGGCATGCCCGGAATCCTCCTTTCCGCGGCAAACTCCAATGTCGATCCTTATCTTGCAAGCGCCGAGACCGGCTATCCCAATGTCTCCGGCCAGAACAAAGGTGTGATTCTTGAAATACGCCGTGAGCGTGGCATAGAGCTCGTGATGGAGGGATTCCGCATCAACGACCTCTTCCGTTGGAAATGTGGCAAGTGTCTTGACCAGGACATCTATGGCATCTACTTCAACGGCCCCGGCGAATACGACCTCAGCGGCGATGGCAACACCAACCTTATTCTCGTGGCTGCCGGCGCAGCCAAACCAAATGCCGCCGCAGGCGTACTCGTATATGAACTTGACAAGGATATATTCCTTTCTGAAGGAAACCGTGGCTACTATGACTATCACAAGGGCGTGCAGTCTGAGCGCAACGGCTTCAACGAGAACCGCGATTATCTCTATCCTATACCTTCAGATGAAATAGCTCTCAACCCCAACCTTGCGCCCAATAATCCCGGTTGGCAATAAGCAATTTCCAATATTATCAGAAAATGAAAAAGAAATTCAATATATTCTTAGTAGCCGCTCTCTGTCTATTCGGTGGCTCGGTGACATCATGCAATAATGATGACAACGGCGGAATAGCAAAAGCGGTGCTCGCCAGCGTGTCGGGACTTAATTTCGAGACCACCAACAACACTGTTCAAATCATTACCGTATATTCCGATGCTCAGTGGACTTGCGAGCATGACGATTGGATCAAAGTAGAACCCGAGACGGGATCAGGCACCACTGACGTGCGTATCACAGTGCTTGATAACCTTCGCGACGGCACTCCCGATAATCCCCGTAAGGGAGAGGTTGTATTCAAAGGTGCCACCAAAGCCTCTGAAGCGCGTGTGATCATGCGCCAGAGCGGCGACCTTTTCCGCGATGTGCAACCCATCACAATCGCTCAGATGAATGGGAATGAGGAAGAGAGCGTGGCCATCATCACCAATCTCACCTCAGTGGGCAACTTCAAAGGGAGCGTAATCGCCACCGATGGCACAGACAATGTGTTGATCCAGACTTCAGAAGCAATCCCCGCAGGCGAGGCTTTCACCCTTTACTCCGTGAAAAGCTATGACGCTCAGAAGATGGGTGTGCTGCAGGCTCACGACATTCAGCTTGGCGGCAACGTCTGCAATCTTCCCGAGCCTATCGACATAACCGATCAACTTGATGACGATATCAATGTGGCCGACCGTGCATATGTAGCCATCAACGGCAAGGTGGAGGGTAAAAATATTCTCGTGACTGGCAAAACCAACCATGGCGTGATTCTCGATGCCGTAGCTGATGTCGACATGTCGGCTCTGAACGGACACAGCGTGGTGATCTATGGTTTCTACTCAGGCACAGCCTCCCCTGCAATCAATATCTATGCCTCAAACGTAGTAGACAACGGTGTTCTTGAAACTATCTTCTTCAAAGAAGACTTCGAATGGCTCGCTCCTTGGACTGCCGTAGGCAACGGCACAGCTTGTGGACAGACTGTGGAAACGGATAACCCCGATGCCAACGCTCCTCAGCTTGCCACTCCGAAGGTAGATGATGTGTCGGCTTATGAAGCGCTCCTTGCAAAAGGCTACGAAATCCTTGCCACTCACGCCGCAAGCAAATCCGAGCGCAAACCGGAAGCACAAACCTACCTACAATCCAACTATCTGAAATTTGGTCTTACCGGCTACTATTCCGGTATCGTGATGACTATAAATGAAGATATTCCCAATGATGTGGATCTCAAGCTCTCATTCGACTGGTGTTCTATGCGTCAGGGCTCCGGAACCTGGGATCCCACAGAGATTGTGGTGATCATCAACACCGACGGTAATGAAGTTCAGTATCCTATCGACAAGTGGAACTTCGTGAAGGATGCCGCATATCAATGGATCAACGAGAAGATAGCCATCAAAGCCGGTGGCATCAAGAGGGGATCTACCATCACCATCCGCAATGCAGATTCTCAATGGCCGGTTGAGGGAAGCGCTCCGGCATTACGCTGGTTCCTTGACAATATCAAGATTGTTGCTGCCGACTGAAATTAAATTTCGATAATTAAACATAACGGGCTTATCATGATGCGTCATGGTAAGCCCGTTATGTTTAATTATCAGGGTTCCGTGAAGCGGCTTAAGCCCGGCGTCGGGATACGAAAACACGGCGTAGTCTGCTCACCCCCTCTTTACCAAGTATGAGGATAGCTGAGTATTGAAAAGTCTTGGCAAGACCGAAAAACACAACCCAAAGAGCTCCTTTCACCGGGGTGGACAGAGGAAGAGCTATCTGTGCGAAAGATAATATATAACATACCACACACAGAACCCCAACATAGACACCTGTGCGGAAACTCAGGCTTCCGAGCCATCTCTTTACGGCAATCCAAATTCGTCGGCCGCACTCTTTCATCTTATTCATGGCGCAAAGATAGTGAAGTTGTGGCACATACTTATTAAAGTTGTTTTAACTTTTTTTCGGGCTTATAATTTTTTTGTGCAGTTTCTTCTTGTGGAGATCTATTTGCATCTCTTCATGCATCTTTCAGGCTGATTTTTCATCTCTGAAAGCGTTCTAAATCCAATCAAAGAAAAAGTTTAAACAACTTCATTTTATTATTTCCAAAATTTGAGTAAATTTGCAAAATAAAGGCATCGGCATAACGAGTTGGTTCTGACAGCGTCATTGCCCGATGTTTCTCAACCCCGGCTTATCGGCCAATAAACTCATTAATAAATCAAATCCGATTCAAACTTAAACGTGTAATTTTTTTTGCACGTCTCTCATTATAAATTGGCGACCACGCCTCAATCTATACCTGAAGTATGATAAATATCTGGAAAAAAGGGTTGCTCACGGCAGCCGGAGCATTGGTATGCGCCACTGCCTCAGCCGGACACCTCACCCAATCGGAGGTGGACGCTAAATGTGATTCCCTGATGGCTCTTCTCACCATCGATGAGAAAATATCCCTGATGATGAATGATTCCCCGGCCATAGAGCGATTGGGAATTCCTAAATACGACTGGTGGAACGAAGCGCTCCACGGCGTAGGTCGTTGCGGCCTTGCCACCGTCTTTCCCCAGGCCATCGGTATGGCCGCGACATGGGATGATGATGCCTTGCAAGAGACATTCGACATGGTGAGCGATGAAGCTCGTGCAAAATACAACCATTATCGCAAAAACAACAGTTTCGAACGTTATCAGGGACTAACCTTCTGGACTCCTAACGTCAACATATTCCGCGACCCCCGCTGGGGACGTGGACAAGAGACATACGGCGAAGACCCCTATCTGGCGGGGCGAATGGGTAGTGCAGTGGTGCGCGGACTTCAAGGTCCCGATCCGGATGCTATGAAAGTGATGGCTTGCGCCAAACATTATGCCGTGCATAGCGGCCCGGAATGGAACCGTCATACCTTTGATGCAGAGGGCATTGATTTCGCCGATCTTAACGACACTTATCTGCCGGCTTTCAAAGCGTTGGTTGATGCCGGTGTGGGACAAGTGATGTGTGCCTACAACCGCTACGAGGGTGAGCCCTGCTGTGGAAGCAATCGGCTGCTTCAGCAGATTCTGCGTGACCAATGGGGATACAAGGGCCTTGTAGTGAGCGACTGCGGAGCTGTAGGCGACTTCTTCTATGACTGGGCACACAAGACGCATCCCGATGCCTCCTCCGCCAGTGCCGCAGCAGTGATAGCCGGCACCGATCTGGAGTGTGGCGATGCCTACCGCGGATTGAAAGAGGCTTTTGAAAAAGGCCTCATCGATGAAGCTTCGATCGACAAGAGCGTGCGCCGTGTGCTGCATGCACGTATAGCCCTCGGGGAGCTCTTCCCATCGGCCACCGATGAACGTGCCAATATCTCGCTTGATGTGGTAGACTGCGACCGTCACCGTCAGGCAGCCCTCGATATGGCCCGTAAATCCATGACCCTGTTGAAAAACAATGGTGTGCTCCCATTGAAACACGGCTCCAAACTTACGCTAATGGGCCCTAATGCCGTAGACTCCACCATGATGTGGGGCAACTATAACGGTTTCCCTTCTCACACTGTGACGATATTGGAGGGTATGCAGAAGAAAAACGGTGCCGACCTCACCCCCTACGTAGCCGGATGTCCTCACATCGGCGATATGAATTACAATCCCGGTGATGTCACCACAGATATAGTTGTATTTGTGGGTGGAATCTCCCCACAATTCGAGGGTGAGGAGATGACCGAAAGCTACGAAGGTTTCCAACGTGGCGACCGTGATATTATTGAGCTGCCCAAAGTGCAGCGCGATCTCCTCCGTCGCCTCAAGAAGGAGGGTAAGAAAATAATATTTGTCAACTGTTCCGGTTCTGCCATCGGACTTGAGGAGGAGGCTCCGCTATGTGATGCCATCCTGCAGGCATGGTATCCGGGTCAGGCCGGAGGCGAGGCCGTGGCCGATGTGATATTCGGTGACTATAATCCTGCCGGACGTCTGCCCATCACATTCTATAAAAGCACAGCGCAACTTCCCGATTATCAAGACTATAATCTTGACAACCGCACCTACCGCTTCCTTAATGAGGAACCGGAATTTGTGTTTGGCCACGGACTCAGCTACACCGACTTCAAATATGGCAAAGCTAATCTATCAGGCAAAGAATTGGCAAAAGAGGGAAACCTGACACTTACCGTGCCCGTAAGCAACACCGGTAAGTTGGATGGAGATGAGGTGGTGCAGATATACATGCGTCCCGTAGGTAAAACCAACGGGCCAATCAAATCCCTGCGTGATTTCAAACGCGTAAACATCAAGAAGGGTGAGAAAGCGGAGGTTTCCTTTGTAATCAACGCCGATACATTCAAAGCATATAATACAGCCACAGGTAACGTTGAGACAAAACCCGGCGAATATGAACTTCTCTACGGTGGCACATCTGCCGATAAGGGGCTTAAATCGATAAAAGTGACAGTGAAATGAATTGCCGCTCCTTTAAATATGCAATTGCCCTGCTATTGACAGCAGGTGCCGTGGCCCCGGTCTATGCCAAATGGCTCCCGGCAGAGAGTAAATCCGGTGTAAGATTACTCGATTGCCGCTATGACCGTCAATATCTCAAAGCCGCCACACAGATAGAGAGCTCCCGACGCTGGCACGTGGAGCCAAGTCAATCCACCCGCAAATTTGTAGTGCCGGCATTGGGCGACTCTGCCACTGCCGTCACCACTACCTACCAATTTATCGCATTGGAAGATATGGAGCAGAGCGGAGTGGCCGTAGCCCACGATTTCAGCGACTGGAGCAGCGACAATTATGTGATGATTCCGGCTTCCGTATACAACGGCAACCGCCAGAGAATTGTGAACCGTAGCTACGCCACAGGTCTTGACCCGGCCGACTATGACCGTCGCGATCTGGCGTTGACCTCCAACCCTATCCCTCAGCTTAACCCCGACTTCGGGGCTCCCTCTCTTCTTGAGGTAAGCGTGTGCAATACGGCCACCCCTGCGATAGCCATACTCGACCGAAGAGGAAAGGAGGCTATAATCCTGCTGACAGAGCAAGGGATACCGGAAAATGATGCCATCCATGACCACGCTCTCATCGTGGAGGAGAGCCCTGACCGGTCGGCAGCCACAGCCGTGATTTCAGCTCCGGGAGTGCGCGAGAAGAAGCCTCAGTTTATAGGATTCAGCGAAAGTCCCGACAGGGCTATGAACTTCACGAAAGGTGACACTGTGACCATCAGCGTGACTGAAGTGAGATTTCCTGCTCGCTCAACCGCCGACTTACTCGCGGGCTTCATGAACACCCGTAAACTCCACACGGATGCCACATCGCGTCTTCCGCGCAACTTCTATCCCATGAGCCAAGTGCTGAAGGTAATGAACGAAAATATCGACAACCGATATTTCGTAAACGACAGCGTGGAATTCTACCGGCCCGAAGGTTGGGATTGGATGTCATACGGCTGGATTGGCGGTATGATCAACACTTACCCTATGATAGCTCTTGGAGATGCCGAACATCTACGCAAAGTCAGCCGCACATTTGACTTCGGACTCCCTCAGGGGAAAGGGGCTGCCGGCTACTACTATGACCTCCTGAAACCTGACGGCACTGTGGAGCTGCGTGATGCCTGTGCCATTGTGCCCGGCATAGGATTGACCCGTAAAAACGGTGACCTTCTTTACTGGATGGTGAAGCAGCTTGAGCTCCTCAAAGCCACCGGACATGAGGATAGCATCAATCCGATGTGGGTGGAGGAGACTCGCCGCTTGGCAGATGCTTTTCTCAACACATGGGAGAAGTATGGCACGTGGGGAGGATACATACATGTGGAGACGGGAGAACCGGCCACTTACAACACCTCCGGTGGCTCAAGCGCAGTGGCAGGCATGGCTCTCGCATCGCGATATTTCGCTGATTCCCGTTATCTGAAAGCCGCTCGCGAAGCAGCAGACAATCTCTACGATAACTTCTCGGTGGTAGGCTTCACCTCCGGAGGATGTGGCGACATTCTTCAGAACGCTGACTCGGAAACCGCCATAGCGTTGGCCACGGCAATGGTGAGTCTGTATGAAACCACCGGCGAGAGGAAATACCTGACTATGGGTGAACGTTTAGCGGATCTCTGCGCCACCTGGACCGTATCTTTCGACTATGTTCTCCCGCCCGACCTGATGCTCGCCAAGACAGGGGCGAATATGATGGGTGCCGTGTGGGCAAGCACACAGAATAAACATGGTGCGCCGGGCTTCTGCACGCTCTCCGGTGACGCTCTTTTCAAGCTATATCGCGCCGGAGGCAATCGGGATTACGCGGAGCTCTTGCGTGACATTATCCACGCACATGCCGAGGGAATTCAGCCGGATGGCACCATCAACGAGCGTCTCACCTATTGCGACGCCGACAGCCGTGGTTATCTTGACCCCAACTGGAAGACGGGATGGAATGAGACCAACGGTGCGCTGATGGCTTTGGAGATTCCTGGGATATATGTGAAAGGGGGCAAGGAGCTTATGGTGTTTGACCACGCTGAAGCGAGAGTGCTGAAAACCGATGGCAATAAAGTGACCCTTGAAATCACCAACCCAACAAAGATGGATGCCACCTACACCGTTTTGGCCGAAACTGATGAGGCTGCGGCAAAGCCACTTGGCGACAATGCTTTTATAAGTCGGTTCACTCCCGTGTCGGTAAAAGCCGGCAAGACTAAGAGAGTCACCCTCACACTCTAAAGCAGCACCAACCCCAATAAACCGCAATAACACAAATATGTAATAATAACCCCCAATTTTTAAGACAAGCGAAAGTGTCGTGCCGGGACTCCGTGGCGCGACACTTTTTTAACTCTGTACTTACACCCTTAAGGGATTTTATAGAGATGTAATAGTTTTTATAAAAATATCAGGCCTGGAAACTATTAATAGTGTTGTTGCGTTATTTGTTTAGGAATTCTACTAATTTACTATTTCATGAACAAACAATCAGAGGTGGGCCAGGAGTCTATTGCGAAATCAGGCTCCACATCAGGCAAGAAAGGTCCTCTCGGGAAAAAGACCTGGATAACAATCGTAATTATCATTGTGGCCATCATAGCTCTAATGATGATTTTCAAACGGCCTAAAAATATCGTCCCCCCTGTCCCGGTGGTGGAGGTTACACAGGTCGACACCACACACGTTGATATTTATGGCGAATATGTGGGGCGCATACGCGCTCAACAATTTGTCGAGATCCATGCCCGCGTGGAGGGTTATCTTGAAAAAATGCTCTTCAAGGAGGGTTCATATATCAATAAAGGCCAGACACTTTTTGTGATTGATCCCCAGGTGTATCGGGCCCATGTGAATCGTGCCCGGGCTCAGCTCAACAAGGCGCGTGCCCAGGCTCAGAAAGCCAACCGCGACCTGAAGCGTATCCAACCACTTTATGAGCAGAACGCCGCCTCTCAACTCGACCTCGATAATGCTGTGGCTGCCGCCGAAAGCGCCAATGCAGAGGTGGCTGTGTGTGAGGCAGACCTCACGCAGGCCGAGCTCACTCTCGGATATACACAAGTCACCTCTCCTATTTCCGGTTACATTTCGGAACGAGGTGCCGATATCGGAACGCTCGTTGGGCCATCAGGTGGAAAGTCTCTGCTCGCAACAGTTGTAAAAAGCGACACCGTGAGAGTTGACTTCTCCATGACAGCCCTCGACTATCTTCGCAGTAAAGACCGCAATGTGGCCATAAGCAGTGCCGATGGCGAAGCCGGGACGAAAAAACTGCAGTCATACGTCACCATCACTCTTGCCGACGGTTCTGAATATCCATTCAAGGGACTCGTGGATTTCGCAGATCCACAGGTTGACCCCAAAACCGGTACATTCTCCGTGCGTGCCGAGATGCCCAATCCTGACAGAAGTCTTCTCCCCGGTGAATTTACAAAAGTAAAAGTGCTTCTCGACGTGCGCGAGGGTGCCATTGAGATTCCGGCCAAGGCAATCGTTGTGGAGAAAGGTGGTGCCTACGTCTATGTAGTGCGTCCCGACAGTGTAGTGGAGAAACGTTTCGTGGAGACCGGCCCCGAAAACGGCAACAGAATCCTGATTGAACGCGGCATAGCCAGAGGTGAGCGCATAGTCACCGAGGGCTATCATAAGCTCTCCCACGCCATGAAAGTCAACCCTGTGGCTGAGACATCAGAAAAGAATGGCGCCTCCGATAAAGCCGATAAAAAAGCTGTTGAAGATAATCACGAAACGAGAAAGTAATCGCCCATGAAAAAGAATTTCTTTCTTAGCCATCCGGTCTTCTCTATCGTGATCTCGGTGGTGATCCTCATCATTGGCCTTATCGGGCTCATGCTCCTCCCCATCGACCAATATCCCCAGATAGTGCCCCCGGTAGTTAGAATCTCGGCCTCCTATCCGGGAGCGGATGCATCAACCGTGACTCAGGCCGTAGCCACCCCTATAGAACAGGAGCTGAACGGCACCCCCGGCATGATATATATGTCGTCGACAAGCTCCAATTCAGGAGGCTTCTCCGCTTTGGTTACTTTTGACATCGACACTGATCCGGAGCTGGCCGCCGTAGATATTCAGAACCGTGTGAAAAAGGCGGAGTCGCGCCTGCCGGTGGAGGTGGTGCAGAATGGCATCACCGTAGCCAAAGAGACTGCAAGCCGCCTTATGACAATCACCGTGCAGTCTGACGACCCTAAGTTTGACGAGGTGTATCTAAGCAACTACACCACTCTCAATGTGCTCGATCCTCTGCGCCGCATCCCCGGTGTGGGAAGCATATCATCGGTGGGAGGTCGCTACTATGCCATGCAGATATGGGTGCAGCCCGATAAGCTTGCCGATCTTGGCATAACGGTGAAAGATATTCAGAATGCTCTCAAAGATCAGAACCGAGAGTCGGCCGCAGGTGCGCTCGGTCAGGCCCCTGCCTCCGATGTCGACCTCACAATGCCTATTATCGCCCGTGGTCGACTCTCATCAGTTGCAGAATTCGAAGATATTGTGCTGCGTGCTGAAGAAGATGGTTCGATCATACGTCTGCGCGATGTGGCGAGAGTGTCGCTCGAAGCCTCAAGCTACGCCACGGAGAGCGGCATCAACAAGGGTAATGCCGCGGTGCTCAACCTTTACATGCTTCCGGGAGCCAATGCCATAGAGGTGGCTGAAGCTGTAAAAAAAGAGATGGCCGAGATTGCCAAAAGTTTTCCGGAGGGAATCTCCTATGACATACCCTTTGATATGACCACCTACATCTCGGAGTCGATTCATCACGTCTACCGCACCTTTTTCGAGGCTCTTGTGCTTGTGATATTCGTGGTGTTCCTGTCGTTGCAAAACTGGCGTGCCACCCTCATACCCGTGATAGCCGTGCCCATATCCCTTATCGGCACATTTGGAGTGATGCTGATGTTTGGCTTCTCGCTGAATATGCTCACCCTTCTCGGTCTTATCCTCGCCATAGGCATTGTGGTGGATGATGCCATCGTGGTGGTGGAGAATGTAGACCGTGTCATGAATGAGGAACATCTGTCGCCCTACGAGGCTACAGAGAAGGCAATGGCAAACCTCGGCAGTGCCCTTATAGCCATGTCATTGGTGCTCTGCGCCGTGTTTATCCCGGTCAGCTTCCTGCCCGGCATCACAGGCCAGCTCTATCGCCAGTTCACCATCACCATCGCCGTGTCGGTGTTGATCTCTACCGTGGTGGCCCTTACCCTTTCGCCCGTGATGTGCACCAAACTTCTCCGTCCATCCTCACGGCGCAAGAAAGCGAAGATTTTCCGCCGTATCAATATGTGGCTCAACAAGGGTAACCGCTTCTACGGCCGTGCCATCAAGGGAGCGTTAAACCATCCTCGCCGCATGTATGCCGCATTCGGTCTTGCTCTCGTTTTCATTTATCTCATGAACCATTTCATGCCGGCAAGCTTTATGTCGCAGGAAGATCAGGGATATTTCACTGTGGAACTTGAGCTTCCTGAAGGCGCCACCATAGAGCGTACCCGCGAAGTGACTGACAGGGCCATGACGATGCTTATGGATGACCCGGATGTGGAGTACGTACTCAATGTCACCGGCTCATCACCGCGGGTAGGCACCAATCAGGCCCATTCGCAACTCACCGTCATCCTCCGTCCTTGGGAGGAGCGTAAATCTGGCGACATCGCAAAGGTGAGAGAACGCATCCGCGAGAGTCTATCGGTCTATCCTGAATCGAAAGTATATGTGTTCACGCCTGCCATTATCCCGGGACTCGGCACATCCGGAGGCTTTGAGATGGTGCTGGAGGCAAGGAGCGACGCTTCGTATGCCGATCTTCAGAATGCCGTGGACACTATCAGAAAATATGCGCCGGATTATCCTGCCATAGCCGACATCTCCACTTCGATGCAATCCGACATTCCTCAGCTCTATTTCGATGTAGACCGCGATCGTGCCATCATGCAGGGGATTCCTGTGAGCGACATATTCTCCACAATGAAAGCGTTTACGGGATCAATATATGTGAACGACTTCAATATGTTTAACCGTATCTACCGCGTCTACATTCAAGCGGATGCCCCATATCGTTCGGGACGCGACAAGATAAGCCTCTTCTTTGTGCGAGCCTCCAACGGCAAGATGGTGCCTATATCCTCTCTCGGCACCTCACACTACACTACAGGACCCGGCACAGTGGGACGCTTCAATATGTTTAATGCGGCCACCATATCGGGAGAGGCAGCCCACGGCTACAGCACCGGCGAGGCAATGGAGGCTCTGCAGACGATAGTTGACAAGCACCTCCCTGACAATATAGGCGTGGAGTGGAGCGGACTCTCTTATCAGCAGAAGCATGGAGGTGGCAACACGGGGATTGTGCTCGGGCTGGCGTTTCTCTTTGTATTTCTCTTCCTTGCCGCACAGTATGAGAGCTGGAGCGTGCCGCTCGCAGTGCTTCTCTCCCTCCCTATCGCAGGAGTCGGAGCCTATCTCGGCATCTGGCTTTGCGGACTTGAGGTGAACGTATATTTCCAGATCGGACTTGTGATGCTTGTGGGACTCGTAGCCAAGAATGCCATTCTCATCGTGGAGTTTGCCAAGGAGGCGGTCGACAAAGGTGCCGATGCGGCCCATGCCGCTTTAACAGCTGCCAGACTACGCTTCCGCCCCATAGTGATGACATCGTTGGCATTCATGCTCGGACTTCTTCCACTTCTCTTTGCCTCCGGACCGGGAGCCGCCGCCCGTCGCGACATTGGCACCGGAGTGTTCTTCGGTATGCTGGTGGCAATCACAGTGGGCATTATTTTTGTGCCCTTCTTCTTTGTGACCGTTTATAAATTCAAGGGCCATAGAAAGCATATCAAGTAAGCAAGTGGCGACAAGGAATATATCAATTAAGTTGAGACACACACTTATGAACAAATTTATAATTATATTATCGGTTGTAACGGCGTTCATCTCCTCAGCATGTTCCGGGGTAAAGAATCTTGCCAAGCCTCAGCTCAATCTGCCTGAGACGTTCACAAGCTTCAGCGCCGCTGACTCAGCTTCTATGGCAGATCTCTCATGGTGGGAATTTTATGCCGACTCCACTCTCTGCCGCATACTGCGCAAAGTGGTCGACAACAACCGTGATCTGCTTGCGTCTGAGGCTCGTGTGGAGGAACTCCGCAACCAATATGATGTGAGAAAAGCAAATATGCTGCCACAGATCGGAGGAAATATATATGCCAATCACGAAACCAACAACTACAATGGCTCCGGCACTACTCGCGATCCGGAATTCGGACTCAAGATTCCCATATCATGGGAGATAAATCTATGGGGATCGCTATCATGGTCGAAGAAAGAGGGACGTGCGCTTTGGATCGCTGCGGAGGAGGATTATCGTGCCACTCAGGTGTCGCTTATAGCTCAGGCGGCCGAGACGTATTTCAGGCTGGTGGCGTTGGCCAACGAGCTTGCCATTGTGCGCCGCACTGCGGAATCACGCCAGGAATCGATGCGTATGGCCAAAATACGTTTTGAGGGTGGCCTCACTTCCGAGACCGTTTACAGGCAAGCGATGGTGGAGTATTCAACAGCCGCCTCACTTGTGCCGGCTCTGGAGCAGAAACTCGTGGCTGAACGCAACACACTCACCCTTCTTATGGGGGAGTATCCTCAGGCTATCGATGTCGACAGCCGCTATTCCGTAGGCCTGAGCGCACCGGAGAAGTTTCCCGTAGGCGTTCCCTCCGACCTTCTCAAGCGCCGACCCGATGTAAGGGCTTCCGAACAGCGCCTTCAGGCGGCTATGGCCAATGCCGGATATACCTATGCCGACCGTTTCCCAACATTCAGCCTCGGTTTCACCCCCGGCCATGAGAATGACGGGCTGAAAAATTTCTTCAAATCCCCGTTCACATTTGTTGTAGGGTCTGTGACAGGCACCATATTTGACTTTGGACGTAAGAAGAGGAAATATGAGGCAGCCGTAGCCGCTTACGAGCAGGCCCGTTATAAATACGAGAAAACGGTGATACAGGCTTTCACAGAGGTTGACACCGCTATAGAAGCCTACCGGAACGTTCAGGAGTCAAGCCGACGGATGATGGACCTGCGGGATGCAGCCGCCAAGTATATTCAGCTTGCCTACCTCCAGTATAACGGAGGCACCCTGAACTATATCGACGTGCTCGATGCCGAACGTAAATATTTCGATGCACAGATCAACCTTTCCAATGCCATCCGCGATGAATACATAGCTCTTGTGACCCTCTATAAGGTGCTCGGTGGAGGCTGGCAACTATCGGCCACATCGAAGTAGAAGCCAAACTTAGATCTTGAGTATCACACGAATACTTTACAAATGACCTAACCACATGAACTTTCTAAACAAAATTTATCTTTCCCCACTCTTGGCGCTCGCTGCAGCCACTGCGATAGCACAAAATCCTATCGTGCCTGAGGGGATGTATATGTCTGACCCATCAGCTCGTCAGTGGACAAAGGGAGGCCCCGTCTACATCTACGGTTCACGTGACGAGTCGCTCAATTACTACTGTTCTTACGACTATGACGTGTTGGTGTCAGACGATATGAAGACCTTCAAGCTGCATCCCTACGTATTCTCATCACGCGGTGACAACGACCAGGTAAGCTATAACGATAATCTGCTTTTTGCTCCGGATTGTATCTATAAGGATGGCAAATACTATCTTTTCTACTGTCAGGGTGGTTCACAAGGTGCAGAAGGCGTGGCCACAAGCGACTCCCCAACCGGACCTTTCAAGGATGGCAAACTTATTAAAGAAGCCACCGAGATTGACCCATCTGTATTTTTTGACACAGATGGTAATCCATATCTTTTCTATGGTCAATATTCAGGCAAGGCCGTTCCTCTTTCTAAAGATCTAATGCCGATTGACCAAGCGGCTATCAAGAACAATATCATAACAGAGAAAGATCATGCTTTCCATGAAGGGATACAAGTATTGAAACGTGGCGACTGGTATTATCTTGTATATGCCGATATCAGTCAACGAGGTATGCCCACAAGCATAGGCTACTCTATGTCGCGTAATCTAATGGGGCCCTACGAATATAAAGGGGTGATTGTAGACAACTTCGGTTGCGACCCAAATGTGTGGAACAATCATGGAAGCATAGCCGAGGTAGATGGTAAATGGTATGTGTTTTACCATAGGGCTACAAATGGTTCGGAATATATGCGTAAAGCATGCGTAGAACCTATCACATTTAATCCGGATGGCACGATCAACCAGGTGGAAATGACCACACAAGGTGCTGCCGGCCCACTCAATCCGTTCGACACGATGGAAGCATGGCGCACATGCTATCTTATGGGCAATGCGAGAATCTCACTTATCAAACAGGGAGATTATCACACCAACACCCCTGGTGTGGAGATGATAACGAATATCAGGAACCGCGATTCGGCGGCTTTCCGTTATTTCGACTTTACAAAGATGCCCAAAAAGATCACCGTCACCGTAGTTCCGGAAGCAGGAGGATCTATAGATGTATTTGCCAACAACCTTTCCCGGCCACGTTTAGCAGTGATAAAAGTACCGGAGGGAAATGGCAACACTCCATTGACCATTACGGTTGATGTGCACGCACCTTCTGAAAAGTCGTTTCTGGGTGTACACCCAATTTTTTTCCGTTTTCACGGTGCGAAAGGGAAGGACCTCATGAAATTCGTGTCGTTCAAATTTGAGGAATAAGACTTATACGCGTATCTCAGCTTAGGATTAAAATCATATAAAAGGCTGTCGTATTGGAATTCCAATACGACAGCCTTACATTTATTCACTTAAATAAGTATACTATCGTTTTAAAGTAAGCTTCTTAGAGCTGAGGAGCCACGAATGTGCGCGATGCAAGCTGACGGTCAATCTGATAAAGACCTGTGCCATCCTCACCCACCAATGTGAGATCGTCAATAATCTGACGCACATTATCCTCCTCTTCCACTTGCTCAGCAATGAATGTGTTGAGTTTCTGACGAGTAGCGAAATCCTTCTCCTCCTCTGCCATTGCATAAAGGTTGTGGATAAGGGATGTAACCTTACGCTCATGTTCGAGAGTAGCCATGAAGGCTTCCTTTACAGATGCCCATGAGTCAGGCACACCTGCGATGGGCTGAAGCACTACCTTACCGTCGCGGGCATTCAGATAGTCCATGAGAGCCAAGGCATGAGCCTGCTCCTCCTGGAACTGCACGCGGAACCAGTTGGCCACACCGGTGCGGCCTTCATGTTCGAAATGGAGCGACATTGACAGATACAGATATGCCGACCACATCTCGGCATTAACCTGCTCGTTGAGAGCATCTTCAATTTTCTTAAGCAACATATAAGTTAGTATTAAATAGTTTTTGGATTTCCTGTTTTGCGGGGAAACAAATATTAGAATAAGCGATGCCATGTCCGCTTATTCTAATATAACATCCTTCGACACTATTTAGTTTCAACAATTCCTTATCTCGGAATTTACTTAACCCCTACAATCGAGGGACCATCGGTAATATACTCAAAGAAATCAAACATCGCCGTGCCACAGGGATACTTCTCCTCATCAGCTTCGACATTGTAATGATAGAGTCCGGTGCGGACCCCTTTCCAGTCGCCCTCCCCGTTTTCATATGAGTCTCCGAGTGCATGGAAATTTCTACCGTCTGTGCTATATGAAAATTGATGACGATTGTTCGCGGCATCATATTGATACATGAGATATACCTGCCCCTTGGCACTTACCGGAAGTTCCTTCTTATTCTCGAACGCACCATTATTATCCACATATGCGTATGCCACGGGAGCACTACCGTTATCCGTTACTGTCACTCCCACTCCAAGATGTTTCGATCCGGCAGCCTCAATTCCGGCGCAATCCCCATTCAGCATCTCATTGTAGTCGATAAGCGTCACGACAGAACCGGAGAATCCCATAAGTTTCTGGGTAAGCTGATTGAATGAATACTTCAGTTTATCAGCCTTCATAGAGCGTAACTTAAGCCATCCATCGGCAAAAGAGATATTCTCTTTCACTGGATTATGGTTGTACTGCCACTGCACTGCCAGACGGTTATCGTCAAAGTTATCCGAGGTCTGAGGCGCTGAGGGGATGGGAGTCACCCTTACAGATGGTTTCACACACACTTTCATCGGCTCGCCCACACCGTTGAGATCATAGTCTTTCCCGATTACCGGAAAACCATCGACCCACTTTACCGGTTGGAGATGTACTACACGGCCTAACACCGGAGTCGACTGGAAATGATAAAACCACCATTCACCCTCAGGCGTATCCACAAGTGCTCCCTGATGAGGACCGTTGATTTTTGTAGCTCCGGTCTCCAGCACGCGTTTCCCCTCGTAGGGACCATAGATATCTTTCGACCTCAACACGGTCTGCCACCCTGTGCCAACACCTCCCTCCGGAATCGACAGATAGTAATACCCATCCTTTTTAAATAGCTTGGTTCCCTCGGCTGTGGGGCCTTCATAAATTTTACGTCCTTCATCCAGGAGAGTCTTACCATCAGGACTCATCCGATGAATAATTATCGGTCCTCCTCCGAGCTGGCTACGCCCAAGGAATGCATTACCGTCATCATCCCAAAGCGGACATGGATCCTCCCAGCCATCGACATCTTTCACCTGATAAAGCTCCGACCACTCTCCTGCGGGATCGGTGGCCGTTGTCACAAAGAGTCCCTCGTTGGGCATGCATACAAATATCCAGAATTTGCCATCATGATACCTCAGTGCAGGCGCCCATGTGCCACCTCCATATTTCTTCATTTCAGAGAACCCCGGGAGATTGATATGGTCGTGTACCCGGGCGATTATCCGCCAATTTACCATGTCGTCCGACTCCAGAATCGGCATTCCCATAAAGTGGAATTCCGAACATGTCATATAGTATTTATCACCCACACGAATCACATCGGGATCGGAATAATCGGCATTGAGCACCGGATTGGCAAATGTACCGTTACCGAGATCACCCCAGCGGTAATCGTCAGATACTTCAGCGTTGCTGACAGCTGTCGGGCTTTGCCCATACACCGGTATTGTCAGAGCATATGCCATGATTGCAATAAAGAGCTTTTTCATAACCTATTCATATAGTATTTGGGGATACAAATTTAGGGAATACAGAGGTAATGGTATGGATTGATTTGCATCATATAATTGCATTTTTGAGTCATCAACGGTTAATTCCCACCATTTTAAGGCTTTTATCCTTTAAGAAATTAAAGCACATTTTTGAAAACCGTTAAGTCTCCGGATAAATGATCGAATAAGAACAGCAGTTCTGGCGTGATTTAATCAAAAACCTTGCACAGTTCAGGTATTTTGCCGAAATTTGCCAAAACCTTATATAATCAAACGAGTAGACTAAATTATAACAAAACCGGCTTTTGTAACTGACCTGTATGTATGATGAAAGTTGAATTAGAGAAAACCGCCGATGGCTCTCCCACCCTATATCGGGAAGATATCGATGAGCACTATCATTCCGTGAAGGGAGCCCTGGCAGAAAGCCGCCATATTTATATCCATTTAGGCTGGGAGAAAGCCGTCTCGCTCCGTAAGAGCATAGCCCTCTTTGAGGTAGGGTTCGGCACGGGACTTAATGCTGTGCTCACAGCGCGGGCAGCGCTTGACAATAAAGTCAAGACAATCTACCATTCAGTGGAGCTTTATCCCCTGCCGAAGGGAACCATAGATCTGTTGCTCCCCTTTCACAAGGTAGATAACCGCAGTTTGTTCAGGGAGATACATGAAGCATCGTGGAATGAAGATACAGATATAAATCCATTCTTTTCTTTAAAGAAGATACAGGCAAGTCTTCTCTCTCTGGATTTACAGCCCTCCACCTACGATCTGGTTTATTTCGATGCGTTTGCTCCCGAGAAGCAGCCGGAGATGTGGGATGAATTGATATTCCGAAAATTATATGATGCCATGACGCCGGGAGGCATACTCACCACTTATTGCGCTAAAGGAGCAGTGAGACGTATGCTTCAAGACATTGGCTTCCTTACAGAGAGGCTACCGGGACCACCGAATGGCAAAAGAGAAGTTCTCCGCGCTACAAAACCGTTGAGTTCGTTTACCTCTCCGAGCATATCGGTATTATATTAAGGATTGCTTTTGATATGGATGCCGGAGTGATACTCAACGGCATGAGTCCTTCCGGCACCTCTTTCATTCTCGGAGCCGACACTTATTTCGGCGACTGGAAATTTCGTCAGCAACTGTTGAACACGGCAGATAAAGCCGGAGGCACTAAACGGGAGAATGGCACACGCCTTTACAAACTCGCAGAATTCATGCTTATAGGCGAGGCACTCACCCTCGTGATGCGCACCAACGTAAAACGACAATAATAACTATAGTCCGGCTAATAATTCGGAGCCTGTCATTACTTCCATCTTGGAGAAGGCGAAGAGCTTTTTTCCGAGGTCTTTGAGTGATGCTCCGATATGGTACACATCCTCATCGATTATAAGGAAGCGGTCGTGAGCCTTCGTGTATTTATGAAGCGTAACGCCGGGATACTGCTCATTATGTTTCTCTACATCCTGACGTAATTGTTTTGAAATCTGACCGTCATAAATATCCACCGTCACACCGGGGTTTCGCTTTGAAAGCTGAACCAGTACCGAGTCATCAATATAATTATCAATAACAACAATACGAGTTTTGGCTTGGCGGATAAGATCTGCCACAAGCGCGTAGGCATCAAAAATCTGGCCGTTGAAGAAGACTCCCTCCTTCGGTTTATCATTGTCACTGAGTTTATCAAGAATTGCATCAACCTTCTCATCAGTTTTCAATTGTTTCATCTCCAACTGATCCATACGCTGAAAAATGGCAGCATTATTCATAAGAAAGCTACGCATCACAGAGAAGGCGCGCATTATATTGATGTTGACTTCAATAGCCTTATCTGAGCGTAAAACACTACTAAGCATCGCAACACCATTTTCAGTAAAGACATGCGGCATGTACTTGAGATGATGACCACGACTTTCGTTTAAGGTCACAATTTGTGACCTTAAACATTCATCTTTTGTCAACTGAAACATAAAATCCTCCGGAAAGCGTTGAATATTACGCTTTACAGCCTGGTTCAATACCTTAGTTTCAACACCATATAGTCTTGCCAAATCCGAGTCAAGCATCCCCTGTTGCTCTCGGATAATGTGTATTAGAGATTCAATACGTATCGGAATAATAGAACGGTCACAATTTGTGACCGGTTCCGCATTTGGCAATGTGCTTTTCTGTTTCGATTCCATTCCGCTAATTTACTCATATATTTTTCTGATTCCAATTTTTTTCATTGAAATCAATCTTAAAATATTCCAGTGTTTTACGATTATAGTCCGGCTAATAATTCGGAGCCTGTCATTACTTCCATCTTGGAGAAGGCGAAGAGCTTTTTTCCGAGGTCTTTGAGTGATGCTCCGATATGGTACACATCCTCATCGATTATAAGGAAGCGGTCGTGAGCCTTCGTGTATTTATGAAGCGTAACGCCGGGATACTGCTCATTATGTTTCTCTACATCCTGACGTAATTGTTTTGAAATCTGACCGTCATAAATATCCACCGTCACACCGGGGTTTCGCTTTGAAAGCTGAACCAGTACCGAGTCATCAATATAATTATCAATAACAACAATACGAGTTTTGGCTTGGCGGATAAGATCTGCCACAAGCGCGTAAGCATCAAAAATCTGGCCGTTGAAGAAGACTCCCTCCTTAGGTTGGAGAGAAGATCGCACAAAGAAATCCACCTTTTCATCAAGTTGGAGAAGATGACGGTCATGCTCCGACAATCGCCTGTCTATTCTATCTTCAAGCTGCATCAAACGCTGATTTATTGAATATCCCCGCAGAAGATAATCCTTCAGCACCTTATTAGCCCATACTCTGAATTGAATTCCTCGTGATGACTTTACCCTGTAACCCACAGAGATTATAACATCTAAATTGTAATACTCTACGTAGCGAGTAACCATCCTATTTCCCTCCTTTTGAACTGTCGCAAATTTTGCGACAGTTGGAAGTCCGACCAACTCTTCTCGAAGAGAATTATTAATATGTTTACCAATAGTTTTAACATCACGTCCAAACAATTCAGCAATCTGATTCCTATTCAACCACACCGACTCATCCTCCACTCTTACATCAAGAGTCAAGGTATCATCCGGTTGATACATTATTATCTCGTTCGCTTGATTTTTCTCCATGTTGCAAATTTAGTCAAAATTTACTATCTTAATATCAAAAAAGTTTCATAATAATGCGTTAATTATTGGCTTCATAAACAATTTTTACTTACTTTGCAAGTGCAGACCGCACTGCGGAAGTCCAATCATGGGCAACGTGGGAGGGGTCGGCAGTTATCGCTGAGCGCTTTGCTCTGCAAAGATATTTTGAAAAAGCGTTTACTTGACGCTCTTTCTTGGCTTGTAGGAACTTCGCAACTTTCAGGTATAGTTAAGGATGTAGCAAACAGTAGATACTTGCGGATATGTATATTCCACCGGCAACAGGGTGCAGTAGTATAAGCTGTCGAAGGATATGCACATATTCCACATGAGGCTTCTGCAAGTTTGCTCGCTCTACAGTGATGGGCAAGGCGAACGTCTCTACAAGCGGAACGAGCAACAGTACGGCTCTCACGCTTTTTCTTTTCAAACTAACCGCTATCGAGGAGAGTCCGGAGGCTATTTACTACTAAAATGAAAAAATTTTTAGTTGCATCACTATCATGCATGGCTCTGCTTACAACAAGCTGTAGTGTTTCTCGTCAGGCTACCGATAATCATAATGTCACTCAAACTGAGGTGGTCCTGGCAAAGAAAAACTACAAGGTTATTGGTATGGTGACAGGTGAATCCACTCAGAACTACTGGTTTGGCATCGGAGGTCTCTCAAAAAAATCACTTGGTGAATCTGCTATGTCAGATATGTACAGGAATGCTAACCTATCGGGTGCTCAAGCAATCATCAACGTCAACGTAGTATATAAGAACAAATTTATACTCATCCACAATCAAGCTAAAGCCATTGCTACCGGTACAGTCATTGAATTTTACAGTCATTGAATTTGTAGACTGATACCAACTATACCCGATTTTTTGAGGCTGGTACACACAAACGTCAGAGGATGGTTGGATTTTAGCCAAGAATACAGCAAAAATTGGCCAAGAAAACTAATTTTAGCCAAGAAAACCAGGCTATTTGAGGGGGATAAAAAGCAATGGCCAAGAAAATTATTCATCTTCTTAGCCATTGCTTATCAGGTATTTATAAGAAATTTATAGCTTAATACTCCTCTTCGTTGAAGGAAAGAGTAAACACTATATTTCAGTTAGTTGGCTTAATTTGCCAGAAGTTAGGCAAGCAAATTAAGCGATGAAAGATGCTGAATCACCACATGAACTAATTCTTGGATTTTCCATTATTCTTGGCTTTAGCGTTTAGACTCTTGATTGTATCAAGATAGGCCCGCTCCACCGGGGAAAGTTCCCGGACTTGAAATTTGCGGTATTCTTCACGCGCTTTATCCATGGCCTGCTGATGGCTGACATTGCCGGGACCATTCAGCAGAACTTCACCTGTAGAAGATAGTATGGAGTCGAGTTGCTTCACGTAATCTTCCATATACATCGGGCGACGGCGCATTGCCTGAATTTCGGCAAAATCAAAGTATCCGGAAACAAGATTGTTGAGAATCTTCAATTCGTTCTCACTAAGATAATTCTTGGCTATCTGAGCATCGCGGAGAGTAGGATGATCCCCCTTGAATGAGGTCAGCCCCATCATCGGCGCATCCGCATTGGCACGTTTGTAAATCACCTCAGCTGCAGTATTACCATGAGCCGCGAAATGAAGCTTGTTTTGCACAATCTTGAAGAACTCAACCGAAATCTCCGAGCGAGGGTCATAATCTACCGCCGTGGCATATAGGTCAAGTACCTGCCGATACATCACCTTTTCAGATGAACGGATGTCGCGTATTCTGTCGAGCAGTTCACGCCAATAAGCACCACCGCCATTCCCCTTCAGCCGCTCATCATCCATGGTAAATCCCTTGATAATGTACTCCTTCAGCCGCTCGGTAGCCCACCGCCTGAAATGCGTGGCAATCACCGACCGAATCCTATATCCCAACGAGATAATCATGTCAAGATTATAGAATGGAATCTCACGCGTAACCTGCCTGTTACCCTCTTGACGAACCTGTCGGAAATTCCGACAAGTTGATTCTTCATCAAGCTCCCCTTCTTCATAAATATGCTTGATATGCTCAACCACATTACTTCGGGATGACTGGTAAAGTTCAGCCATCTGTTGTTGCGAAAGCCATACAGTTTCACCCGTAAACTTTACCTCGACGCGGGTCTGACCATCCTCGCTCTGGTATATGATTATTTGATTGTTATCGTCCATTAGTTATTATTTTTTCACTGTTCCAAAATTATATTAAAATAAATAAGAACCCAAATTTTGGGCGGTGTAACTGTTTGAAAATAGGGAAGTTTATTTTGCGGTGAAAGAACAGAAAAAGCGATTAACAAGTTTATTTATCTTCTTGACAATCGCCTGTATTTTAGTTATTTAAGGCGTGTATTTCGCCTGATTGCGCTTTAATATTCATCTTCGTTAAAGATGATATTATCACCTGACTATCAATTTATTATCTCCAAAATAATCAAAATATGACAAGTGTCAGATGACCTAAAAACACTGGAAAGGTCATTCCGGACAAATTAAGACAAGTTTACTATATCCAGGATAAGGTCTCCTTTAGTTCCTTCTGTTTAGATTCCGGAAGTGATTTGAAGTAGGCTGATGCTTCTTCTATTATTTTATCCGAATTTAAAAACTTCAACATATTAAAAAGTATTAATTAGTTATATTCCCCAATAAAGATCTATGAGACCGATAATTTGCAAGAGCCGACTCCGGACTCATATTGGCATAGCAGTATAGACAACCATGCGGACAAGTATTATATTGACCTATATCCTTGGCATTTATGCAGCCACAGAATTTACGTTGGCCTGAATCCTTGTGCGTGCGACTCCGCATAGCATAATGATTATCATCAAGCATTATCGCTTCTTCGGGCATATCTGTATCTCCAAAAAGAGACGGTGTAAGAGTATTGACTTTCATCCCAAGATGATTCATCAACTTTTCATCCTGCCAGCCTATACGCGTAATCAATTCGTCATCGATACATCTGTTATGGGTAATGCCGAATTTATCAAGATCTACCCACTCCCCACAAGTCGCCAACTTAAAATTCCATCCTTTACTTACATTCAACCTCGATAATCTTTCGGCAAACTCAATCATGTCAGTCTCCGTCCATTCACGATAATTCACTCCATGATTACGAAGATTATTACCGACCTTACGATAGACAGATATATCAGCAAAACTGAATACTAATTTCTCCGTATATCCCTTCAGCTGATCTCCAATCCTCTCAATCTTTGCCAATAACTCCGTAATCCCAATTTTATCAGTAAGTAGCAATGGGTCAAATCGCCATATCACTCTCCCTACTCCCAATTTCTCAACCAGTTCCTTAAAAACCTGTATCCTTTCACGCAAAGAAGACACACCCGGCTCCAATTCCTCATCTTCATAATCATTAAGGGTATATTGGATATAGCAACCTACTTGTCTTTCAATCAAACAGTTAATATATGGAATAAGCGGACGAGGATTCTTAGACCAGAATACAGTAAACCGGACATCACGAAACGCCACATAACTCTCCACCCCATTAAAAGGATTCCGCCATTTGCAATACCCATGCTCCAGACTATTGAAAAACCACTTCACATAAAATGCAGGAATGTCCGTAGCCCTACTCACCGACAATATCATAGGAGCAAAGGCTTCAACCTCCTCCCCATCATCATTCACTATCCATATCTTCGTCTGCTTCATACCGCAAAGTTAATCCATATCACTGCAAAAACCTTGCATTCTACTCCTAAAATTTTATAAAAATAGGATGCGGAGATATTGCTAATACTCACACATGTCAGAAAACGATACAAATTATATACAAACAAATCTAAATTTTTGAACGTAAATACAAACAAATTTGACTATCTCAGACCATATAATACGATAAAAAATCAGCTATACAAGCAAAATGCCATTGCTTATATAGCTGACTTTAAATATTTTAGATAAATTTTTATGGTTTAATACTCCTCCTCGTTGAAGAAGAAGTCGTCTTTGGAGGGGTAGTCGGGCCAGATCTCCTCGATGCTTTCGTAAGTCTCGCCTTCGTCTTCCATCTCTTGAAGATTCTCGATCACCTCAAGAGGTGCGCCACTACGCATGGCGTAGTCGATAAGTTCATCTTTCGTTGCGGGCCAGGGTGCGTCCTCAAGTTTCGACGCAAGTTCAAGTGTCCAATACATATCTATAAAGTTTTAATTTTTATAATTGATTATTATCTTAATTCAAATCATCTACACTATTGCTACATGAGGTAAGATTTCACACTTCGCAATTGCATATAAATAGATCCAGTCTCTGATCCATCTTGTGTGCAACCCGATCTTGTGTGCAACCCAATCTTGTACCAGATCAATCTTGTACACGATCAGATCCGACACGTAACCGATACTTAGGTGGAATCTAATATCGGGGGTGGGCCAATCCTGCATATCACTCAGCTTGACTGTAATCGAGTCTTGTCCATAACCCAGACTTCTGCGCAATCAAGGCTTGAGCTTTGCAAGTGCAGAGAGCGAGCCTTGTTACAGTCACTCCGATTTATGCCAGGTTATCTCCTCCACACCGGATATGAAATTGAAATAGCGGGCGAGAATGAAGAGATAATCCGAGAGACGGTTGATATACTGTAGAAGCAGAGGATCGACATACTCCTTCTCTGCAAGCTCCAGGATAAGTCGTTCAGCTCGCCGGCACACAGTGCGCGCCACATGAGCCTGAGCATTCAGCGGGCAACCACCGGGCAATACAAACGCTTTGATTTTTGGAGTCTGCTCGTCAAGAGCATCAATCCAGCCTTCAAGGCATTTTATATCCCTCTCTTTGAGTCCCCACACAGGCGCTCCCTTTCCCGAGGCACCCTCCTCAGCCGAAACTGATTCGCATGCCAAGTAACCACCGAGATCAAAAAGCATGTTCTGAATTGATCTCAGCTGACCTCTAACCTCCTCGGGACAATCAGGATTCGAAAGAATCACACCCAACTGTGAGGAAAACTCGTCAATCGTACCGTAAGATTCAAGACGGATGCAGTTCTTCTTTATCCGGGTCCCTCCTACAAGTGAGGTAGTGCCCTGATCTCCGGTTCCGGTATATAGATTGCTTTTAGGCATGGTATTTCATCTTTTTAATTTTTACTTTTTAACGTACCTAAAGCAATATTGTTGCAACATTTCACCTTTTTTTACCATTACTTCGCATAGAAAAGCCATATCTACACCTCTCTCCACTTATCTCCTTCACGATTTTACCTCAATAGCTATCGATAATTAATGGCATAACGAATTCGGAATACTACATGTGAGATCCGTATCGGTTATGAAGAAATAATACACTGACATTATTGCTGACTGCAAAGCCAAGTGCGGAGCTCCGTAGAAAGTTGCCCCTATATCCGCAAGTAGCCGCTCATATTTTAGAAAAAGAAATTCTCTCTTCAAACTACGGATGTGAAAAATTCAGATTTTTTATTTAAATTTGCGATATAAAACTACAAATCAGTTTACACCACAGGGATCTGACGGTTTCGTCTCTTACCCTTCCAAAATATTTTGACCATGATAAAGACAATATACCTCGCAGGCGGATGCTTCTGGGGCACCGAAAGACTCTTCTCGCTTGTGCCCGGAGTGATATCCACCACCGCCGGATACGCAAACAGTACCGTTACAGATCCATCATATAAACTCGTATGCACCGGCACCACCAACGCCGCGGAAACTGTAAAGGTGGATTACGATGACACCAAAATCGGACTCTCCGATCTCATATCGCTCTACTTCCGCAGCATCGATCCGCTTAGTCTCAACCGTCAGGGTGGTGATGTAGGCACGCAATACCGTACAGGAATATATTACACCGACCCAACCGACGCCCCCGTGGTGGAGGCAATGCTGGCCACCCTCCAGCGCCGTCATAAGGAGCCGATAGCAATAGAATATGGTCAACTTCAGAATTTCTATCCTGCAGAAGAGTATCATCAGGATTACCTTATAAAGAATCCCGGAGGATATTGCCACGTAGATCCGGCTCTTTTCAAAGAGGCACAGGAGCTGAAATCCATCCACGCCAAAGATGATGACAACCGTAAAGAGAATCGTGAGGAGCTTCGCAAACGCCTCACCCCTCTGCAGTGGGAGGTGACCCAGAACGGAGCCACAGAGCGCCCGTTTATCAACGAGTATGACCATGAGTTCAGGCCCGGAATATATGTAGACATCACCGATGGCACTCCCCTCTTCGTCTCCACCCGTAAGTACAATTCAGGCTGCGGATGGCCGGCATTCTCCCGACCTATCGACAACTCTCTGATAACGGAGCATCTTGACACATCGTTCGGGCGCATCCGCACCGAAGTGAGATCTGCGAGCAGCGGCGCTCACCTTGGCCACGTCTTCCCCGACGGCCCGCAAGACGATGGAGGCCTGCGTTATTGCATCAACTCCGCTTCTCTCCGCTTCGTTCCGCTCGACAAGATGGAGGAGGAGGGCTACGGCAAGTATATACCACTCGTGTCATGACCTGTCTGCTCCGCCTGTGGCGGATTGATAGCCGGAGATTGATACTCACCGCACTACTGACACTTTGGGTGTCCATATGGAGCTACAGTCAGCCCCGGGCACAGTCAATCTCCGGCACACCTGACGGCTCTGCCCATACAACGAAAGAAATACCGGACGTTCTCAAAGTCAATCCGAAGTCTGTTTCATCTTCAAGACTTATAACTGTCAAAACCGATCTCCTCCCTTGGTGCGGATCTATTATGAACCTCGGTGTGGAGGTGGAGATAACCCCACATATCTCGGTTGCGCTGCCCGTTTGGTATTGTCCATGGTTCATATCCGACAAACATTCTCTGCGAGTGGCGGCTCTTCAGCCTGAGGGCAGATGGTGGCTGCGGAATCCCGGAGAAGGCCATTTCGCAGGAATACATGCCTCCGTGGCCTGGTATAATATGAAATGGGGTCGATATCGCTACCAAGACAATAAGCATCCCCTGCTTGGAGCCGGACTGACATATGGCTACACGTTCCGTTTCCATCGGCATTGGGGTCTTGAACTCTCTGCCGGAGTCGGATTCGTGCATACCCGTTACGACCGTTTCTTTAACACCCGCAACGGGCAGTTAGCCGACACCCGCACCACCTCTTATTTCGGCCCTGACCATCTCTCCATTTCCCTTCTATATCATATCTCTCCCTGACACTGACACCACACATTTTCCCTGATATATGCACCCCCTAAAATCCATATTCGAGCTTTTCCTCCTTACCATCCTGGTAGGGACCTCCGGGTGCATACACACTTATCCCTCTCCGGAAGAGACAATTGACCCTACGAAGATTGAAATGGTCGTGGTATTACATTTCAACGAGGAATGGGATGATAAAGTCTACACTCAAACCGCGTCCGAAGTTTCGCGGGCGTCTGCCCATCCGAGGCGCATCTATATCGAGATTACGGGAAGGTCGGGCAAGCCACGCTCTTACACAAAGATAATACAACCGGAAGAGATCTCCGACGGGACCTATCGTCTTGAGTTGCCATCCAAGGTTAAGGCTGACACTTACTCGCTGGCTGTATGGTGTGACTGTCTCAATCCCACCACACTGGAGCCGGTGGCCTACGACATCTCTAATCCCTATCTGATAAAGGAGCTTGTGGCCCGTGGCGAGGAATCTGACCGTCGAATGTGTCTCACCGGGCGGCAGGAAATAGACCTGAGACCAATGTCCGGCAAATGGAACGTGGCAGCTGAAACAGAAATCACACTCTCCACCCCGATGGCCCGCTTCCGCCTCGTGGCCGACGACTATCAGGAATTTCTGCGACAGACAGAAGATGCTCGAAAAAAGGGCGAGAAATATTATGTCACCGTAAACTATATTTCGGATATTCCCGGCGGATTCTCACTCATCAATGGCAAACCTATGGATCCTGTAAGCGGCGCCCGTTTTTCGGGAGCACTCCCTATTCTCCTTTATCCGGGCATAGAGGTGAGCATAGGATCTGATTGGCTGTTTAACACGTCTGGAGAATATCCACACACCGTCACTGTCACAGTGTTTAATTCAGCCCAGGTGATGGTGTCGAAGACTTCCGGCATCACCTTCCCTATGCGTTGCGGACATATCACCACCGTAAAAGGGAAACTGCTCACCAATTTTATATCTGGTGGCATCCAGATAGACAACCTCTGGGCCGGAGAAATCATAATAGAGCTTGATTGATGGCATAAAGGCCCGGACGCGTCATGGTCTGTGATATGCAAGCAAGGATGCGGGATACGTCAAGGCTTAAGTTTAGCCAGCATATCATAACGTAGATCCTGAAACATCGCCATCAGCGGCGAAAGGATCGGTTTGAAATCGGAAGTTTTCTTAGGAGTGAAAACCTTGAGAGCTGAAGCATCACATTTCACGTCAAGATGTGTGCCGAGCGTAAGTGGCTCTCCGTCAAGATGAGCGGGGCCTGCACTGAGGCGCGTTATAGCAGCGGCGCTTATCCTGAAACTCTCTATACGGGTGTTGCGGTCAAGAAATCCGGTAAGTAGATCCACCCCCATCTTCACAGCCGAGAGTGGCGAACCATCGTGTATCACTATTAGGTCAAGCAGTCCGTCGGAGAGCTTTGCCTGCGGTGCGATATAGGCATTGTTGCCATACTGCGACGCATTGCACACCGCAATCAGAAAGGCCCTCTCAGTGATTACATTGCCATTAATAGATATGGCGTAAGGCTCACTTTTATAGTTTATGAATTCACGCAACACACTGCGCACGTAGGTGGTGCGTCCGCGTCTTTTCATCGTGGCGAACTTCTCACTCACCGCGGCGTCAAAACCCACGCCAAACGTGCAGTAGAACGGACGGCCGTTCACCATTCCACGGTCGCATCTCAAGGCATGTCCCTCCTCTATTATGTTCAACGCCTCCCCCACATCCTGAGGAATGCAGAGAGAACGGGCGAGACCGTTGCCTGATCCAAGAGGGATGATGCCCAAAGGCACCACCGTGTTGGAAAGCGTATTGGCCACCTCATTTACGGTGCCGTCGCCACCGGCGGCCAACACCATGTCGAGCCCGTCGCGCACAGCACGTGCGGCAAGGTCGGAGGCATGGCCGCGTCCCTCTGTCATCACTGTCTCCACAGTTATTCCCTGCGCCCCGAGACGCTCGGTTACAATCTCGCCAAGGCCGCGCTTCGATCGGGTGCCGGCCACTGGGTTTACCACTAATAAAGCTTGTCGTTGTGCCATATCCGGTAGTTGCAAGTTGAAAATGGTGCGTAAAGTTACAAAAAATTTGTGAGATACTGAGAAAAACCTTAATTTTGCAACTGAAGTGACCAAAACAACTTCATCAGCAGGTTTCAAAGCCTTGATGCGAAGAAGCCATGTATGAGACTCTTATCAATCACCGTTAGTTTTATCCGGGGCTCGCTGATTTCCGGACACTGAAATATATTTAAGACGTGAAGATTCACCACGAAGGCACAAATATCCTCATTCTCCTCTTTATCGTACTCGCCGCACTCAACGTGCCGGTGTGGCTTTTTATGCCCCCGATCGTGCTCCCGGCCATATTCACCGCCATATCGGCGGTGGTCTACATTTTCGTGTTCAATTTTTTCCGCTGCCCCAAGCGTCATTATCAGGGGCCGCGCCGCGATATGGTGGTAAGCTCTGTCGACGGTAAGATAGTGGCGATTGAGAAAGTATATGAACCGGAATACCTTAAAACGGATGCCATAATGCTCTCGGTCTTCATGTCGCCTCTCAACGTTCATGCCAATTGGTATCCTGTGGACGGAGAGGTGGAATATGTGCGACACCATCGGGGTCGCTTCCTTTCAGCCTATCTGCCTAAAGCAAGCACCGACAACGAACGCAGCACCATAGGAATCGTAACCTACGGTCATCGCATCACCGTGCGCCAGATAGCCGGTGCCATGGCCCGCCGCATTGTCACCTATGCCCGCCGCGGACATCGTGCAGATATCGACAATCACCTCGGCTTCATAAAATTCGGATCAAGAGTCGATATTTATCTACCTTTGGATGCTGAAATTCTTGTTGAAATGAAACAAATCGTGAAGGGAGGCGTTACACCTGTGGCACGTCTTACTTCAAAACAGACAAAATGAATCCGATCAAACGAAATATTCCGAACTCCATCACCTGCATAAATATTCTCGCAGGATGCATGGCTATAGTGGCCGGTTCAAGAGCCACCGACATTATGTGGGGCCTGCCCGCCTATCAATGGGCCTTCATTTTCATAGCGATAGGTGCCGTAGCCGACTTTTTCGACGGCTTTGCAGCCCGAGCGCTCCATGCCTATTCAGAATTAGGGAAGGAACTTGATTCCCTGTGCGACCTCGTCACTTTCGGCGTGGCTCCGGCAGTGATTGTGCTCAATCTCCTTCTCAAGGATGGCATTGACCCCTGGGTGGCATGGGCAGCACTCCTTATCCCTGTGGCGGGAGCCATACGTCTTGCACGTTTCAATCTCGACACACGTCAGGCCACTACATTTATTGGCCTCCCCATACCGGCCAACGCAATTTTCTGGATCGGCTTCTCAGCCTTATTCGCACAAGACAACGTGATTTTTCTCTCATGCTGGTATTGGTTCCTTCCGATTCTCATTGTGGAATGTTGGCTCATGAACTCAGGATTCAAGATGTTCTCCCTCAAATTCAAGAGCCTGTCTCTAAAAGAAAACTTCCCGCGTCTTCTGCTTGTAGTCGCTGCTCTCGTATGCTGCTTCACATTCGGCGTGGCCGGACTACTCTGGCTCATTGTTTTCTACGTGCTTCTCTCCCTAAGCATGCAGGAGAAAGCGTGAGAGACCTCCAAAAAACGTAAAACATTCATCCCCCTAAAAGGCCGGATAATCTCCGACCACAACTTTAAGACAGTCAATGCAATTCATTATATTTTTAATTATACTCTTCCTTATCTGGCTTATCTTCGGAGAGCGGATAAAACGATGGATGGCCGGCTATATGGCCCGTAGAACGGAAGACTACCTCCGGAAAGCTGCCGGACTCCCTCCGCGCCCCGGATCAAAAGAGGCACGCCGGCAAGAACGCGCACGTGAGAATGTCAATTCACGTCAGACCTCATCGGCCTATGGTAATTCCGATCGCGCCTCTGCCTACAGTGATTCCCGCAGGACTTCCGGATCCTCTCGTCGAAGAAGAAGAACATCCTCAACTTACTCAGGCCCCCTCATACCAAAGGAATATGCCGTGGATGTGGAATTTGTGGAGACTATAAACTACTCCGAAACTACCATTGGAGTTGATCGTGACAGACAGAAAGAGACAGTCTACCATGAAAGTCAGGTAAGCGATGTGGAATGGGAAGATATAAGAATCAGAAAAAAATAACCCCGTTACATGGCAACCACTCTTTATGTAAGCGATCTTGACGGCACTCTTCTCGGTGCTGATGCCAAAATATCAGAGGCCTCCGCCGCTATGCTTAACGAAGCCATAGCGGAGGGGGCTCTTTTCAGTATCGCCACCGCCCGCACACCCTCTACGGTGGCCAATCTCCTGCGCGATGTGGACACCCGTCTCCCCTTCATCGTGATGACAGGAAGCGCGATGTGGAATCCGGCCACACAAAGCTATGCGGATGTTATCAACATCCCCACCGCCACAGCTCTCCAGGTGATGGAGAGATTCCGCAAGAATCAGCTCCCCACATTCATCTACACCCTCTCAGGCGGTGTGATAAATATTTACCATTACGGTAAACTGAGCGAGACAGAACAAAAATTCATAGCCGAGCGCGACGACAGTGCCTACAAGGTGTTTCACATCCCTGCCGACGGCACATCTCTACTACCGGATCCTCTTGACGATGTGGTGCTTTTCTACGCTATGCAGCCAAACATACACACCGAACACACCTATAAAGAGATAACGGATATAGAGGGTTGCAACCCTATCTATTATCACGATATCTACGGACCCGACATGGGCATTCTCGAAGTGTTCTCCTCTGCCGCATCAAAGGCAAACGCTCTCCGACGCTTGCGCCGTATGACCGGCGCCGACCGTGTTGTGGTGTTTGGTGACAATATCAACGACCTCCCGATGATGCGCGAGGCCGATGTGGCGGTGGCAGTGGAAAATGCCGTGGCAGAGGTGAAAGAGGCCGCCGACATTGTGATCGGGCCAAACACATCCGACTCTGTAGCCCGCTACATACTTGAGTCAGTACGTGCGGAAAAACATGACGACACCTCCCTTTAAACAACTTCATAGGGAATATACACAGATCGATCATAGACCAACAAACTCTTCCGACAAATGGGTATATATGAGCGTCAGCGCACCGGCAAGATAATCTTTCTGGCAATTTCGGCAATAGCCGTTATTGCCTTTCTGCTTGTGAGCAACAGTCTCGTGAAAGAGCTCGCACAGCAGGAACGCGAGAGGATGAATATCTGGGCCAGCGCCACCGAACGTCTCGCAAAGTCAAACATCGATTCCGACTTTGAGTTTCTTCTTGCCATTATCAGCCAGAACAATTCTATTCCGGTGCTCGTGGCAGACTCCTCATACAATATTGTTGACTACCGTAATTTCGTGCTTCCCGACAAGACCGACCACCAACTGCAAGCTTTCGAGGAACTTTCACCCCGCAACCGGAATTATCTCACCAACCGCCTGCGCGATGCCGGCAAGGGACGACCTCTGCGCGAGCTGGCCGACACTGATCCACACTTCATCCGCGTAGAGATATATTATAATGCCTATCAATATATCTACTACGAAGATTCGATACTTCTCAAGCGTCTGAGCCTATATCCCTACATCCAACTATTAGTGATGATAGTGCTCGTGGTGATCATATATGTGGCGGTGGTCTACACCAAGAAAGCGGAACAGAACCGCGTATGGGCCGGTTTGTCTAAAGAGACTGCCCACCAGCTCGGCACCCCCATCTCCTCGCTTATGGCATGGAACGAATATCTCACTGCCTCAGGTGTGGCTCCGGAGGTCACTGATGAGATCGACAAGGATGTACACCGTCTATCCACAATTGCAAACCGCTTCTCCAAGATAGGCTCCATACCCGAGCTTCAGCTCGAATATTTAAACGAGACTGTAGGCCGTTCGCTCGAATATATGAAGAGCCGCGTGTCAGGGAAAGTGACATTCAGTCTGAATTTATCCGGCGACGACCATGGAGTGATGCTCTCACCATCTCTCTTTGAATGGGTTATGGAGAACCTCACCAAGAATGCCGTGGATGCCATGGGAGGAGAAGGCTCCATCACTGTCACTACGGGACGTGATAAAGATCGCGTATGGATTGAGGTGGCTGACACCGGCAAAGGGATCGCCCGCAAGAATTTCAAAAACGTATTCTCACCGGGATTCACCACCAAGAAACGTGGCTGGGGACTCGGGCTCACCCTCGTGAAGCGCATAATCGAAGAGTATCACGGAGGCCGGATATTTGTGAAGGATTCCGAGTTAGGCAAAGGCACCACTTTCCGCATCGAGCTCCCCTCGCCCCACGCCCGAAACAAGCAAAAAGGGAGCAAATTCAAGTTACGTCTGCGCCATTGAAGCGCCCTTTCCCCCACATATGGATTCGCAACAAATCTCCCTATGACAAAAATTTGGAGATTTACACAATTATTGTTACTTTTGTGGCTTGAATCCCAAACATTAGCAGGATTCATCCTCTCTTCATACAACAGACAGTAGCATAGACTTATGAATATCTCTTACAAGTGGCTGAAACGCTACATTGATTTTTCTCTTTCTCCGAAAGAACTTGCCGCAGCGCTCACATCGCTCGGTCTTGAGTGTGACCAGGTGGAAGAGGTAGAAAGCATCAAGGGCGGCCTGCGCGGCATCGTCATCGGCAAAGTCCTCACCTGTGAGGAGCATCCTAACTCAGATCATCTCCACATCACCACCGTAGATCTCGGCGACGGCGATATCCAGCAGATTGTCTGTGGCGCACCCAACGTGGCTGCCGGCCAGACAGTTGTGGTTGCCACGGTAGGTTGCACTCTATATGATGGCGACAAAGAATTTCAGATTAAAAAATCAAAGATACGTGGCGTCGAGAGCAACGGCATGATCTGTGCCGAAGATGAGATCGGCATTGGCGAGAGCCACGACGGAATCATGGTGCTCCCCGACACCGTAGCCCCCGGCACACCTGCAGCTCAATATTTCAACGTAGAGAGCGACTACTGTCTTGAAGTGGAGCTCACTCCCAACCGTGTCGACGCTGCCAGTCATTACGGTGTGGCCCGCGATATGAAAGCTCTCTTCACCCGTGAGAATTTCGAGAAAGGGGAAAATAAAGACATAGAGTTACGCCTCCCCTCCGTAGCAGCGTTCAAATCCGACAAATCGGAAGGTGCCGTCTCAATCACGGTTGAAGACACCCAAGGCGCTCCCCGCTACTCCGGCATCACCATACGTGGCGTGGAGGTAAAGGAGTCGCCCGAATGGCTGCGCAATCTCCTCATCACAATCGGCCAGCGCCCTATCAACAATATCGTTGACATCACAAACTTCATCCTCAACGGCATAGGCCAGCCGCTACATTGCTTCGATCTTGCCAAAGTGAAAGGTGACAAGGTTGTGGTGCGCACATGCACAGAGGGCACTAAATTTGTCACTCTCGATGGCGTGGAGCGTTCACTCAACGAAGCCGACCTCATGATCTGCAACGCTGAGGAGCCCATGTGTATCGCAGGAGTGTTCGGAGGCCTGGAGTCCGGAGTCACCACCGACACCAAAGATGTGTTCATCGAAAGCGCCTATTTCAATCCAACCCGAGTACGTCGCACGGCACGTCGTCATGGTCTGAATACCGACGCCTCTTTCCGCTACGAGCGTGGCGCTGACCCCAACATCACCGTCTACGCCGCTCAATTGGCAGCTTGCCTCATCAAGGAGCTGGCCGGAGGTGAGATCTGCGGTGATATTATCGACATCAACACCACTCCGGTTGATGATGCCGTAATTGCATTATCACTTGATTATTGCGCTTCGCTAATAGGCAAAAGGCTTCCCGAGGAGCTGATCATTGATATTCTCCGCGCTCTTGAGATCAAGGTAGAGAAGGATGCCGAGAATCCCGATCTGCTCCATCTCCGTGTGCCCCCTTATCGTGTGGATGTCACCCGTCCCTGCGATGTGGTGGAGGAGATTCTACGTGTCTATGGTTACAACAACGTAGAGTTCGGCACAGAGATGCATGCCAATCTCTCACCCAAAGGCGACACAGATCTCAGCTACGAGCTACAGCAGCGCGTGAGCGATCGTCTCACCGGCGAGGGCTTCATGGAGATCCTCAACAACTCCCTCTCCTCCGTATCTTATTACGAGAAGTCGGAGCAGATGCCACTTGATCATTGCGTGAGACTGATGAATCCGCTGAGCTCTGACCTTGGCGTGATGCGCCAGACCCTCCTATTCGGCGGTCTTGAAAGCATCGCACATAATATAAACCGCAAGGCTGAGAATCTCCGCTTCTATGAATTCGGGAATGTCTACAGCCGCAACCCCGAGAAAGAGATAACCGCAGAGAAACCTCTTGCACCATTCTCCGAGCATATGGAGCTTGCACTATGGCTCACCGGCGACTATATTCTCCCCTCCTGGAACCGCAAGGCTGTGGAGGCATCCGTATTTGATCTAAAGGGTATAGTGCAGAATATCTTCAAAATACTCGGTCTTGCCGACGGTGCCCTCGTCTTCACTCAAGACACCGACGAGTTCTTCGCCGCACGCCTGAACATGGCCACCCGTCAGGGCAAGCGCATCGGCGAGCTTGGCATACTCCGTCACGAGCTTCTCAAGCGTTTCGGCATCGAGCGTGACGTGGTTTACGCTTCACTTGACTGGAATGCAATCTTCAAGCTTGTGGCCGGGCACAAGGTTACTTACGCACCCCTGCCGAAGACACAACCTGTGCGCCGCGACCTCGCCCTGCTCATCGACAAGGATGTGACGTTTGCTTCCATCGTAGAGACAGTGCGCAAAGCCGACCGCAAGCTACTCAAAGAGGTGAGTCTCTTCGACGTTTACGAAGGGAAGAATCTCCCGGCCGGGAAGAAGAGCTACGGCATAGCCATCACCCTTCAGGATGATGAGAAGACACTCAACGACCATCAGATCGACTCTGTGATGCAGAAGGTGATCAAGGCTCTTGAGCACAACGGCGCGCAGCTCCGCTGAAAATTGACAATACAATCAAAAATAAAGATACAATATAAGAACAACTACAAATGGGAAGAGCATTTGAATACCGTAAAGCAAGAAAACTGAAACGCTGGGGCAACATGAGCCGTACATTCACACGTATCGGCAAGGAGATTACAATCGCCGTGAAAGCCGGCGGTCCGGATCCCGACATGAACCCCCGTCTGCGTGTGCTTATGCAGAACGCTAAAGCCGCCAATATGCCTAAGGACACTGTGGAACGTGCAATAAAGAAAGCCACCGACAAGGATGCCGGCGACTACAAGGAGATTGTGTATGAGGGATACGGACCTCATGGAATCGCAATCGTAGTAGAGACCGCTACCGACAACAACCAGCGCACCGTGGCCAATGTGCGTAGCTATTTCAACAAACACGGCGGCTCGCTTGGCACTCAGGGCTCACTTTCTTTCCTTTTCGATCATAAGAGCGTGTTCCACGTAAAGCCGAATGCCGACACCTCTCTTGAGGATTTCGAGCTTAATCTCATGGACTTCGAAGCTGAACTTGAAGCCGAGGATGAGGAATGGATGATCTATGGAGCTTTCGACCAGTTTGCCAACCTCCAGAAATTCCTTGAGGAGAGTGGTCTGGAAATCCTCTCTGCAGAATTCGAGCGTATCCCCACCGATTATAAGGAGGTGACTCCCGAACAGCGTGAGGCCATCGAGAAACTCCTTGAGAAATTCGAAGACGACGAAGATGTGCAGAACGTATTCCACAACATGAAGGAGGAGGAAGAGTAACACCCCGTTATAATTCATAATGCATAATTTATAGTGCATAATGCATAATTAATCAAATCGTAATAATTATGCATTATGCGCTTTTTAGTATCATCCAACCCAATTACGCATTATGAATTGTGCACTATGAATTATGAATTGTGAATTATGAATTGGTTCCACTGGTTTTACGACAACATCAATTCGCTGGAGGTAAATATGACCAACAGCATGTTCCGGCTCATATTAAGCATGCTGCTCGGTATGGTGGTAGGAGCTGAACGCAAACGCAAGGGACAGATTGCCGGCATCCGCACCTTCGCCCTGATTTCCATGGGCGCATGTCTGGCAATGCTCCTTTCCATATATGTGCCTCAGGTATATCTCGGGCTGAAAAACGGCGACCCGGGGCGTATAGCCGCACAAGTGATCACCGGTATAGGCTTCATCGGTGGTGGAGCCATGATCCATATGAAAGGAGCTGTGAGAGGACTCACCACCGCAGCCGGAATCTGGATGACCGCCATAATAGGCATGGCTGTCGGGATAGGTATGTATCTTTGCTCCATAGGTGCAACCTTACTTATTCTTCTCACCCTTGTGACATTCGAGCAATATGAGAAACGCCGCAAGTTAGGACAGGAATCCAAAGTGATAAGTATGGCCGTAGAGGGTATTGTCACCGATCTGCAACCCTACAAGGATGTGCTGTCGCTCAACCGTGTGCATCTCTCCACGTTTTACGTGGAATATAATTATACTGAGAATAAGACCGAGATCAATTTTGTAGTGCTTGTCCATGCCTACACTGATTTACTACCGGTGCTCTCAAAGCTCAGTGCCGTCAATCCTACGCAGAAGCTCACCCTCTCAAGCCAGCTCGACATCTGATTTTTCACAACCTAAACCTACATCAATAAAGAGGCAGTTCAAAATAATTTTTTGATACAGCCTCTTTATTATTATTTACACCGATAGCTTATAATCAAGTAGTTAATAATACACTTACGAGTGATAGCACCATATTAGAACCCTATATTCTCATATACCATGCCATCTCATGCTATTGATAATAACTGAATTAATATCATTTTTTTATATTTAATATATTGGTTATCAATATCAAATGAGCGACACATATAATTTTATGTTTTATAACATATTTTAAGCTTAGTATAAAATTCACATATGACTGTATAAGGGTTAAACTAACTTTAATAACCTACACCTATGAAACTAAATGGAACACTGCGCAGACTGTGGGCAATGTTTCTCGCACTCTCAATAGGATTTCCTCTGAGTGCGGAAATAACTTCTACAGTTACGCTGGACATGAAAAACCAACCGCTTATAGAAGTGCTTAAAAGCATTGAAAAGCAGACACCGTGCCGATTCTCTTACAAATCAGCCCTGCTTGATAAGGTAAAATCGGTGACAGTGAAGTGTGAGAATACCAATGTGCTTCAGGCACTCAATCAAGCTCTCGATGGCACCTCACTTACATTTGAGGAGGTTTCGCCGAAATCTATTGTGATCGTTGAGCGTAGTGCCGCTACAAAAAAGACATCAGTTCCAAAACCTGTCACCGGACGTATCGTTGATGAAAACGGCGAACCCCTGATCGGAGTTACCGTAATGGTAGGTAACACCGGTAAGGGTGTCGCCACAGACATGGATGGTAATTTCACCGTAGAAGCCGCCCCGGGAGAATCTTTGAAAGTCTCTTACGTCGGTTATGACAATAAGGATATCAAGATAGGATCGAAAAACAATCTTGATATCACCTTGAGTCCAAGCTCCGAGCTTCTTGACGAAATGGTCGTAATCGGTTATGGCACTCAGGAGCGTAAACGTGTGACCTCAGCCATCACAACGATAAAAGGTGATGATATACCTAAGGGTCTGAATGGCGCCACCATCGCCACAGCTCTCAAAGGAGCGGTTACAGGTCTTGATGTAGGCGGATACAACGGTCCTAACTCAGCCCAAAATTTCCAGCTTCGTGGCGTGGCTTCAATCAACTCTTCACAAGGTCCGCTGATCGTGGTCGACGGTGTGCCGGGAGGTTCCCTTTACAGTGTCAATCCGGAGGAAATCGAATCAATCGATGTGCTGAAGGATGCCTCTGCCGGTGCCATCTATGGTACACGCGCAGCTGCCGGCGTGATTCTTATCACCACAAAAAGAGGACAGGCAGGACGCACACACGTCACCTACAATTGCGAGGTAACGGTCGATCACATGCGTAAACGTCCCCATATGCTCTCTGCAAAGGAATATGTTGAGGAGGGTATCGGCACGGATTATGGCTATGACACCGACTGGTATGGTGAGATGACTCAGAAAAATGCTGTTTCACAGAAACATATCGTAACGCTCAACGGAGGTACAGAGAACGCGCGTGTCTTCGCATCCGTGGCATATGAGGATATGAATGCCGTGTTCAAACACGACACAAGAACCGACTATTCCGCACGTATCAATGCCGACTTCAAGGCTATGGACGGTATCCTGGAATTCGCTGCCCGTCTTCAGGTACGTCAGAAAGATTCAGACTGGCGCACAGGTGTCAGTCAGTTGCGTTCTGCCCTCGTGCTCAATCCTACAATACCGGTGATGAGTCCCTCCAACCCCGACAATTACAATGTGGATGAGAGCGGTCTCAGTTACTACACAAGCCCTGTAGCCGACAATGAATATCGTAAATATCTTTATCGTCAGCAGTATCTCCTTGGCACCGGAGTGGTAAAAATTAACCTTATGAAAGGACTTTCCGTACAGGGAACAGCCAACATCGACTATCGCCCGAATCGCTATTACCAGTGGTATGACCCACGTCATAAAGACTGCGTGACAGATGGATATAACGGTTGGTCACGCCACGACTACGGGGAGACCATGTCAAAAACCTTTGAGGCATATGCCAACTTCAACCGTACTTTCGGTCTGCATCATATAGATGCGGTAGGTGGCTGGTCGTTCTATGAGTATTCAGGACTTGATTTCTACGCAATCAACGCTGACTTCTCCGTTGAAGGTGTAGAAGGTTGGAATCTCGGTGAGGGTAAATGGATCACAATTGACCCGAAAGGTAAAGTCGGCTCAAGTAAGAGCGTACGTCAGCGTCTTCTCTCCTACTTCTTCCGTGCCAATTATTCTTTCGACGACAAATACATGGTGTCCGCAAGTATACGTCGCGAGGGTTCATCAAAGTTTGGTCCCAAGAACCGTTGGGGTAACTTCTGGTCGCTCTCAGGAGGATGGAGAATCAATCGTGAAGATTTCATGAAAGATATAGACTGGATCAACGATCTCAAAATCCGCGTAGGCTACGGTGTCACCGGCAACAACGGCCTGCCCAACGGCATCTCCACACCTACTTTCCGTACATGGGAGAACTACATAATCGACGGTAAATGGCAGACTGCCTATTCACCTTCCGCCAACGTCAATCTCGCCATCAAATGGGAGGAGAAAAAAGAATGGAACGTCGGATTTGACTTCTCTTTATTCAACGACCGTCTCTGGGGACGCTTCGATTGGTATGACCGCACGGTAGATGACCTTATCTACAACACCACAGCTCCTATCCCACCCTATATCTATTCCTCTGTATACACAAACGTAGGACAGCTCACCAACACAGGTGTTGAGCTTGAGCTCGGTGGCACCATCCTTCAGACCGGCGACTGGAAGTGGACTTCAGCATTCCGTCTCTCCCACAACACAAGCCGACTCAAAAAGATTGCCGATGATGTGGATTATATCGACGGAGCTTCATTCCCCTCACCCGGTTCTCCGGGTCCCGGACAACGCATCACTTCAAATTCTCCTATCGGACAGTTCTGGGTATTCCCCTATGCAGGCATTGATGATGATGGCAAGTGGCTTATCTACGACAAAGATAAAAACATTGTTCCGGCAGCCGGCAACGATATAGAGGCAAACCGTATATATAAAGGCAATGGTATTCCTAAAGCTATTTTGGCAATGGACCACAATGTCAGCTGGAAAGGTTTCGACTTAGGCATACAGCTCCGCTCATGGCTTGGCTTCAATGTCTATAACCAGCAGGCCATGTATTACGGCATACCCAATCTCAGCCAGGAGAATGTGCTCCGTGAAAGCTATTATCGTCTCAAACACATCAAGGATGATAACAAATACGTAACCGACTTCTTCCTTGAGAACGGAGATTTCCTCAAGATTGAGTATATTTCACTCGGTTATACCTTCAATATCAAGAAGTATTTCAAGTATCTTGACAAGGTGCGTCTCTATCTCACAATGCGTGATGTGGCCATGTTCACCAATTACAAGGGCTACAATCCCGAGATCGATATCACCGGACTTTTCCCGGCTATCGAATCTACCACCCGCCTCTATCCTCAGACCACAAGATACACTGTTGGACTTCAAGTTAATTTCTGATACTAATGAAAGCAATCAATATAATAGCAGCCGCAGTTCTCGGACTGACATTCAGTTCTTGCGAGCTCGATGAGCAATATTACAGTCAGGTCACTCCTGACACTTTCCTCACCAACAAAACAAATGTGAAGGCCCTCGCCAGCAATCCTTACGGATACTTTCACGACTACTATGGACGTTACGTGATGCAGGCTCAGGAGATGACCACCGATGAGTTCACATGTCCCACCAAAGACACCGGCGACTGGTATAACGGTGGAGAATATTGGCGTCTCCACTATCACGAGTGGACACCTAACGATGACATGTGTGAAATCCTGTGGCCTGATGTCTGCAAAGGCTTCTCACGCTGTATGACCGTGTTGGAGACTCTCGACGGTCTTAATATGAAAGAGATGGGATTTTCACAGGAGGAGATTGATGAAATCAGATATCAGACTCTTGCACTGAAATATATGTTCTATGAGCAGGGTCTTGATTTCTTCGGAGGAATGCCGATATATAATAACACCTATGAGGGTAACAAACCACGCAGCACGGCCAGGCATACCTTCGAATATATCGAGAACGGTCTCAAAGAGTGTATTGAGCATCTTGCACCACGTCCGTCGGCTAATGCAGAGACAACCCATTATCTCGACAAAGGTGGAAGTGCCGCCCTTCTCGCCCGTCTCTATTTCAATGCAGAGGTATACATCGGAGAAAACCGTTATGCCGAATGTGCCGCACTGTGCCAGGATATCATTGACGGTAAATATGGTCCTTATGCACTTGGCTCGACATGGAACGAGATATTCGGGTTCGACAATGCATCATCCTCAGAGATGATTTTCAGCATACCGTCGGACCAGAACATGATGCGCTTCGACTACTATGCCCGTGCGCTCTATCCGAGAAACGTCTATAAGTACTTTGACCTTGACCCGTGGTATTACGGCCAGACCGGCTGGTGTATGACCCCCTCGCGCAATCCAGCCGGTGAGAAATATCTCGATGTAAATCCTGAGATCAAGCTTGGTTCTCCTTATGAAAGCTTCGATGATGAGGACCTTCGTAAACAACCATATAAATATCGTGGCAACAAGCAATACACAGGCCTTTTCTTAATAGGGGAACTTCCCGGAGTTATGGCTTATGATGGAAAGAGAACAGTTGTCCTCGTAGATCAGATTTACGAACTTGATGCCGTTGACGAGGATCATCCAGCGGCAAGCTTCCCCTCTTCCATCAAAATGTCATCTGAATTCTGCGGAGTACGTCCCGTGAAAATGCCGGTTCCCAACGATGCCGACCGCGACTATTGGTTTAAATCATCATGGCCCACCATACGCCTGGCTGAGATTTATTATACTCTCGCAGAATGTAAGCTTCGTTTGGGCGACAAGCAAGGTGCCTGCGAGCTCATCAACACTGTACGCAAAAGAAACTTTAAGAAGGGTGAGGATCCGAATCCCTGCACAACTCAGAATCTCGACATGTACCGTATGGCAAAGGAATGGATGATTGAGTTCCTGTTTGAGCTCCGCCGTCGTACTGACCTCATCCGTATGGACTTCTACGAGACAGAGCCTTGGTGGGATTACACTCCTAAAGGCGACCGCAATTATCATCGCATTCCCCTTCCTCTCTCTGCGTTCGCCACCAATCCTCTCCTCAAACAGAACCCGGGCTATGACGGTGCCGAGCAACTCCGCCCTGAGGAACAGTAATCTTGTGTAATCCGGCTTATACAAGACCTAAAATCAGACTGTAGCATCAGTAAAAAATCGATAGGCTGCCCTCGGCGGCAGTGTGTTTAGGTTCGTCAGGAGACGGGAGTCATGACCTGATTCCCGTCTCTTAATTAATTTAAAATTCGAGACCATGAGATATAATTTCCGACATACCGTTACAACACTTCTCCTCTCAGGATTAATTCTTTCTCCTTCGCTTATGGATGCAAAATCAAAGCTCTCTCTGAAAGACCGTCAGGCTATTGACATCATGAAGCGTGACATCAGAGAAGGACGTGCCACAAGAAGCGCAGCATCCCAAACAGTAGTGATGTTTGTCACCACAGTCCCGAGTACTCATCCGGAAGATATAGTTGTGCCCGGTGTCACTGTAATCGACCATATCGGTGATGCATTTATTGTGGAGCTCTCTATGGAGACCGTTGATATTTTCTTGAAAAATGACCATATCAAAGCTGCTTCTTTCGATCATTGCGACTCTCCGGATATGTTTTACGCACGCATGGAAGGGAATGCAAATATCAATAATGCTCACACTGATCCCAAAGGGGAATTAGGTCACTCTTACATGGGTAAGGATGTGATCTGCGGTGTATTCGATATCGGATTTGATGTGAATCATGTCGATTTTCTCGATAATGAAGACCGTAGTAAGACAAGAGTAAAGAAACTTATTGTTTTCAAGGGGAGTTCATCAAGTCCGGAAATTGACACTGAGGATGAGAGTGAGATCAGACGTTTTACCACAGAGAATTATGATGCCAAACATGGCACCCACGTGCTGGGTATCATGGCAGGTGGTTATCATGGACCCGGGAGCTGGAACGATGTGGATTTCGGACCTGACTCCCTGCGATACGGTCTGGTGGATTCTTCGCTTCCCGGGCATAACCCTGAAGGCACGAAACCCGTGCCCTATTATGGAGCCGCTCCAAAAGCGGATATCGTGATTTGCGGCAACCGTGACGGTCTCTACGGAGGGGCACAGCTTGTGAGTGCCCGCAGAATCATCGAATATGCCAAGAAAGTAGGTAAGCCGTGTGTGATCAACTATTCTCTCGGCTCTCAGTGGGGTCCACGAGACGGAAGCCATCCCGACGATATTATCCTCTCCACTCTTGCAGAGGAAGCTATTATCTGCAAGTCGGCCGGCAACGATGGCACCTGCAACGACTATTTCAGCGAAACACTTTCCGACGACCGTAAGAGTATCGCCACACTCCTGAGATTCCCGCCCAACGAAGAGAATAAGAAAGCCGAACTTGAATTCTGGCTAAACGACAGCAGAAGTGTGAAAGTAGAACTTATAGCATTCGGTAGTTACTATGATCCGGAGGAATATGATGATATCACCAAAGAATTCGTATTGGCTTCATTCGATGGGGAAATTCTCGATTCGGAAGGCAATCCCTCAACCGCCACACTCCGAGGAAGCGATATTCAAGGGCCTCTCAGTAATGTCTTCAACGGTAATTTCAATATCTCTGCCGAAGTAATGGAGCAAAACAACCGTTATTGCATCGAAGTGTCGTTTGACGGCGATTTCAAAGTAAATAAGGGGGAGATTGATGGCAATGTAGCCACCATTCAGCTCGGTCTCAGATTTCACGGTGAGCCGGGCCAACGCATTGACGGTAACTGCTGCGGAGACTGGGTGAAATTTGCCGAGAACAAGCCAGGATACTTGAATCCGTCCCCTTGTCTGAGTATTTCCAACGGATCCTGCGCTGCCAATATCATAGCTGTAGGGAGCTATAGCAACCGTTCTGCCATGCGATATCTTGATGGTAAATTCTGGAGAGAGACATGGCCCGACAAAGAAGCGGGCGATATAGCACCCTCCTCGGGCTACGGTGTGCTATACGACGGCAGAAGCCTGCCCCAGATTGCCACCCCGGGAGTAAACGTGGTGTCGGCAAGCAGCCGCTTTTGCAATCCCGATAACAATGCTGTGGCTGTGGGAGACTTCGAAGGCGACAAGCATTATTTCTGTGAAATGAGCGGCACGTCTATGTCATGCCCGTTATTCGCAGGAATCTGTGCGCTCTGGCTTGAGGCTAATCCTGATCTCACCTACAAGGATATAATGGATATCCTTAGCCATACCGCACGTCGGGATTCTTACACTGAAGCGGCTCCCGGCCGGTTCGGCTACGGGAAAGCCGATGCCTACGAAGGGTTGAAATATGTGCTGCAGAATAAATCGCTGGGTGGAGTTCACCCCGATATGATAGATCCCGATAAGTTTCTCATTCAACGTATCTCCGACAGCCTTTATGAAATCACAGTGGGAATGGGCGAAAACTTCAATGTAGATCTCCTTTCCCTGTCGGGCACCAAAGTGCTGCATCAGAAAGGCTCCGGCTCAACCACAATCTCCACTGTCGGCTGCCAGCCAGGGATATATATCCTCAACGTCTACAACAATAAATTCAGAAAAGCATACAAACTGAAAATTTCCTGAGCCTTATCATAAAACAACACAATCATCCGTAATACAATAACTACAACCTTCATAATAGTTATGATCCGATTATTTCTAAGCACCTTATTAATTCTTTCTTATAGTTTGGCTATAGCGCTTCCACACCCCTTACCGGCCTGGCAGGAGGGTGAGATGGAACTTCATATGATCTGCACCGGACGAGGTGAATCCCTTCTACTTATAATGCCCGACGGCACATCCATGCTCATTGATGCCGGCGACTGGAACGATGCCTGGGATGAAATTACTCCGGCTATGCCCGACAGTCGCTTCCGTGCAGGCGAATATATCAAGAGATATATCCGCAAAGTGAATCCTAACGATGATGACGTCGACTACCTGATGGTGTCTCACTTCCATAATGACCACACCGGCGACACCACCGTAGGAGGACTGCCACGTACAAAAGGTAAGGAAAAAGACTATGTGCTTTGTGGAATTATGGAAGTGGGTCAGGAGATTAAATTCGGCAAGGAATTTGACCGTGGCTATCCATCTTACGATTATCCGACAGCCATCAATGATCCGGATGTCGACAATCTCAGAGCTTTCATTGCAGATCAGGCAAAAGCCAACGGTCTTGTGCAGGAAGAGTTTAAAGTGGGTAAGCTTAATCAGATCAAGATGCTTCATAACCCGGATTCATATCCCGGATTCTCCATCCGCAATTTAGCGGCCAACGGTGAGATATGGCAAGGCGAGGGAAAAGGCACGTTGAAATGCTATGACCTCAACGAAAAGAACAAGACCGGTGGCCAGAACGAGAATACCAAAAGCATTGCCATACGCATTGACTACGGACCATTCGCACTCTACACAGGTGGCGATCTCACGGGAAGTCTCCTCGACAAGGAAGGAGAGAGATTCAATCTTGAGGATATGGTGGGAAGAGTCTGCGGACCCGTAGATGTGGCAAAACTCAACCATCATGGCTACAGAGGCTCCACCTCTAAGGAATATGTGAAAAGTCTTGACGCACGTAACTATCTGGATCCCGCCTGGGACTATTGGCACATACAGCCTACTATTATGTCTAACATATATGAAGGTGGCCAGTATACCGGACATCCCATGGTATATTCCACTCACGTATTCTATAATCACCGGAAGGAATTCGGCAACGAGCCTTGGTTCAGGGTTGTCAATCCTGAATTCGGCCACGTCGTGGTGAAAGTAGACAAAGGTGGCGACACATACAGGATTTTTGTAGTGGATGCCACCAACGAAGATATGGAGGTGATCTGCGAGTCCGGTCCATTCCAATCAGGAAAACATCATGCGAACAATTGATTTACTAAAAAATTTATGTATACCTATCTTAAAAGAAAACTGACTATCGGAGCCATGTTGCTGTCTGCCATCTGCATGTGGGGCGAGGTTCCGATGACCTCCGACGGAGTGGCCTACCAAGACCGCAACGTGAGATTTACAGTTGTGGCCGACGGATTGGTGAGAATGGAATATTCTCCCAACGGAAAATTCACCGACGACCGCAGCTTCATAGGCTATAACCGCACTTATCCCGAGACGGATGTCAAAGTCACCGACAGCAAAGACCAAGTATCAATCACAACACCCAAGATGGAGCTTACATACAAGAAGGGTAACCGACCTTTCTCAGCCGACAATCTCAGCATTGTGTCAGCTCCGGGGATGAAACCATTCGCCTGGGCTCCGGGCACCACCCAGAAAGAGAATCTTATGGGCACTACCCGCACGCTCGACAGGTGGGACGGATCTGATTATCTCCGGAAGAATGATGAGGGGGAATGGACTTCTACCCCTCAGAAACTTGAAGAGGGTCTTTTAGCCCGTGACGGATGGACTCTCATTGATGATTCCCGCGGATATCTGCTTGATGAAGATCCGGACATTCCATGGGTGAAAGAGCGCAAGGCAAAAAAGGGGAGCCAAGACTGGTATTTTCTCGCATATGGCGATGACTATAAAGGCGCTCTGAAAGATTTCACCACACTCTCTGGAAAAATACCTATGCCGCCACGCTATGCTTTCGGTTACTGGTGGTCGCGCTGGTGGGCATATTCAGAGCATGAGCTCAGACAGCTTGTGAAGAATTTCGAAGACTATGGTATTCCTCTTGAAGTGCTCGTTATCGATATGGACTGGCATTATACTGATGAGGATCATGGCGGCTGGACAGGATGGACCTGGAACCGTCGTCTTTTCCCGGAGCCGGAACGCTTCCTCAACTGGCTGCGTGATAAGAATCTGAAGATCACACTCAATCTTCATCCGGCCTCAGGCGTAAAGCGTTTTGAAGCCGCCTATCCCGAGATTGCCATGGAGAACGGGGTGAAACCTGAAACCGGAAAGGATATCCCCTGGGTGTCGTCCGACAAACGTTTCGTGAAGAGCATGTTTGATCACATCCTTGACCCAATGACCAAGGAGGGTGTCAACTTCTGGTGGCTCGACTGGCAACAAGATCTTTATGATTCCCGGCTTGATTCACTCAGCAACACATGGTGGCTCAACCATACATTCTTCAACAAGATGAAGAGTGAAGGCGATAAGCGTCCTCTCATATTCCATCGCTGGGGCGGACTCGGCAACCATCGTTATCAGATAGGTTTCTCAGGCGACAGCTACTCTACATGGAAGACTCTCGGCTACATGCCCTACTTCACCTCTACCGCTGCCAACGTTGGCTATGGCTACTGGTGTCATGACCTCGGAGGCTTTTACATGGCTCCCGGCGACTCCGTGATAGACCCTGAGCTCTACACCCGTTCATTCCAGTTCGGTGTCTACAGTCCGATGATGCGCAACCACTCCACCAAGAACGCACGCCTCAACAAAGAGCCATGGAATTTCGACCGCAAGACAATGCAGTATATCCGCGATGCCATACAGCGCCGCTACAGGATAGCTCCATACATCTATACGATGTCTCGTAAAGCTTACGACACAGGCGTAAGTCTCTGCCGTCCGATGTATTATGAATGGCCCAATGAGGAGAATGCCTATAAATATGACGGTCAATATATGTTTGGTGATGATATGCTTGTAGCTCCGGTAGCAAGTCCTGCCGTTGACGGATATTCATCTGTAGAGGTATGGCTCCCGGATGGCCAATGGTATGAAGAGGCTACGGGCACTCTTCTTGAAGGTGGCAAAGTCTACACCCGCAAATTCGCGATGGATGAATATCCTGTCTATATAAAGGGCGGAGCTGTAGTGCCGAATCATGCCGGAAAGGTAACCAATCTAAGGAGTAATGCAGCGCCTTACCGTATCAACGTCTATCCCGGTGGTGAGGGTACATTCTCTATTTACGAAGACTTCGGTGATGACGACCGCTATGATGATGAATTTGCTGTGACAGAAGTCGCTTCCAAACGCAATGGCAACCGTCTCCGCGTAAATATCAGTCCACGAAACGGCAGCTACCGTGAGATGCCCGCCAAGCGAGATTTCGAGGTATCGGTGCCAGCTACTCTCCGTCCGGAGAAAGTGGTGATCGATGGAAGCATCGCTGAGTTCACATATGAGCCCACTGACCTGTCGTCTACTGTCTCTATTCCCGGTATGGATCCCTCCCGCTCACACACAGTGGAATTCATTTTCCCGGACAATGCTACAGTAGCCGATGGCACAATCGGAGCCATGAAACGCTTCACCTCGGCATTCGCTGAAATCAAGGAACTGTCATCAGGTCTTGAAGTAAACGAAGAATTCGGTCCTATGAGCACTGTCTATGAGGCTCTCGGTTATGCCCCGGAGAAAGAGGGGGAGATCATAGATGCTTTCCGGTCAAAATTCAACAGGCTCAAGGAAGTGGCTGCTAATCAGAAAATGAACGATAAGGCACGTGAGAAATTCCTCAAAGATGCCGGAATAACAGAATGATAATATATATATGACACGCTTAGTAATAGCCGCCATGTTGCTCCTCTGCTTTGCCTGCGGAGGAGCCGTGGAGAATCCTGTGATATCATCCGCCAGGGAGGCCACGGATGCCGACGGCAAATTTAATCTCGCCACGTATAACATACGTTATTACACCAAATCTGACTCTCTCCAGGGCGACCGCTGGCAGACCCGCAGCAAAGTGATAGCCAATCTGATCCGTTTCCACGAATTTGATATATTCGGCACTCAGGAGGGTCTGAAATTCCAGCTTGAAGATTTAAGGAAAAACCTGAGGAAATACGACTATATCGGTGCCGGACGCGACGATGGTAAAGACTTGGGTGAACACACAGCGATTTTCTATCGCCCTGATAAGTTTGAACTTCTTGATAACGGCCACTTCTGGCTTTCCGAGACTCCGGACAAGCCTGGTAAAGGCTGGGATGCCCAATGCTACCGTATCTGCACGTGGGGAAAATTCCGTCACAAGCTCTCCGGTAAGGAATTTGTTCTCTTCAACGTCCACCTCGACCATGTAGGCACAAAAGCCCGGGTAGAAGGGATGAGACTGGTGAAGGATATGGCCCGGAACATAGGAAAAGGTATGCCCGCTTTCATCACCGGCGACTTTAATGTAGACCAGACCAGCGACTGTTATCAGTTTATGGCTTCATCGGATGATTTTGACGATGCACGCTCTAAGGCGAATTTCGTATATGAGACCAACGGCACTTGGAACGAATTTAATGGCTCCGGCTACTGCAACAGCCGCATCGATCATATCCGAGAATCTGTGTTGTGCCTTCGCTGAGGGGATTTACATATTCGTAGCCTGCGA
>CAZEOI010000009.1:0-72558 GCA_964513775.1 uncultured Sangeribacter sp. | reverse complement strand
TGAGGATAACGACTTCTATTATAGTTCTACATTCTGCACACGCTTGCTCCAGGAAAGCACGTGAATCTCAATGGCTATCCATTTGCCTCCCTGAAGGAAGAAATCAAGGTGATAGTCGTATTCACGGTCAAGATATTCCTGATGTGAGTAGTTGGAAAGAGCGTAGGCATCGCGTCCCATGGATAGGTAATGAGGGAGATTGATGTTAGCCACAATATTGCCTGTTTCCTTATCCTTAATCTGTAAGTTGGCCGCTGGAGTTTCTGTATCATCATTGAGCATAAGGCGGTTGAACATCATGTTATAATGAGCCTGTCGCTCCACTACATTCTCATCATCTCCCGCTCTTGTACCGGTGACATACTCACCCAAATCACCCTTATGAACGGTCTCCACAGATGTTGTGCCGTCGTTGTCAAGACGCACTGTCCAAGATGCATAAGGTGTGTAAAGGAGATTGTGATGAGTGTTGACCGTATTGGCATGGTCTACGCAGCAGTTGGCATCAACAATGCTTACCTCAAACTTATCGGCACTAATATCCTTACGTTTGTCGGCATCTACTTGGTGAAGTCCGATTGTAAGATGTTTTGTGTCGCGAATAAGAGATACTGTCGCATAAGTGGCTTTCCCGGCCTCCACCTTAGCACGGTCACCCGTAGAGGGATGCACATAGTAAGGTGAGATTGTACGGTCGGTGGAAATCATCTCGCGGCCATCGATAGGATCATGAGTTGTCACCTTCAACGTATGCCAGAATATGTCGAGCGGCGCCTCATCCGAGACTGCATGATATGACTCCTCCCCCTCTGTGGGTGTGCCATGATCAAGAGAGACTATAAGGTTGTTCTCGTGATCGGCAGGGCTGGAGGTGATGCGGTATTTAGCACCATCCGTAGCAAGGGCATCATCCCAGTCTTTATTCATGGCTATCGCCTGAAGACGGTAAGAGTGGCCCGGAGGCACTTCATCTGCTCCGAAATGCATGGTAAAGATATGATCAGTCAAGGGAGCGAAGTTTTCACTGTTGCTTACACTGCGGCTTGTGACAAGTCGGCCCTCCTCATCGTATATATACAGTTGCACATGGCCCACGTGATCATTGAAGAGATCGGCGTGGCGCCCGTTGGCCTGCACTGTGTTGAAATCATATACAAACCGCACGTAAAGACCTTCCGGACAGTCGGAAGTGTCTTCATCTATAAAAGAACATCCGGTAAGGAGAGTGAGCGATGCTGAGCAGATCGCCATTCGTCTTCCGAAATTAATGAGAGATTGAATCATTTCAATAGGTTTTGATTAGTTTCCCGACAGGGTATCACCCCTGTCGGGAAGGGAGGGAGGTGGTTTTGAAGAGAGTTTTTTGAGGAGAGAGTGATTATCAAATAAGCATGAATTTCCGTTTAGAAATCTACCTGCTGAGTTCTCTTAGCCCAAGAAAGCACATGCACACGCGCAGAAAGGAACCAATCTTCAGTCCTATTATCATCAGAAGTCTCTGAATTACCATTAGGCACTGTGGGATTACCAAGACGTGTGATATCACCAACTTCTAATTCATACCAGTTATTACGCACAAGACCATAACGACCAAGATACTTTGCATTGTCCTGGTTATAAACTGGCTTTACAAGGTTGCCACTCCATTCCTCCGGCAATGGGCAATAGGTGTCTCCAAAATGCTTCAAATAAACTGCGTAATAACAAGTATTTCCATCGAACGGAACAATATGATTTGCCTGGTTTGCCGATTTTGCAATGCCCGCAAACTCATTAGCAATGTCTGCCTTATCTTCAGCTGTAAGACTCTTAAAATTCTTATTTATGAAATCATCTTTAAAAGAGATCGAGGTAATTATATAGTCTCCAATAACTATACCATTATCCGAATCAGCATTCTCCGCGTTACCAAATGCGATATCGAAATCAGTCTCCTTATAATCTATCTTAGTCAACTCATCTTTTTTATAAGCTAAAATCATATTATGAAGACGCATTGATCCAAGTACAGATCTTTTCAATAGATTCTGAGCAGCTGTCTCAAGATACATAGTTTGGAGTTGGCCCCTAACTATATAGATATCTGATGAATTACCATATTTTACCTTAAATATCACTCTGGTCGTATTTTTATAATTCTGATGGTTAACATCAAAAGTATTCTCTCTACAGTAAATAGGGGTGGACGTTAACAAACTTGCAGAATTAAAAAATTGTACTGCTGGTTGAAATGCATCTTCTGCCACAGTCTGATTATTGAAAGTTTTATTGATAGAATAAGCAGGATCTTCACACCAATATGTACGATACAAAGTTTGAGTACTTTCTTGATGCACAGGATCTGAATCATAAATATTATCATTCATACCCTTAGTACCAATAAATCTACTCCAAGCCCAAAATGGATGTGATTTTTCAGCATTACGTACAATATAACTTGTAGTCTCTTCATTATCAAGACACCATTCAACACCTTCAATAGGCAAGTTGACGGTTTCGGTCTTGTATGTTGGCACACCATCATCTCCAAGAGTTACAGTTGTACTGCTGACCTGAGCGGAGCTTGGGAATGCTCCTAAAGTGATCTTTGCAACTGCTCGCTCTACAAAAATACAACCGGCAGGATTCTGAATTGCCTCTGTCTCAGTCTTCTCAAAATTATTTTTCAGCTGTGCAAGCGTCTGTATTTCTCCAGTGAAATTTCCTGAAGTAACACTTGGAACACTACTAAGCGGAGCATTCGTCATAAAAAAGAAACCTCCATTTGTGCGTACAAATTTGGAATCCGTAATATATTTACGGAATTCTCCAAAAGTAGTGGCTTCATTAGTTTCATCTGCCTCTGAGATACGTATAAGATCTTTTTCTACAGAATTATCTCCCTCTTTAGTTCTGACCACTAAATCTCCATAATCCTCACTTTCTTCTACGTTAGTGCTGATTTTGAAGATGTCATCGCTATAATTGACGATTGCAAGTCCCCACATCTTTTCGTTTGGACCTAACACAGGCTTATCCAAAACTTTTATTGTTTTCTGAAAACTTACGGTAATCTGGTCTTTATTAGGTTGATCAAAAGCTTGATCTGTGCCAAGCTGATAAGCACCTATGAATCTTGAACCACTCTCATTCTCACCTTGAAATAGAAGGATGGCTGCATGATCAACCTGATACTCATTAGCTGTACCATCTTCAAAGTTATCATTAACACCTCTTGTTGCTGGTTCGGATGGAAGTTCAAGACTAACTCCAAGGTAGCTAACAGTACCAGAAGAGAGGTGACCGCCTGTTGGAGTATCAATGGAGGCGAGATCGTTGTCGGAGCAGGCGGTTAGAAGAGAGAACGCCATGGCTCCAAGTAACCATTTGTTTAGTTTCATAAAATATTATTTATTGTTGTTTGAAATTTATATCTTAGGATACTCAATATCAAGCATTAAGTATTAAGTATAAGCATTAAGTATTAGGATTTGTCTCCGGTTGCCGAAGCGTTACTTCTTCAGCAGCTGGAGGTTGCGTTTCGCATCGGGGAGGTCGCCGGCCTGTTCGAAGTAGCGGATCGCAGCGTCATACTGCTCTTCGGAGGTGGCGATGATACCCAAAAGATTGTAAACCTCGGGAGTGGCCTGCACCTTGGTGAGAAGCTCCTTAGCCTTTGCATACTCTCCACGGGCTGTCTCTGCCGCAGCTGCGTTGATGATGGCCGTGGGATCGTTGGGATAATACTTCAAGGCTATGTCGATCACATGGTTAAACTCGTCGCTTCCCTCCGGATACAAACGGGCCACGCGGAACATCTGGTTGAGCGACATCTTCTCGGGGGTGGTCTCTATCACCTTGGCGAGTGCTTCGTCGGAAAGGGGCTTCAGACGTGTGTGGATGGCGAAGGTGGTGGCACGGAGTCGAGGGAACCACTCGGGAAGTATCTTATTTTTGAATAGTTCCTTGTAGCGGGGATCCGTGCGGAGAAGCTGCTCCTTGTGGTCGTATTCGGCCGGAGTGGAGGCGGGTGCATCTATAAGCTCAAGCAGATCTGCCCTCTCCTTTGCGGAGATCTCGTTGCTCTCGACCACCTGCTTGCGGAATTCCACCCAGTTCTCAGGCACCGCAGAGTAGTGGACACTCCCTTTGGGCAACTTATAGCGCTCGCCAAGATATTCGGCCAACGCCTTGCTTCGGCCGGTGGCAAGCTCATCATTGTGGAGATAGGGCGACTCGGGCGATGCGTAACCGCAGATGCTGATGCCGGAGATCTCCACATTGGGATCGGTGAGCGCATATTTCACGGAGTCGTCGATCATGGCTATCTGTGCGCGGTTGTCGATGCGCTGGCCATTCTTACATTTATAGGGGTCGACATGAAGCTCCGTGCGGTCTACCTCAAACTGCACCCTCGCTTTCCCCTCGTGGATCGACACGGGGAGATCCGTGATGCTCGGCGTGATCATTACGGTGCGCATCTCCTTCACAGGGTTGGAGAATATGGGTACTTCGTCTGACACAAGCTGACCGTAGGCCACGCCACAGCCGCAGGAGTCGTATACGAAGACCACGCGCGTGTCGAGACCGCGCATCCAGTCTTCGAGCGGAACGCGCACATTATAGCTCACCGTCTGGGACTTGCCGTTGTAGCGGCGCACGGCCTGACTGATGTCGTGTGATTTGATCTCCTGAAAATTTTTAAGTGTGCCGCGCTCGTAGGATATATGCATCTTGCGACCGCTCACAAGCACGGAGGGAAGCTGCGACTCCTGAGAGCCGGCACCCTTGACCACCGGAGTGATAAACACCTGATTGCTGCTCCCGAGCGTGAGACTGTCGAGCACAAGATCGGCATTCACGGTAAGGAAGTCTCCTGCCATACGCACATCCAGATTATCGGTAGTGACGCCGACATTCTTGGCCGTGACACTTACTGATGATAGGGTAAGGAGCGCTATTATCGCCTTATGAAAGGTTGTCATCTTCGAATTATTATTAGTAAGTAGAGGGTGTGGCCGCTTTACGGGCCATGTCTTTATTTTTGTGTGGATATCTCACGCCCTAACTCCTGCGGGGCGCCGGGATATTCAGAAGATATAGAGAAGTGACAGTCCGACTTTGGTGACTCCCACATAGTTCGTATGGCCGGAGGCTATCTTCGACCCGCACTCGTAGCAGGGGTATGTGTCATACCACACATAGTTGTAGCCCACGCCGATCTCTGCCTCGAAGTTCCAATGGCGCCCGAGGATCCACTGATAGCCGTAGGTGAAACCGCCGCCGGCATACCCGCCCTGATAGCGATGGTCTTTCACCTCTTTGGTGAGGTTGTCGCCTTTGAAGAAGGCTCCGGGGATGGGGAGCGCCACATTGGATGCGTTATATTCGCCACCCATGAGGTGGACGCCGAAGAAGTGGCCGTTGAATTTGGAGCAGGTCCACCAACGGAATTCGGGCATGACGTTCCAGTAGCGGGCCTTGCGGTCGCCGTGGCTCTCCGAAGAGAATGTCCAGGGGTTGAGACTATAGAATAGCTGAAGGGTGTTTTTGTTGCCTGTGCCAATCTCAATTCCGAGGCTGGGGCTCGTGATCGCGTCGCTCACAAGGTTGGTCTTGATCGCCACCGGCTGGGCCTTTACGCCACAACAGATCGAGGCGAGAGCTACGAATAGCCCCGACATCAGGGTTCTTACAGGAATATAGGGGGAAAGTCCGCGGCGTGTCTTGCCGGCGGCGGCCGCTATATCTGCGGAGTAGTCAGGCTGACGGGAGGGAAATAGTAAGTAGGCCTCCATAAAGTATTATGTTTATAATTCTGTGACTATTTCAAGTAGTCGGATAGTAAGTAGATCGTGGCGAAGTCACTCAAGCTGTGTCTATTTTACAAGGCGGTGTGTCGCTCTTTTCAATGATTTACAAGGTCAAATGATTTCGTCATCTTTTAGTGTGGTGCAAATTTAATTAAAAATTTTAATATGTAATATATTCTGTTGCCATTTTCACACATTTTTTGCTTAATATTCATCATTTTTGAGGTATTTTTTCATATGCATTCCTCTAATCTTGTTAATTTTAATATCTTTTTGGTTAAAATATCCCTTAATAAGTATGTGTCATAAATTAATGATATAATTGATTGGTGACATATACGGATGAGATTTGACACCGTTTTGAAGGCGTAATAGGGTTCTATTATAACTGAAAAGCGGTGTCAAAGATCGCCTTAGAGGGCGACAAGAAATATATTAATTAATTTGTGACACATACTTAAGGACTTAATCGTAAAGGGGCGGCTTCCGAAGGCCTGTTTACAGCGAGAGGGAGCGTCTGTCGCGACGTCCCCTCTCTCTACACGATTGAATTTTGCTTGTGTTTTATTATATGTCGAGTATGCGGCGGCTACACCAATAGCGGGATGACGATGCCGGCGAAGATGAGGAGCACGCTGCTCACGGCATAGGTAACGGTGTAGCCCATCACGGGGATAGTGCTGTCGAGGCTATCCTGAATGGCTCCCAACGCGGCAACGGCGTTACGCGATCCGGCCACACATCCTAACGTGACCGCCACAGGGAATTTGAAGATCTTGTTGCCGATATACATACATATTATAAGAGGTATGGTGGTGGCGAGTATGCCGATGAAGAACATCTCGACGCCTACCTCTTTCAGACCGGTGACGAACGTCGGGCCCGCCGCCAGACCTACCACGGCGATGAAGATGTTGAGTCCGGCGTTGTTCATAAACCATACCACCGAGCGCGGGATATGGCCGAAGGAGGGTCGCTTGGAGCGTAGCCAGCCGAGGATAAGGCCGGCGAGGATGGCTCCGCCGCTGGTGCTGATGGTGAGGGGTATCGAACCGCATTTTATGATGATGGCTCCGATAAGGCAACCTATGGCTATGCCCAAGCCTACGAACACCATGTCGGTCTCGGGGGTGGAACGGTCGCTGTAGCCGATCTCCGGAACCGCTGCCGACACATGGTCGGGAAGGCCCACGAGAGTGACAATATCTCCTTTCTGGAGCGTGACCTGGCGGCGCAGAGGAAGGGGCATGTCGTTGCGCACCACCTTATGTATCGTCACTCCGTGCATGAAGGGCTTGGAGCGCAATTCACCAAGCGATATGCCGGCGGCTCCCGATTTCGACACCACCACGGGGAGGTTCTCGGTGCCGAACGTCAGCAGCTCATGGTCGGTGACCTCGGGGCCTATCCACCCGGCATCGTTAACTATGCTCTCGCGGCGTCCGCTGAGCACAACCACGTCGCCTCTCCTTATACGCACGTCGGGATCGGGGTCCATCACCTCTCCGCGTGATCTCACACGCTCCACGAAGTGGCGCAGATGTTTAGATTTAAGATACATCTCGAGCTCCCTTACGGTGCGGCTCTTTTTGAAATAGTCTGATTCGGCCCGGTATGCGCGGAACGATACTGGACGGTTGGCGTTGATCTGACCGGGATCGGGGGTGAAGTCGCCGGTGTCAAGTTCCTCCTCAAGTCGCGCGGTCTCCTCTTTGGCTTTCTTGAGTCCACCTAAGAGGATGGGGCCGAGGTTGGCGATGATCCACGCGGTGCCGATGGTGCCGAACACGTAGGTGACGGCGTAGACTGCAGGGATGTAACCTATCATCTTATTGGCAGTGTCGGCCGGAATGCCAAGGGCACGGATAGTGTCTGAACCCACTCCGATGGTGGCCGATACTGTCTGTGCGCCGGCGAAAAGACCCACCGATATACCTTTATTATAGCCCATGATCTTACAGATGATGGCCGTGACTCCCACCACCACCACAAATTCCACCACGGCGAAGCCTATCTGCTTCAGTCCCTCCCCTTTGAGGGAGCGGAAGAATTGCGGGCCCACACTGTAGCCTATGGCGAAGAGGAAGAGCATGAAGGCCAATGACTTCACGGTGTCAGACATCGGTATGTCGAGCTGTCCGATGAGGACGCCCACGATCAGCGTGGCTGTCACCGGACCGAGGGAGAATGATTTGAAGCGTAGATTGCCGAGCCAGAATCCCAAACCCAAGGTCAGGAAGATCGGTATGTAGGGATTCGCCCGGAAGGTTTCTATTATCCAGTCCATGTTTTGGTTTCAGTTATCTAAGTTCTGTTGGTTTCAGTTTACGTTAGTACATAAAAATTAACAATTGGAACGCCTATATTGTTGAACGGGCATCCCAATTGTTAAAAAAAGCACAATTTATATTTTCCTTTTCCGATTGATTGTCAAGGCCTGAGCAGCCGTGTGATTCTTACGGATCAAGCACCTCTGCCCTACCGGTCTTACAGACCAAACTCGCGAAGACTGCGGAAGGCCTGCAGCCCCTGATGATTCATGTCGATTGCCTCGGCATCGCTAAGGTAACGGTCGGAACGTGCCTTGTCGCCAAGTCCGGCGTAACCGAGCGCGAGCATATAGAGACAATGCAGACGGTTCATCTCGTCGAGACTGCCATCCCACACCTGCAGGTCGGGCAGACTGACAGCGAAATAGTCCATCACCACCTTATCGTGCAGATGCTGCTTGCCGTAGCTCACGAGCCTGTTGAAGCAGCCTCGGGCTTTCGCCTCCATAGCCTGAGCCTCCGCATCATCGCCACGCGCCGCGGCATCATCTCCGAGTGCCTGCCATGCGAGCCCGGCATAGAAGATCTTGTCGGGTTTGGCATCGTTGTAATACATTGCGGGCGCCGGTTCTTCCGGTCCCTCCGTAGCCTTACGGAAGGCTTCACGGGCCGCGTCGCTGTGGCCGAGTGCCCGATGGCAAAGACCCATTAGATAGTGGAAATCGTTCTCCTGCGCCCCGTAAAGCTTACCCTCGCCGAGATGGTGAGGATATTCAAGACACTCCTCCAATAGCTTGAGGGCGTCGGCATAACGGCCTTCTACAATCGCTCTCTTGGCGAGCTCCACGCGGGCTGTCTGATACTGGAAGGGCACCTTACCCTCTCCACCCTCCCAGGGATGGAAGATATGGGCATCGAGCCTGCTCTTCGCCTCCTCGTGGGCTCCTGTCTGGTTGAGCAGCGTGATCTCCTCAAGTATCAGGTCGTCGCGGCTCTCTGTGAGGTCGCGGTGATGCTGAAGACGTTCGAGGCGGTGCTTCCAGGGTGTCTTCATCTTCTTATGAAGCTGGTCGAGCTCCATGAGCACCCTTGCATCGGTGGGGTCAAGCAGGAAGGCGCGTTCCATTGCCTCAAGCGCCCGCTCCGGCTCGCCCGATTTATTGTAATAAAGGAGAGCGAGGTTACGCCATGTGGTGGGGAACTCCGGATTGATCGCCCCGGCCATCTCCCAATGATATTGCGCGAGGTCATACTGGCGCTTGTCGTAGAAGAGGTTGCCGAGATAATGGTGGGCGTTGGCATCGCCGGGATTCATCTCTATGGCTGCGCGGAGTGCGTGGATAGCCTCCCAACGGTTGGGAAACACCATGGCGGGATCGGCTTCGGCGGCACGTAAGAACAACTTTCCGGCCTCCTCGCGACGTCCGGCCATCAGGAGCGTGTAGCCCCAATAATACCATGTCATTGCCGTCACCGCGCCCTTCACGGTCAAGGTCTCGCCATTCTGCGGCATACCCTCCGTCTGCTCCGCGAGTCTCCACACGCCGTCGGCCTCATCACAGAGTCCGGCAGCCGCGAAGTCGAGCGCAAGCTCATCATAATTATGAGGGTTGCCGTGCATAAGCTCCGTAAGCTTCTCAGTCCTGCCGAGCAGATATAGGCAACCGTAGTTGAAGGGGTCGCGCCGGAGTGTCTGCTCACACCATTCCGTAGCCTCCTCATTTCGGCCGAGACGGAAGAGGAGTGCCCCCTTGAGGGCACGGGCCTTTGGATTGTTGACATTGCGGGCGAGGCTGCGCTCTGTCTCGTAAAGAGCCTCCTCGTAGTCGGCAGAGCTCGTGCTGATGAGGGCGCAGGCATAGTAGCCGGCATCCTGCCACGCACCGTTCCATGTGGATTTATAGAAACGGGCGTAGGCATCGGAGAAGCGGCCCACACCTTTGAGAGCCAGACCGAGGTTGTAGATCGGTTCGCCGTCGTAGGGATTGGGGTTACGCTTCATCAGTATCTTCACGGCCTTCTCAAGATATGGAAGAGCCTTCTCGAAACGCCCTTTGCGGAGATACCATTTACCCATGGCGTTATTGCAGCTCACATCGTCGGGATCGCGGCGCAGTCCCTCCTCGTAGTAGTCGACGGGGGAATATGTGGCATGGCGGTATTGCTCAAGGTGCAGACCGGTGAGATAGAGCTGTTCCACTGTCTTTATCTCATGCGGGAGCTTGGCCGCCTCCGCCGCATCGGGTATCGGACGTATCTCATCGGGCTCGGCACTCCATTCAAGCACCGTGCGCCCTTTGCGCATGAACTCCACATTGAGATCGTCAAGCGCGTTCCCTTTGGTGTGGATAGCCTCCACCCAAACCTTCTCGGGTGAAAGTTCCTGCTCAGTCTCATAAATCACGTCGCCGCTCTTGTCAGCCACTTTTATGGTGATCTTCTGCCGGCTTGTGACATACACTTTCAACACAGCCTCACCCTCATTTCCGGCGGCGATGCTCATCAGAATATCTTTCGAGGCGTTCTTCACCATACCGAGCTCGCGGTAGGGCATGAAATATTGTGTGAATTCCTTCTCTTCGTAGGGCATGAGCCAGGTGAAGTCGGGCTGGTTTTCGGTGTAGACTCCGGCCATAAGCTCGATATAAGGACCGTCGTCGTCGGTGAGACAGCGGTCCCACGCGCGACCGAAATCGCCGTTACCCCAGGTCCACTGTTTCTTTCCGGGGCTCACATGGTGGGATGCCACGTGAAGCATACCGGCCTCCGTATCCTCCTCATAGCCACCCTCGAAGTCATATTTAGAGTTTACGGCCATATAGGAGGTGGGCACGAATATATTCTTGTAGTTGGCTATGTCTACCCCGGCGGAGTAGTCCATCTTGTAGTAGGTGCCGGTGGCGATGGGGAAGGATGACACCGCACGTTTGCCGTGGTCAAACACGGCGTTGATGTCAGGCGGGAACACCGAGCGGTAACGGTCGTTGACAGCCACCGCCGGATTGGCCCACCAGAGGAAGGTCTGCGGCAGCTCGGTGCCGTTGTAGACGCGCCCCTTTATCTCAAGGTAGGCGCATCCGGGGCGGAGTGTGAATCCGGCCATGCCGCGCTGATGAAACATGCGCTCCGTCTCGTTGACCCACACCGTCACCGATCCGTCGGCGTTACGCTCGATGTCGCTGTCTACGGGCATATAAGTGCTGGGGCGATGGTGTTGCGGCCAGTTGAACTCTATGCCGCCGGAGATCCAGGGACCGGCGAGCCCCACGAGAGCGGGCTTGATCACATGGTTGTAGTAGACGAAGTGGCGGCGGCGTATCTTGTCGTAAGCCATCTGTACGCGGCCCCCCAATTCCGGAAGGATCATCACCTTGATATACTCGTTTTCAAGGAACACAGCCTTCCATTCGTGGTCGGTCTTCACGTCGGAGATCTTCTCGATCACCGGATAGGGATAGACCACGCCGCTTGAGCCTTGATACACTCTCTTCTCAAGGAAAATCGGGTTCTTCTCGGGTGCTCCCACCTCGTAGGTAGGGATGGTTACGGTGTCGCGCCATGCTTTCACCCCTTTCAATCCCGGGGTAATATCTTCTACGTTCATATGTAATAAGTATGTGTCAGAAATCTGTTGAAATTATCGATGCGTCATCATCCTCCACAAGCTCCTTCTCAAGCTCCTCAAGTGTTTTCCCTTTTGTCTCCGGAAGACGTAAGAGGAAGAAGATGAAGCCGGCCACGCATATCAGCGAGTAGATCCAGAAGGTGCCGTAGCTGCCGAGCGACGCATTGAGCAGCGGGAAGGTGTAGGTGAGAGTGAATGAGGCCACCCACAGGGCAAACGTACACGTGGCCACGGCCACACCCCTCACCCTGTTGGGGAATATCTCCGCTATGAGCACCCATGCCACCGGGCCGAGTGTCATTGCGTAGCAGGCTATCGCGGCCACCACGAGCACCACCATGAAGAAGCCGGTGACCTGCATACGGTAGCACAGCCCGAGTATGCCGTAGATCACGGCCAATCCTCCGGCCCCGATGAGCACCAGCATCTTACGCCCGAGACGGTCTACCGCATAGATGGCTACGAATGTGAACACCACGTTGGTGATGCCGGTGAGCACGATATTGAAGAGCATCTCGCCCAGATCGTAACCGGCGTTGGCGAATATCTCCTGGGCATAGTTGAAGATTACGTTGGTGCCACACCACTGCTGGAACACGGCTATCACCACGCCGATGAGCAACACCTTATGATAGGGTTTGCTGAAAAGGGTGCGGAGGCCTGCCCGCTGACGTTTCGCTTCATTGCGCCGGCCACGCTCTATGGCGCTGAGCTCCTCGTGGGCATAGCTTTCGCCGCCGATTTCGGAGAGGATGGCGAGAGCCTCGCGGGTGTGGCCTTTCATGGCCAGCCAACGCGGACTCTCGGGTATGAAGAACGAGAGCAGAAGGAAGGCGGCGGCAGGGAAAGCCTCGGCCCAGAACATCCAGCGCCATCCCCTCATCACATTCCAGGAGTCGAGTGGCGCCTCTGTCATTCCGGCGGGCATAGGTTCGGCTATGAGATAGTTTACAATCTGTGCGCCAAGGATGCCCAACACTATCGTAAGCTGATTGAGCGACACGAGTTTACCGCGCACATCTCCCGGGGCCACCTCCGCTATATACATCGGTGAGAGTCCGGAAGCGATACCTATGGCCACGCCCCCGATAAGCCGGGCGGCAAGGAAGGGCTCGAAGGTGTCAAACGCACCTGTGGCATAGGCAGAAATGAGGAAAATCACTGCTGAGATTATAAGCAACGGGCGTCGGCCAATACGGTCGGCAAGGTTTCCGGCCACCATCGCCCCCAACAGGCATCCGGCAAGGGCGATGCTCATGGCAAGTCCTTGGTCGGAGGGGGAATCTGTGATGCCGAAATAGACTTCGTAGAATGGTTTCGCTCCGCCGATCACCACCCAGTCGTAACCGAACAGGAGTCCGCCGAGGGCCGACACGAGGCATATGAAGTAAATGAATTTCTGATTGAATCGGTTCATGGATTCGTTTTTTAAGTATTAAGTGTTAGTGTTTAAGTGTTATGTGTTTAAGGGCTAAACAGACGGTCCTGGGTGGCAGTCGCTTGCTCTTGCCGATTGTTTTGCTTGCTCTTGCCTGAGACGTTGCTTGCAGTTGCTCGTAGCCGTTGCTTGCTCATGCCTGTGGCCGTTGCTTGCTCATGCCGGAAAACGTTGGCAAAATTACTATTTGCCATTACATTGTAAAATGACTAAACTCACTAAAAAAATGGACAATCTTATTCTGCGTAATTCAAATTATTTATATAGCTTTGCAGTGTAAGTTGTCTAAACTTGTCACCGGTCTTGTGAAGTCTCCGATTCTTTCAATCGCAACTCACCTACCCCGGATTCCGGCAAGTCAAAACTCAGCACCCATGAAACTAAAAGATGGATTCAAGGGGGAGCGCTGCCTCGTGCTCCCGAAAGCCATAACCGACATGATAGAGCGAGATCCACTCGCTTCGCTCATCTATATCACCGACATAGGGTTTTATCCTGTGGCACGTCATCATTTCCGCAGGCGTGACATCCCTATCGGCCAATACGTATTCATCTACTGTGTGAATGGCAAGGGCTGGTGTGAGATCGGCTCTGCGCCTCAGGATGCCGGCAGCCGGCAGGGAGGGATAACGCGCCATGAGATTGGCCGCAACCAATACTGTATTCTCCCGGCGGGGGTGCCTCACGCCTACGGTTCTGACGATGACGATCCATGGACAATCTACTGGATTCACTTCTCCGGCTCACTCGCCCCCCTTTACGCCGCGACTACAGGCCCTGTAGACATTACCCCTTCGATGGAATCGCGCATCAACGTGCGCAACAATCTGTTTGAGGAGATCTTCCGCACCCTCTCCACCTCTTTCTCAATCGAGAGCCTGCGTTACGCCATGGCATCTTTCCACCACTATCTCGCATCCCTGCGCTACATCTCTCAGTTTCGCGCCGCCTCCTCCACCCCTGATTCCTCCGCCCCAAGGGCAACCATCCACCTCTCCCCCATCGACCTTGAACGCCTGGTGACACATTATTTCGCCGAGTGTATGGAGCGTAGCCTGACCCTCCGTGAGATAGCCGGCTACGTAGGGCTGTCGACGTCGGCTCTATCCGCGAAATTCAAGGCGGCCACCGGCCACAGCCCGCTGCAATACTTCAACCTGATGAAGATGCGCCGTGCCTGTGAATTGCTCGACACCACCTCCCACACCATAGCCCAGATCAGTCTGAAGCTCGGCATAGAAGACCCTTATTATTTCTCGCGTCTTTTCTCCAAAACAATGGGGGTATCGCCCAAAGCCTACCGCCAGCGTCAACGGCCATAACACAACGGGGGATGATGCCGTGGCGGCACCATCCCCCGTGTATCTTGTCATTCCAAAATCTGCGCTTCTGAGTTTACATATCGCTTTCGAGTATCTCGTGAGGGGTGAGAATCTCCAACGCCCTCGCGCCGCGACGTGTGCCTGTGAGATAGGCTATACGGTCGTGGGCGCCAATCAGGCCATCCTTCACGATGCGTGCCACGGCCTCTGCGGAATGTGGCATGAAAAACTTTGGATTGGGCTGTTCATAATAGTAAGCCTTCACGCCATAGCTCAAAGCCAACCAACGCTGCACGTTGCGGTTGTGGCAGATGGCGAAGGTAGGGTTGTCGCCTCGGAACGACGCTATGAAACGCGCCGACACACCACGGTAGGCATCCGTGAAGATGGCCTTCGTGCCCACCTTATATTCCGAAAGCACAGCCTCATGGGCGAGAAATGATGTGATCTCTGCGTCAAGCAACTGCGGCACATCATGTTTACCGTGCAAGGAGTTCTCCACCTCACAGGCTACGTTTGTCATAGTCTTCACGGCCTCGACGGGATACTTGCCGTAAGCCGTCTCGCCGGAGAGCATCATGGCGTCGGCACGCTGGTAGACGGCGTTGGCCACGTCGGAGATCTCCGCACGGGTGGGACGCGGATGCTCGATCATGGTGTGGAGCATCTGTGTGGCCACGATCACCGGTTTATGTGCCTTTATACACTTGTTGATCAGCATGGTCTGTATGCCGGGGATACGCTCCGGAGCCACCTCGATTCCAAGGTCGCCACGGGCCACCATGATGCCGTAGCTCGCATGAAGGATCTCGTCGAAATTGTCGACACCCTCCTGATTTTCGATTTTCGATATGATCTTTGTCTCGGCCCCGTAGGAGTCGAGTATATCCTGCACCTCCTTTACATCGGCCGCAGAGCGCACGAATGAGTGTGCTATGAAGTCGACGCCCAACTCCACAGCATAGCCGATGTTGCGTCGGTCGCGCTCCGTCACAGCCGGAAGGTCGATGCTTATGCCGGGGAGGTTTACACTCTTGCGGCTGCCGACACTGCCGTCGTTGGCAGCCACAGCCGTAACCACCTCGCCATCAACAGCTGTAATCTCAAATTCCACCTCGCCGTCATCGATCAGGAAACGTGCGCCGGGCATGAGCACGCCGGCTATGTTCTTATAGTTGACGTTGATCTCGCTCTTGGAGGTCTTTCCATCGGGATTGCCGTAGATCTTGACCACATCACCGGTGTGGAAATCTATCGGCTCACCGGTGACAGTCACCGTGGTGCGGATCTCCGGTCCTTTCGTGTCCATCATTATCGCCACGGCCTCATCGGCCGCGCGGGTGTTGTCTACAATCTTCTTGAAACCGTCGTAATCGAGGTGCGCGGAATTCATACGCACAACGTTGACTCCCGCCTCAACGAGAGTCTTGATAAATTCCGTGTCGCATCGCTTGTCTGACACGGTTGCCACAATTTTCGTAAACTTCTGCATAATTGTCTAAATCTGTCTACAGGCCGTAATCGTCACGTGACACGAAATCGTTATTTGTGAGGAAATCGTTATCTGACACGAAATCGTCTTATGTGACGGAATCAGCGCATAGCTTTGGTATAAGCGCCTACATAACTCACTTATGTAACGCTTTAATTTACATTATGGTTTAATCCTTCCTTCTTTAATCGCTTCTATTCTAATCGCTTCTTCCTTTGAGTCCACCTCTCAGCGTTCGGCACGCATCGGGTTGGTCAGGAAGTCTTGATACGACAGGCGTATTCCATCCTCCAGTTCCGTCTTGTAGGTCCAGCCGAGACGTGTGGCCTTGCTGACGTCAAGAAGCTTGCGGGGAGTGCCGTTCGGGCGAGTCGTGTCCCACTTTATAGCTCCTTCGTAGCCCACCACCTTGGCCACCAACTCCGTCAGTTCCTTGATGGTCAGCTCCTTCCCGGTTCCGGCGTTGACCGTTTCATCGCCGCTGTAATTGTTCATCAGAAACACGCAAAGGTTGGCCAGATCGTCTACATAAAGAAACTCTCTGAGCGGCGAGCCGTCGCCCCAGCAGACCACCTCCTCGCGCCCCTCCTCCTTGGCCTCGTGGAAACGGCGAATAAGGGCAGGGAGCACATGGCTATGCTCCGGATGATAATTATCGTTTGGCCCGTAGAGGTTGGTCGGCATCACCGATAAGTAATCCGTACCATACTGACGGTTAAGGTATTCGCAATATTTCAATCCGCTGATCTTTGCCAACGCATAAGCCTCGTTGGTCTTCTCAAGCTCCGATGTGAGCAGACAGGATTCAGGCATAGGCTGAGGAGCCATGCGCGGATAGATGCACGATGAACCGAGAAATTCCAGTTTCCTGCAACCGTTACGCCACGCCGCGTTGATCACGTTCATCTCAAGCATCATGTTTTCATACATGAAATCGGCCGGATGTTGGGCGTTGGCGATGATGCCACCCACCTTAGCGGCGGCAAGAAACACATACTCAGGACATTCCTGAGCAAAGAAATCGTTCACGGCTCTCTGGTCGGTAAGATCCAGTTCGCTATGGGTGCGGGTAATGATATTGGCATACCCCTGGCGTTTGAGTTCCCTCACAATAGCCGAGCCCACCATACCACGGTGTCCCGCCACATATATCTTGCTCTCCTTCTCCATAATCTTGCTATCAATAATCTTATGCAAAATTAGCAAATCCCAACAAAATAAGCAAACCGGCCCCTCCCACCGCCCCCCTTCTCAACTCCACGCGCCTCCCCTATCTCAACTCCACGAACCTCCCCTACTCCACGAGCCTCTGTATCCGGCCACGCGCCTCCCCTCCCCAACTCCACGAGCCTTCGCATTGGGCCATGGGTTTCCCCTCCTGACACAAAGCAGAGAGGCACCGCTCCCACAGCCGGGAACGGTGCCTCTCCGTAATGCTTTAAATTTAATCGCGAAATAAAAATTAATCGCGAGAGAAAAGGTCGCGGGTATAGACCTTCTCCGCTACATCGGCAAGCTCCGGAGCAGTACGATTAGCCAGAATCGACTTACTGAGACTCTTGAACTTATCAAGGTCATTGACAACTTTTGAACCGAAGAAAGTAGTGCCATCCTCAAGCGTAGGCTCATATATGATCACCGTAGCCCCTTTAGCCTTGATGCGCTTCATCACACCCTGTATCGACGACTGACGGAAATTATCCGAATTCGACTTCATGGTGAGCCGATAAACCCCGATCACACATTCACCCTCCTTCGCAGAGTCATAATCAGCATTGCCCCCATACCAACCGGCCATCCTCAACACCTGGTCGGCGATGAAATCCTTACGTGTGCGGTTGCTCTCCACGATAGCCGACATCATATTCTGCGGCACATCGGCATAATTGGCCAGAAGCTGCTTCGTATCCTTCGGTAGACAATAGCCGCCGTAGCCGAACGATGGATTGTTGTAATGTGTGCCGATACGCGGATCGAGACCTATACCCTCGATAATCGCCTTTGCGTCCAACCCCTTGACCTCTGCATACGTATCAAGTTCGTTGAAATAGCTTACACGCAAAGCAAGGTAAGTGTTGGCGAAGAGCTTCACCGCCTCAGCCTCCTTCATGCCCATGTAAAGCGTGTCGATATCCTCCTTCAAGGCACCCTCCTGAAGCAATCCGGCAAACACGTGGGCCTTCCCGGTGATCCACTCCACATCTGTAAGAGACTGAATCGCCGCGTTCTCCTCAGCAAACTCCGGTTTGTCGATAATCTTCGGAACTCCTGCGATGATGCGCGACGGGTAAAGGTTGTCATACAGCGCCTTGCTCTCCCTCAGAAACTCCGGGAAGAAGAGGAGATTGAAGCGCTTCGCACGCCTATCCTGACACGATGTTTCCGAACCCGGCAGACACCCGAACTTCTCCGCATACTTCATGTAGAGCGAGCGGCAATACCCCACCGGAATGGTCGACTTGATCACCATCACCGCATCCGGATTAACCGACAGCACGAGGTCGATCACATCCTCTATGTTGTGGGTATCGAAATAATTTGTAACCGGGTCATAGTTGGTGGGAGCCGCGATCACCACGAAATCGGCATCGCGATACGCCTCCGCGCCATCGAGAGTAGCGGTAAGGTCGAGATCCTTTTCAGCCAGATACTTCTCGATATAGTCATCCTGAATCGGTGAACGGCGGTTATTGATAAGCTCCACCTTCTCCGGCACGATATCCACTGCTGTCACGTGGTTATGCTGCGCCAAGAGCGTAGCGATACTGAGCCCGACATAGCCGGTACCCGCCACCGCAATATTATATTTCTCCATAAAACAAATATTATTCTAATAATCTATGCCTTAGTCAAAAGAGACATATATCTTTTCCATCTCTTTTCTGGGTATAAAAATTCCTCCCACCACGCTGTTACAGACAGCTGTAGTGAGAGAACTATTCAAAGTAAAAGATATCGGCAATTTATTTCAAAATTAAGAAATCTCGTAATTGTAGATTAGACGAAGAATTTCTCGTTTAGTAGAATTAATATGATTAAGTATATGCCTGTGATAAAGTTCCTCAATCTGGAAATCCAAAGACAAATCTCCTATACTCATCACCAGATTATCTCTACAATCATCAGATTTATCAAGCAAATCCCTGTATAAATAGGAGTCAACCGCCAAAAATAGTGAGATAATCTGCTCGTTCAATTCACGTAGTAACAATTGAATCTTACTCTCTACCTCATAACGTTGACATGATTGTTCCTTAAGTTTTTCCGTCGACTTGGTTAGTCTTTTGAAAATATCATAAAAATAAGGTATACTCTGATCCAGAATGAGGGTCTTCATAAGATTCAACTTCCGAACTGAATCATTATGTGCTTTCGTATCCGCTCTCTGTTCTCTAAAGACATATACCGACATAAACAAACTACCCAAAGCAATCAGCAATGTGGCTACATTAACAATCCATTCGACTATTTTAGGAGAAGCATCTGATGGAAAACTTTCAACCGCTATTCTTATTGGCTGTTCAAGCTGATAAATCAACATACGCCAAGCATATTATTTCTATGTGCTATACGATTGACGGCCTCATCGAAAGCAGACTGTATTCTATATTTTCCCTTGAACTTAACATTCTCAAGCACAACATTCCGGCCATACTTAAGCACGACATTCTTAAACATTTCCTCTAAAAAAGACGGGGTCACAGAGAAAACATCGTCAGGTACTACAACAGTAAGAGGTTCTCTCCCGGAGAAAAGCTCATCAATCCTTGATTTTATCCTCACCTCTTCTCCGTTACGTTTGCCGGTTAACACTCTCGATCGAGTGTTATCACCAGTGTTCATATAGTTATCAAGTTCTATCTGGCTCATATTAGTTCTTTGAGGTTAAGATAAATAGCGATTAAATATTATCGTATTATTTAATTTAAATAATACAATGACACTATAAGTAGTCGCGGATAATTAATGTCATAATCGTAGCTACTTAATACATAAATAACGTAAATTGAGATGCTTTAGTGCGACCTCGACCTCAAAATATATTTAAGGCAACATTATTGACTTAAGCGTGTAAAAAAGACGTGTAGGTTTAGAGAAGCCGCCGTGAGACGATTTCTCGTTCTATATACTTAATTTTTACACACTGATTTCAGCATTCATTTACGTTCAGACCAATGGTCGGATCTACTCGTCTCTCACTACTCCTTATTTGCATAGATTCTTATCTAATTATCAATCCTAATTTTGGTTATTCTTTAACGAGGATAGAAAGTCAATCAGCTTGTCTATCCAATGCTTAGACTCCTTCGGTTCAGATTGATTTTGAGAATTGATAAACTGACTGTAATTAAACAGATTGGCCGTTATATCCACCAACGACCAAAGACTATAAATCGTAAGATAACTAAAAAATATGAAGATTATCAGATTAAAAACTCTATCTCCACAATCAAACCAGAAAACATATCCACCCTTAACGAAAATCGATACTACAAAGCCACTGAGCAGAGTGATGATAAGCGACCCCATTACAACGGCAAAAGTCGCACTTGTACGTTGGAATAGACTCGACTTCCTCTCTTCCGAAGGCTTGCATATCTTCTTAAGGATATCCGAATTAGAAGATCCTATCAGGATGGTATAGCCGGCAAGAATAAAACCGATGATACTGGGAAATGAGGAAACCACCATCCCACTCAAGCTATCCAAAATATCATATGCACTCTTCGAAGTAAAGAAAAGTCCAACCCATATTACTATACAAATAATTAGAGGACATATAAGACCACGCTTTAGATTATGTCGAGGATACAGCCGCCAGATGTTAGACCATCCTGTATGCTTTCCCATATCACTTAAATTTAGCGAGGAAAGCTTTTATACTGTCAAGCATATTAGACTCGTCCTTATAGAGAATTGTTTTCTTCTCCGGCACTGAGCTACTTGAAATTACCCTTCTTTTCTTCCGATCATAGTAGGTTGCTTTAAAAGAACCGTTTTTTCGACTCAGATTCAAGAATCCACCAATCAGAGAGTCATCAGATATCTTAAGTGGAGACTTCTTAGAACCATTAAGTGTTAATGTCGCGCTACGTGTATCACTATCTTTCATAGAGTTATCAATGGCACTATCCCAGTCATCATCACTATCATTATTTGAATAATGCAGTTTGATTTCCAGAGATGTCAGATCCGGAGTAGTGAAAATTTTCTCGATCGATGATATGCTACTTATCACATTGAATTGCACTTGTTCATCTTCCTCTTCATCCACCACTTGAGCGAAAGCAAAATCAAAATATTTGATTATCTGAGAAGTGGATGCCTTAGATATTACAGCCAATCTATGAGTCTCAGGGAAGAAAAAGAATTCCCAAGTTCGAGGATTAGGATGCATATCCGGATTTACCGAATAAGGCTCAATAATATTACTCTTCGAATTAAACCAAGAAGTAGAAGTAAGGACAGTATAGTTTATTAGTTGGCCATAGAGCATTCCGTCCCAAACTTTCAATGTATAGAGTTGAGTAGCCTTATCCCCATAAGTCAAGTAGGAAATTTCCTTCTCCTTAATCTTTTCAAATAGCTGCTCATACCTTTCAGCCGATTGTAACTTCTCCGGCTGAATTACCACATTGAAGAGGGTAAGTTCAATTGACCCCTTAAATTGTTTTTCCATTTTTCCCATACACCTAATTCCAATAGTTGATCATTGTTTTTTCTATTAATGCATTGACTTTATCAAAGAGAAGATTTCAAAATAATTCCTGGACTCACTTGTGAGCGTGTAAACCATAAAATCTTAATCCCAGTCCTTAACTTAAAAGACTCCGGTTGCAGATCAACATATCACTTTGTTTATCTATCTCCTATCCTTACAAAAGGGATGAGCACTCAGGGAATACGCGGAGCAGGTCAGATTCGGTTTCCAACAACACCGGCTCTTCAGAAACTTCAGCGTGTTCACCTTGAATCAATTCGAACGGAAGCACATCAACAACTACTCCTTTTTTCTTATTTGGCAAAAGAAAGAACTGGGAATTCTTCTCCCCTATAGTAACATCATTCTTACCACCCAGATACCATATCACATTCCACTCTTCATTCCGAAGATATGTCTTTGACCTATAGAGTTTCTGCAGAATTCCATCCATCTGTAAAGTTTTATCGGTCATATGTATATAGTAAATTAATAACCTGAAAATTAAATCTTTAAAACAATCTATGATCTATTCAGTCATCCGTATCAGTAGCTCTTACTCTGTGTATTATCTAAGACTTAGTACATAATTATATCCAACCAGAGAAAAAGTCAATCAACTGTAGGCATCATTAATTCGTAAGTAGCTACGGATAATAAATGTCATAATGGATACGAAATTCTACGGATGAGATCAACTTCGGATTTGAAGGAGTAATGTATTGACATTATAACTGATAATACGAAGTGGAGATCGCCGTAGAATGCAGTAGATATATGATCATTTATTGTTCGTAGCTACTTATCAAAAATAATCACCTCTTCAATAACAACATCTCAGCCTGTATAAAAATAGCATAAAAGAAAGATATATTTGTACAGTAGAAATACTCTGATTACATCGCCAAGGACATAGATTATGAAGTGATTTTCAAGATGTCGTTCATTACATATCTGTTGATATGTAATGATTACAAATTATAATAATTCTTAAACCATTTGACTGTTCGATCAATCCCCGTCTGAAGATCAGTACAAGGTTTAAAATCGATAGCCTCTGCAAGAGCTGACGAATCCGCATAAGTCTGATATACATCACCAGGTTGCATCGGTAAAAACTCCTTCCTCGCCTCTCTACCTATTGCATTTTCTATACATTTAATATAGTCCATCAACTTAGTCGGATGGGAATTACCAATATTGTAGACCTTATATGGAGCTGGAGAGCTTGCAGGATCCGGATTAGCCTCATCCCATTTTTCATTACCCTTTGGAATTAGCTCCACAATCCTTACAACTCCTTCAACAATATCATCAATATAAGTAAAATCGCGCAACATATCACCCCCATTAAATACCTTTAAAGGATGATTATGTAAAATTGCATCCATAAAAAGAAATGGAGACATATCGGGACGACCCCATGGACCATAAACGGTAAAGAATCGAAGACCAGTCGTTGGGAGATTATATAATTCTGAATACGCATGAGCCATCAGCTCATTACTTTTCTTTGTAGCTGCATATAAACTTACCGGATGTGCTATGCCATCATGCTCAGAAAATGGGATTTTACCATTGAGTCCATATACACTTGATGAGGAAGCATAGACCAAATGTCTAACATGATTATGACGGCAACCTTCCAAAACGTTGATAAAACCGTCAATATTACTTTCAATGTAAGCGTGGGGATTTGTTATCGAATATCTAACCCCTGCTTGTGCACCCAAATTTATCACAGCATCAAAATCCTCATTGGCAAAAAGCATTTGCATAGCATTAGTATCTTCGAGATTCATTCGGATGAACCTATAATTATTCGGCCACATTACCGAAAGGACAAATTTATACCATGGAAATTTATTTACATCCTCTGCGAAACTTATGCCACATTCTGCAAGTCGCGCAATTTTTAGAGACGGCTCATAGTAATCATTTATATTATCGAGACCGACAATAGTATGACCTTTATCAATAAGCTTTAACACTACCGCACTACCAATGAAACCAGCAGCACCTGTCACCAATATTTTCATATGTTTTCTTTAATCACAATTATCGTTTCAGTCATAAAGCGAACCAATAATTATATGCATTTTGATAATTAATATTCTTCTGTCTCTTTCCAATCTGCTTTATGGGATTTCCACCAACAATAGTCCATGGTTCCACATCCTTATGAACAATACTGCCAGGTAACACAACTGCCCCTCTGCCAATTGTCACACCCGGCATGATAATCACATTCGAAAAAATGAAAGAATCATCCTGAATAACAATTGGCTTTCCTTTAGTCCTGAACATAGGATCATTTATATCATGTCCCAATGTATACAATTTTGTATTATGAGCGATACCCACATTATTTCCAATAGTTATATCTCTTCGATTATCCAAATAACACTCAAAATTAATAGTTGTATTGTCTCCTATCGAGATATTTCCGACATGGAAAAAACGACATTTTCTATGAATGGTAGACTTTCTTCCAATCCTTATACCGAATAATTTTAAATATAATTTTCTAATGGGATAGGGGAATATAGTATAAGTAAGGTTTAAAAAAGCTACTAGGAAGAACTTACATTGAAGCAAAGCCCTATATCTAAACCCTATTTTATTTTGATTAGAATTTGATGACTCCATATAATAAGGGGAAAATTCTTATGTGTAAAAATCGAGTGTATACCCAATAATATATTAAGGATCAAAATTTATTTCCAGGTTATTGATCCAATATATTCTCTATATAGACTTATCATTTTACCAAAGTTAAATTTCTCTTCAAATGTTTTTCTTGCATTCTCAGACAGACGCAAGTACTCACTATCATTTGGAAATGGTAAATGATTAATACAATTGATTACCTCTTCCCATGAATGGGTTACATAACCATTATAGCCATCTCTATTAATTTCCTTACATTGTGGCAAATCATTAGTTACCAAAGGCTTTTTAAACATCTGACCCTCAATTAAAGATAAAGGCAAACCCTCCTTTTCAGAAAATAGGCACACATAATCAAATTTATGTAGTTCTTTGTATACATCAATAAGTCCTAATAAAATATACTGATCTGTAAAATCTCCAATTGCTTTCTTTAAAATTTCAAAATCCTTACCAACCCCCCCGAAATATATTTTTATACTACTATTTAATTTACCTCTTGTTTCATTTACAAAGGCAACTTGTCTCTTTATAGGATCTAGTCTTCCCAAAAATAATATATTTATTGAATTCTGATTAATCCTGAATTTTGTATTCTCTGGATTATAGTAATCATGAATACCATTATATATTACTTTAATATCCTTTTCTTTCACTTTAAAGAAGGATACCATATTTTTTTTTACACTTTTACTCACTGCAATGTTATGGGTTGGAAAAAGAGTGACCCTTTTTAGATTGGAATAGGTGTTGTGAGCAACATGAACAACTTTTAGCTTATTCAAAAAAAAGAATCTGGAAATAAGAAGAAGGAAAGTCGTAGTTTTCCTATGATGAGATAAAAATATCATGCCTTCATTATGATATTTTCTTATATTTCTTATGTTAAAATTCTCAAATATAATATTACTCTTAGCATATTGTGAATTAATTTTTGAATCAATTTGCAATACTATACTCTCAGATGCTGGGTTTAATCCCCTTGCTAACGACACTGCCATATCTTCTGCACCTCCTTTAAGGGCAAAAGAAGGAAATACGGTTACAACTTTCATTTTTCTTTAAATAAGTTTACATATTCCTCTTTAGTAGAGGGTTCATATACAGTTTTATAGCGCTGGATACCTAAAGATTTAATCATTGCTTCTGCTAAAGATTCTGGATCTTCGGATAATGCCAAATATCCGTTATCACCATCATGTATCATTCTTGATATGATGGGCACGCATTTAGTAGCAGCGGCTGGTGTTTGCAGAAACTGAGTTTCAATTAGGACATTAGGCAAACCCTCATATCTTGACGATAACACATAAACATCGGCATTCCTAATATACCGATATGGATTACTATCATATCCCGTAAATATTACTTTATCAGTTAAGCCTAAATTTCTTATTAAAATCTGTAGTTGCTCATAAAGTCCTTTACTCCTACCATCATAAGCTCCAACTATATATAACAACGATTTAGGAAGTTGATCATTTACAATCTTAAAAGCTTTAATTAATATATCAAATCCCTTTTGATCCGAAACTCTACCAACAGAGATGAATCTAATATTATCATCTTTAGAGAAGGGAGATTCCTCTGAAGCTTTTGATGAAACTAAATCAGCATCAATAAAATTATGAAGCACCTGTATCTTATTAGGATTAATTCCCAATTTTTCTAGTTCTTCCTTCATTTCCTCTGTCTGAGCAATTATTGATGATGCATGCCTATAGGTGAATCCCATTATTATTCGTTTAATTCTATTAATTGTAAAAGTATAATTATCGTTTCGGACAATAAATTTTATATTTCTAAAAAAAGGTGCTAATAATAATAACCTTTGATTATATGGCATTACGGAGGAAAATACATAATCCGGCTTAAAAATTTTCAATACTTTCCACATTTGTCTTAGGAAAGATATTTGATTAGACCAATATATATTTATTATCTGAATTCCTCCTGGGAAAAAATCATCTATTCTTCCATTCTGTACCTCACAAGGAAAACTAATTTTGCAGAATATTTTTTTCCACTTATCGGAAGGCAATAAATTTGCGATATTTACTGTCATTCTTTCGGCACCACCAACTCCATTTTGTATAAAAAATAATACAGTTTTCATCTTATAACTTTATTAATTTGTGCTCAAAATACGCATTTGATTGAATAAACCATCTTGAGGGAATACGCACTCCTAAAAAATCTTTGGAAGTACTACTAATACTTTCCTGACAGCACAAGAGCCATCGTAAAATGATTCATTTAGTCCTCTCACATTACCTCTATCACACAGAAAAACATATTGTATTTCTAATTAGCTACTATAGGCAGCAAACAGGAGTAGGTAACAATAATACTCTACCGAAACATGGGCCATACATTACCAACCAAAGAACAGTAAATTTTCTTTTACAAAAGGACAATCTGCCAATACGACTATTGAATATTTAAACTTTATTCTTATTTAACCAAGAAATATTAATTTATACGGTAATAATCCTGCCGGCTGCCACTCTTGATTAATTCTGAAAAGAAGCCAAAATGAAAATATTATAAAAAAAGAGCTATTAATTAGCAAATTATATTCTTTTTTATAACATTTCGCTATAGTAGGTATTAGATATGACCACATTACTAATCTTGGAATATATAGATATTCTAATGCTCTCCACATACCAAATATTACTGATACTGGAATAATTATAATATCAAATATTACTAATAATCGTAAAAAATGAACTGATGAAGTTTTAGGTAATTTATTATTCCAGAAAGTTAATGCAATAAGCATTAAAACATGCTGAAAAATTAGAGGTATTTTACTAAAGATTGAATAATTCAATGATCTTGTTAAATAAAACACATCATTCTCTGATAAACTCATAAATAATAAAACATAAGATTGAACTTTAAGAGCAAGAAAATATCCCAACGATGCATAAATTATTAGAAAGATAAAAATCCTCTTATTGGTATTGAAATTATAATTCTTATACATATAATAGAATGGCAAGAAACAGACATACAGTATGCTCATTCGGTGAATGAATACAGTTGAAATAATTAATACCATCGCTAAATAAGTCCTCTTCTTGTATAAAAGTACTAAACCGATGGTAAATACAGCAATTGCCATACTTGTTCTCATTGTATTAAAACTTCTGAGATATATGAAGATAATAAGTATGAATGGAATAACTGAAATCTTTTTAGACCTACAGAAATTGTATAAAAAAATTCCATATCCCATTGTTATTATCCCATAAGAAAAGAAGCGATATATTATTGGACTACTTGTGATAGTCGCCATAAATTGGGTATAAAATACAAATATTTCCTCTAATCTTGTCAATCTCTCACTATTGGGATTTAAAAACATATATTCATACGTACTAGCATCCATTCCTCCTATGCCACCATAACTAACATATCTTAATGCGGCTACTACTGAAAGCATAAAACACAGCAAACCGAACATTATCTTTTTATCATAATAATAGTATTCTGATATTGTCAATCTTATCCAAGAAGCACATCCCAAGCCTATAATATAATAAAAGATTATTGACCCAAAACTATAATAATTATCAGTTATCATATATTTAAAATAAATAATTTTTGAATCAATTAATAGTCAAGATTAATCATAAAGAGCCTCTCTTCTGACATATAGAGTAGAATCCTGTTTCATATTAATTCCAAATACTGACTTGTAGTATACTCTAAAATTATCAATCTTACTTCTTCTATCCCTTTAATAGTATTATTGATAATGAACTTATTTATAGAATTACCAACTATTTCATAATAATTATTAGTACTCAATAAGTGTCTTTTATCAATACTTAAAACAATATTTAATAAAAAGCTCCTTTAACGGACCATTACAAATTTGAGGTCCATTAATTTCCCAATTATCATTACCTTCAATGAATACTGGACCATCTTCATCAATAGCAATATCCCATCCTATTGAGTGAATATCAGATAGTAATGAATGCAATAGTATGGCTTTCTCTTTTGCTTCTTGGAAAAAAGGTATTTTTACTGAAGAAAATTCAATTTTACTATCAGGATGTATTCCAGTTTTAGTCCCAAATTCCGGTTTATAATAACCATAATTTCCTAATTGACCAGTATCAATATCTACTGCAACAGCCAATCCCCCTTGCGAAGTATTATCAACAAATGAATTTCCTGTTCCGATTCTTATAATAGAAGGGAATACAACAATTTCATCTGTATTTATATCTTTTATTGTAACCAATCGTATTGTATTTAACGATTGTGGATGAAGTCGTTTCAGTATTGGGTGCTGATCTACAACTTTTTGAACTAGATATGTACCAGATCTAAAGTATTCTAAGAAATCGTCTTTACTTACCTTTATCTTATTTCTATAGCAAATTCCATCTGAAATATCACAAGTAAATAGGCCTTCTCCACATTGTCCGTCTACAGGTTTAAAAATAAAACGACCTGTTAGCTCCTGAAGGAAGTCATCTAATTTTTGATTTTCTAGAGTACGTAGATTTAACACTTGGCATTTACCAATTACTCCGAAATTATCACCAGATCTCACTCCAACAGAATTTGTAAACAATCCAAAGAGAACCTTATTACGTAATATTGCAGTAGCGGAATGTGGTTTAGTGTTTAATGAATCCCTAATGGTCATAAACTGTATATAGGGAATATATTTGTTGGTCTCCTCCCTATTTTTTATATCAAAGCCATATGGAAAATAAAATTTATTTGGATATCCATATTTCAAAACCTCCATGAATTGGTCAAAAAAAATTTTTTTCTTTGACTTAGATTTCTTTTCAGGGAAGTAGCTCTCATGTTTACAATAGACATCAAAATTTTTGACAAGAGAGATAATGTTCTTGGGTTTAATGTAAATATTGAGAATAATTCTCCTAATAAATAACTTAAAATATCTTATAACCATTTAAAACCTATTCTTGTAAAAATTATAATTTTTTTATTATTCCTTATAACTATATTATCTATCAACCGAATTCAAGTTAATTAGAATCAGTAATCCTAGTTATGTGTTAATTTATTTTCATTTCTCTTGCTAAAAATATCAACTAAGAAGAAATAAAAAATTTTAGAACTTAATAACAATCGCTTAAATCTGAACCACTTCATTTCACATAATAATCTCCATATGCCCTCCATTCCAATATTCTGAATAATCTTAGGAGCTCTTTTAATCTTCCCTGATGCAAATTCAAAACTACCACCACATCCAATTATCAACTTTACTCCTAAGTTGCTTAATCTATCAATATTATCATACGCCCAGAATTCTTGTTTACCCATACCGAAGCCAACAAATAAAATTTGAGGATGGATACTCGCTATATGATTAAAAATTGATTCGTTAATCTCTGAGGAAAAAGGATAAGGAGAATATGGTGGAGAATAGCCTGATATTTGAAGACCAGCATACAATTTCTTTAATCTTAGGACCGACTCACTATTACTATCTTCTTTACCCCCTAAGAGAAATACACGAAGATTTTTATGGGCGGCAAATTCAGGTAAAGTATAGATCAATTCACTTCCTGAAATCTTCTCTACATCACTTCTTCTATACTTCAATCGAAATAACCAAAGAGGAATTTGACCATCAATTGTTGTTAGACTGTTATTGATTATGTTCTTAAGTTTTATATCAGTTTGAGATCTCACAATTGCCTCAGAATTAACTGTCACAACTATCTTAACATCATCAGATACTTGAAATAACTCATCATGGTGATGGCACTTAATGTTAATTCCACAAAGTTTCATTTTTTTAGATTTTAATGAAGTAATAGGAGTAAATGTCATAAATTTTCTTCTCCGAATTCAATAATATTCGCACTTTATCATTAATAATCAAATTAATTAATAAAGTATTCTAATATCATCTTTCACATTTTTATAGAAAAAGGAAGAAGTTAAGTCTGTCTCTCCCATTTCTATTAATAGATGTAAGTTTTGTTTCACTTTCTATGTTAATGGATTTAAGAAGAAACTCTTTTTATCAACCTACCTAATCTATATGTTCCAGATATGAGAACTCGTCTAATGAATTTTGCCATCTTATATGTTCCTCTAAAGCCAGAGTCCGGATTAGTATATTTTACAATATCTAATTGTATTCGCTCTACTAACTTAAAAGGATTTTTTTCAGGGAAACAGACGGAATGTTGGTCATTCATGATAACAATTCTCATAGTGTACTCCTGCCTATTATCACTCAAGATTCTGATACATCCTATAGTTCCAATCCGACCCAATCTTTTCCATATTTTGTAAGTTGGTCTATCAACCCATGGGTATGAGTCCGTAATTGGATATTCAGAAGTATCCTCATTTTCCTCTGGGTAATACATTGGTCTTGGAGCCCGAAGAAAGCGTGGTGGAAAAAGGAAATTACCCAAACCTAAAAATATTGGTTTTCTTCTATAAGTAATAAGGGGTTGGACTCTGTGTTGATGGCCTCCGATAATACCATCAGCGCCCGCATTAATACATATTTCAGCAAACCTGAACATCGTTATATCAGGCCAAAAAGTGTGTTCTTGACCCCAATGTACAATAATATAAACATAGTCTACTAATGAACGTAATTTTTTTATCTGAGAAATGTAATCATTTCCTATAGAATTCATTCCAGGTGTCATATCAGTGGCAACAGGAACATAGCCGACTGTATTCATCTTGTTATCACATAATCCAATAAATCCCACCTTTTTACCCTTACACTCTAATATAGCGGGCTTTGAGGCTTCTTCTATATTCATTCCTGCGCCACAATGTGCAATTCCAATAGCATCAAGTTGCTTTATCGTATTAATTAAGCCGTCTTTACCAAGGTCAAAAGCATGATTATTTGCTAAACTAACACAACTTATACCTAGTTCTTTTAACTTTTGTAAATTAATATCAGGAGCATAGATTACATCTTGTTCCAGCCCCATTTTTACAGGATCAAAATTTGGCTCATTTCCTATAGCACATTCTAAAGTACCAATTCGAATATCGAATTCATTCAAAAAGTTTTTGACTGCAACAGAAACGCCAGATGGCTGTTTATGTAAAACTCCTCCAGGCATAATGTCGCCTACAAATGCAATACTTATATCACTGGAATCGTTATTTCCCATAATATTTAACCCAAGCATTATAGCAATTCTCAACTTCACCAGCCCATCCCATATCAATGAATTCTTGACCAGTTGTATCCCACCAATTGTTTATCTCAATAATTACAGGACCACCGTCTGTAATTGCAACATCCCATCCAATAATCTTTAATTGCGGTATCAATCCCTGATAATATTTTAATTTTGCAATTATACTGTGCCAATTCTTAATTTTCATACCGTTCAATTCAGCATTAGAATCAGGATGAAATTGAATCTTCTTTATATTAGACCAGGAATCAAATTGCTCGGCATTATAAAGTTTCCCAGTCTCAACATTTACCCCACAATCAATATTTCCTCCACTACCTGCATTATCGATGTCAGATCCATGCCGACCAATTTTTATAAAGGCAGCAAATACATTTACTGTTGAATCCGGATAAAGAGCAGTCATAATTCGAATAGTATTTAATGATGACTCATTCAAATTACGAAGTTGGTCAATCTGAATAATCGTTTCTTCAAAAATCAAAGGTACATCTCCCAATAGTTTCTTCAAAGAAATTTCTGATCCATCGAATTTCCTTATGAAATATTCTCCTTTTTTTTCTATCAACCGCCTACAGACAATAACGCCAGTCCCATGTGCACTGTCTTTCGCAGGTTTAATGACAAATGACTGAACTGAAGAGCTTTTAAGCAAATTAATTATATCCTCATAATCTTTGCCAATCAATGTTGAAGAGACCGCTGATTCTTTATTATAATAGGCTATAAGTTTTGCTGTCGGAATTCCAACACTGTCCAATAAACAATGACCAATAAATTTGTCCCGCGCAAGACAAGCATATGTACGTGGATTTAGCACTTCCCAATAGTACTCAGCAAGTCTATATGATAAGAAATTTATTCTAAATTCATTATTTCGACTATACAATTTATAGTTTTCATATTCTTCAAATGATATCAGCCTATTGTTTCGAAACTTTAGGAAATCCTTGATTAGCCAACATAAATTTTTCCCCCCACTCTTCGACATTTCACATAGACGACTATGTCTATTCTTCAAATACCTGATAATTCTCATATTTCTAATTATTAATAGAATTCAATGAATATTATTAGATTAGAATACGTTTTATTAGACTGTGATAACGTAAATAATTTTTCCCTTCATCATATATAGGAAGCTTCATAAAACATCTAATTAGATCAAGTTTATATTTCATTCTTCTTTGCTGCTTTATAGTCAATACATTTTTTTCATTTAAAAAAGAAAATATTGAAGAAGTAGATATTTTCTTTTTTTCAAAAGTAGCTGATACTGCCATACCTATTCTTGAAAAATCCCTCCAAACTCTTCTCAATGGACTTGTTACAGGGAAAGGATAATCATATGTAATTGGTATTTTCTTCAAATCGGTCTGTTCTGAATCCGGATACCAAATAGGACGTGGAGTATTAATATAAAAATCTGGGAATAAACCATTTCCCAATGAATAATATATTTCCTTACCTTGATAGATCATTTTTGGCTGAGGACTATGAGTATGACTTCCAATAATTAAATCTGCCCCTGCCTTTATCATCGTCTTTGCAAGAGAAATTGATTCTTTAAGTGGAAAATTACTATACTCCTTACCCCAATGAGGTAGTACCACAACAAAATCACAAGTTTTTTTCAATTGTCTGATGTGATAACAGATTCTATTCATATCAAGAGGAGCAACTCCAAAAGAATTTTCTGTTGCTACAGGGACATAACCAACTTGATTCATATCACAACTACACGCAGCTATGATAGCTATTTTAGAATTACAGTTATCAATTATTACGGGTTGCAAGGCTTCTTCAATATTTTTACCTGCCCCAGTAAATAAGATACCTTGTTCTTTAAGTATGCTTTTTGTTGATAAAAATCCTTCAAATCCTAAATCGAAAATATGATTGTTTGCCAATGAAACAACATTTATCCCCATATTCAGAAGAAGGGTTCCAGTGCTCGTCGGAGAGTAAATAATGTTACTCCTTCCCCCCATTTTTGTTGAATCAAAAGGAAGATCATCTCCTAATGGAGTTTCTAATGTGGCCACTCTTAAATCATGATTATTTATATGGCCCATTATCTCTAATGATAAAGGAGAATAATCTAAATAAGGTAATACCCCCCCTGGCACAACATCTCCTAAAAAAAGAATCTTCATTTATTTTTTGATATAAAATTTAATAGAATTATTCTGACTTCTTTTATATTTGGATGGGGAATAAATAGAAATATCAAACAATAAAGTAAGAGAAAGAAAATACAATAGATAATATTATTTTCCCCTAAGATATGAAAATTCGACATTTCTAATATTAATAAGAATAAAAATACTGTGGGTAGTAAGATTGGTAGAAGATCCTTCAATTGCTGTAATAACCCATAGTTAATATATTTCTTGACAAGCCATGAATTACACAGACATATAAGGAAACTACCTAATACCATTCCATATAAAACTCCAGTAAATCCATTAAAATAAAATCCAAACAAAATTACCAGGATTCCTGATAAACGCTTAATAACTGTCCATCTAAATAAAACCTTACTCATGCCCAAAGCGGCTATAACATTGTAATTTGCACCTTGTAAACATATAAAGACTCCAGCAATACAAAGGATACGTAATATGGGTACTGAGGGGAGCCATTTTTCTCCAAACAAAAATAACAATATTGGTTCTGCTCCAATTATCAAGCCCAACATAAGCGGTAATACAATTGCTAATAGACCTACATTTAACAACCTAATTACTTTTCTCATCTGGCTGTAATCTTCTTTTACTTCAACAAGTAAGGGATATGTAACTTGTTCAACTGTTGAGGCAATACTTGTAGATGCCAAATTTTCAATTTTTTGAGCTTGTGTAAGGTAACCCAACATACCAGCAGAAAAAAACTTACCTATAATAAGAGCACTAATATTGTTGGCAGCTGTATTAATAAGATTCGATAATAACATAAAGGAACCAAAACCGAAAAGACTTTTAAAAGACTTAAGAGAGAATATCATTAATGGTTTCCATGATATGAATATGAATATAAAAAATAGATTACATAGCCCCTGCACAATCTGTTGAGTAACTAAAGCCCAAACACCTCCTCCGAAATAAGCATATACTATTGCGACAATTACTGATATTACTGATGATGCAATATTAATTGTTGAGATTTTCTTGAATAGCATCTGCTTTCGAAGAATATTAAATTGGACAATGGTACAAGCGTTAATAATTATTATGATACCCTGAAGTCTCAAAATCGAACACAACAATGGCATATTATAGAAACTGGCAATGAAAGGAGCTCCAAAATACAGAAAAACATACAGTATGATACTTAATATTAAATTCCAATAAAAGATAGTGGAATAATCTACTTGTGTCGGATTTGTTTTCTGTATTAATGCTGATCCAAAACCTCCATCTACAAATGTATTTGCAAGAGCAATAAATACCATTAACATTCCAATATATCCGAAATCATCAGGTGTTAATAACCGGGCTAAAACAATATTTGATATAAAAGAAATCCCAATAGAACTAAACTTTTGGATTCCAACCCATATTATCCCGGAAACAGTCTTTTGCCTTAAAGACATATTCGAATTTAAATTCCAGTGAATTGTAAAAGATAGAAGTGAAAATATAGGGTCAATCCTTATGCATCAATTGATAATCAATAATTCTCCTATCAACGATTTCCCCATTTCTTATACATGTTGCCACTTCAATTGTCTGATTGGGAATATCCTCGATTAAATCATTTACATAATTGGCCACTGCTTTACTTATCTCTATTGTAGAAGTTTTATAGAATAAAGATGGTGTATGATCGACAACATAGTGCCTGATATTATTTACAAAATAGTCAGGATTTTCTATGGTAGTCGGAATAGATGTTTCAATACCACCGGCCCTATCACAACTTATGTCAATTATCATAGAACCTGGTTTCATCTTCTCTAAATCCCTCTCATATATTATATGATCCATTCTTGCAGTATCCCATAATATAGCATTTACAATAACATCATACTTTGACAAATCGTCAGAAATCTTTATCACTGTTTTTCTATCATATATCGTTACATCTGCACATAAGTAGTGAAGTACTTTAATGGCACCCATTGCGACATTCCCTCTACCAATTACAGCTACTTTTAATCCATATGGAAAAATGCCATGTCTTTGGAATGCATGAACAATAGCTGCCTCTCCTGCAATTTCATTATTTCGGTAGAATATATGGCGACCATCCTTATACATATCCTCCCATGCAATGGCAGTTAATCTTCTGGAACATATCATATCACAAATATCCTTGTTCTGAACCGCATGAATCCAACCAAAAATTGTCTGATTCTGCAATGCATTTAGATAATCAGCATCTCCAATTTTAGGATCGCATACGATATCGGCTGCAAGAGCCTTAGATCTTTCAACGATATGGCATCCGAACTTTGAATACTCTTCATCGGTATATCCTAATACTTTTCCATAATCTTTTTCAATGAAAATGAACTGAGGATGTTTAATCCTAGAAAGATCGATAGGAATTATCGCTCTTCTATTTTCATTCTCCTTATGACTTACTACGAATCCTATTGTTTTCATTTAAGGGTAATTTAATATAATTTCCAAATAAAATATCAGTTTCCAACAACAAATTATTATCGAGACCAGATGCAGGATAAAACGTTATCTCTCCAAAATATATTCTACCGTCAATATTATATAAATCAACTCGAACAAAAGGGAATCCTTTTGATAGAATTGACGCAATTTCAAACATTTTTTCTATATTTTTCGGAGGAGGTAAAGTAAAATCAGGAGCTGCATTTTTCCCTCTAATATTATATCTTTTCAAATTCCACTTCTCATCAAAAAAGTAAAACTTTGGATGTCCACTTTCCCGGTCAGTACAAACCATTACTGACTCAACAAATCCATCATAGCAAAAAAATTTATAATCGGATATATTCTCCCCTAGATACTTTTCAGCAAGTATCCTTTTTTTAACATTTTTATATGGCCACTCTCTAAAATATTTGTAAATAGAATGTCTTAATGCCTTTGATAAGTTCTTCTTAATAAGTTGGGTATCAACATTTGCACCATCTTTCACTATATGTATACCACAGTTTCCTCCACTATGATTACATTTTATCACATATTCTTTTGGTAACTTTTCAAATTCAATTTCCCTAGGATGAGTCCAAACTCCATATGTAGGAATTACATATTTTTCACCTAATATCTTCTTCACCCATTTTTTCACCTCAATCTTGTCGACTAATGTCGTATACATAGGCCTCCTATTATAAAGCTTCAACCATTGTAATTTTTCATTGAAGGTTATAGGTGATTTCAAATTGGGGAATTTTCCAAAATAGAAAAAATATTGGATGTTGACATATAACCAATCAGGGAATATGATGCCGATATGTAAAAATAACTTATAAACAGGACTCTTGTAATCAAGAAATCTTTTAATTGACATAGTACAATAATATTATAAATGTATTAGCTAAGATTGAGGGAATAATCCTACCATATTCAAAATTTGCATCTTGTCATTAGAGCTTCATAAAATAGTAATAGATTAAAAAAAATAACAAGTTAAACACATTGCAGTTAGAGAAATCTTGGAGAGGTATTGAATCCATTGTGACACACATAAAATCAGTAAAACTTCATATGTCGAACTGTCCAACTGTATGTAGTGCAGGTAGAACTTGAGTTTCCAAGTCATAGAAAGTATTTATTTTGACTCTACCTTCTGTCTTTCTAAACCTACCCCACTAAAGACTGACAGACACAAATCAATGGTTATCGAATCGGTCTCGTCTATACGTCCCCTCTAATATCAAAGATTTTGTTTTGTACTTTTCATAAGTATCGGCAATCATATATATGCCAAATACTAAAGATACAGTAATCTAGGTTTTAATTAGTGTATGCCAAATTGGTTTTAGATATTTTTTTATTGAGTCATGTATGATGGCATCTGAAGCAAAGAGCTTCAAGCATCGCCATGAGGATCCCTAAGACTTACTCGATTGTAAACTTGTACGATTATAAGGCGGCTCGTACTTTATCTCAGAGTCCTTCATAATACCTCTTTGTACCAACATATTAAGAAATTTATTGAGGGTCAAAAGTAAGCGTGTAAAAATGACGTGTAGGTTTAGAGAAGCCGCCGATAGGCGGTTTCCCGTTAAATACACTTAATTTCTTAGCTGATTTTTAACATTTATTTGTGCTCAGACCAATGGTCTTTCCAAGAAATATATATCGGTATCCTATCCGAAGCTTGATGTGACTAAGGGTTTAATCAGATCGTACGCAATACGATAGTCAATCAAATCCTGTTTAGAGAGTTCGGTTATCCCCATATGCGGATGCTGTCGGTTGTAGCATTGGCATAGAAAGGTGTATGCTTTCTATATTGCCAATCCTTACGGGTATAAATTACAGGATTGATCTCTATGTCAAGTTCTGCACCCAGATCGTAGAATGGATAGGATATCCTACCAAGTTCTGCAACAGATATTCTGCCCGGTCTGTCAAGAAGTACCAACAGATCCCAATCGGAGGCGTCTGAATAGTCGCCTCGCGCACGCGAACCGAACAGCATCACTTCTGCATCCTTAGGCATAAAGCTGTTCATCCGTTCTTTCAAGATTGTAAGTATCTCCTTATTTGACATAAACTTAGATTTTCCGCAAATATAAGGTTTTTATATGAAACAACCAAATTATTCGATTGGTGGATAATATAATATGACTGAGAAGTGTCTACTTGGTTAACGAGCCATAGCCTCCAGCCGGCGCAAGCGGCGGTCGGGCAATGTGAGCTGACCGGCACGATGTGCCGTGAGCAACCTGGCGTTTTGCCGACGTATATACTCTGCGTCCGGCTGACGTCCGTAGCCTATGCGGTGGAGGAGATCGTAGGTGTCGAGTAGTGCCAGAATCTCTTCGGGAGTAGCGTCTGACAGTATGCGGTAGATACGGTTCGCCAATCTTCGTGCCGATTCTTCGTTATCAACCTCTGCCGAGGTCTTCCTATGGCCGTCGAATGTGAGATTGCCGTCACGCTGACATTTGGTTATCAGCGTTTGGGCCAACACATTGAGTTCTGAAGCTGTAAAACGGTATGCTTTTGTCATATCCTTTACACTTATCGGCTATCGGGATAAAGGTGCCGTAGTCATATTCTTTGGAGTTATCGACCATCAAAATAGAGGTGCCGTGGTCATATCCTTTGGAGTTGTCGGGCGTCAAGGTCAAGACGCCATTCATAGCCTTGGTCGGTGGAGAGCTTCACGCGGAAAATCATACTGCCGCCATCGGTCGGCTCTATCACCTCCTCCACCTCCCCCTGACGATTCCCGTAGCCGGCTTTCACAACCATCACCTGTTCACCGGGACGGGGCACGAGCGTGCCGAGTGGATGAATCTCCATGTCGGAGGTAAATACACCTATCACCATCTGGAAACGGCGCATATCTATCGGCGAGATCACAGCATAAGGGGAGCCGCTCTCTCTCGTCACACGATAGCACCACGCCTTATCGCCAATCTTGCTGAACATCGGTTGCACGCGATCGGGGAAGCTGCGGAAGAATACGGTGTTGGAGATGAACGGTTTGTCATTGACCACCATCTTATTGCCTACCCTCTTCCGGATTGTCTCTCCGGGATAGAAGAGTTCGGGCACCGGCCGGATCTGTCCCGCGATTTCTTTTCGCAACTCCTCAAAGTCAACCCCTTTCCGCAGGTGCATGGCATACCAACGGGGCATGTCATGGGTCAGCACGGAGTTGACAGTATTTATCCACATGTCGCGAGACGATGAACCGGCATCATCGAGCGCTGCCAAAGCCTCGGAGTATGTAGCGCCACTCTTCATGGCGATAGCCACCCATATCTCACGCACCAATGACTGCGCTCCGGCTTCGTCTGAGGCTGCGAACCGACCATATTTCGACAATATGGCGTCGGATACGGATTTGGAGAGCTGTTTCGGGGTCTTGTATGACTGTCGCAGATTAAACAGAAAATCGCGTCGGCTATCGACATTGCGGTCAATGATTGTTTGCGACACGTCACTCAGTCGGTCGGCATCCCCTTTGCGGAGCATGGCCACCTCCTCTATCGGCATCGCGCCGTTGAGCAACGAGAGCAACAGCAGATCCTCTTCAGGTGAGCCTCCCTCCTTCATGGCCCTGCGGAGCATCGCCACACATTCACCATACATCTCCTCTCTCAGCAACGGGGACAACGGATTCCTGTCGGCCTCCAATCTCCTGATGGCTTCACGGATATACTCACACGACGGCATCCATCCACGTTTTACAGCGGATTTCACAAGACTACTGAGTATGTTGAGGTGACGGATTACGGTGGATTTGGCAAGCGAAGCACTCTGCATCTCTATCACGAAATCATCCACCATGCGAGGGGAGAGATCGGAAAGCTGCAGACGATGGCCGGTAAGGAAAAGATCGACAACGGCAATGGTCTTTGCATATCTCCCGGCTGTCTCGGGACTAAGCTTCGGCAATGTGGATTGGAAAAATTCAATCCATTCGCGATTGCTATGGGGTTTAGTGGCAGCCACTTATAAAAGACCGATTTTTTACCGTTTCGAAAAAGCGCGACATATTCTCTCTTCCCCCTGTCATTGTGTGGTAAAGCACTTTAACAGAGATTGTAAGGGAGTTTCCGGGCCAGTGACCCAAGCATCTGAAAACTGTCGTGACATGTTATAAAAAACCACATATCTCTTGGCAAGAGATAGGTGGATTTTTCAATTGGCTGTATTCCATATATTTACAGAGGCTTAAAAATGCAATTGCTAAACAAAAGTTAGATTTTGTAAATTTCACTCCTATATAAGGAGTAAAGAGAGGTGGGAAAAACCTGTTATGAATTTGGTAGTTACGAAAGTTTTTGCTAATTTCGCATTGAAAACACCTATCTCTTGCCAAGAGATATGCAAATCTTTTCCGATCACACATCCCATTAATATAAGGTTAAGGGAAGCTTAATATATGGTTAATGGAAACGGATAAGCCGGGCGTCACCCCCGGTTTATCCGTTTTCTCTTCTCATCCCAGAAGCTTGCGGATAAGAAGAGTGTTGGCCTGATCAACCACAGCCGTGTCGAGACTTGCCAGATAGATCTGCGTCGTGCTCTCCGAATCGTGGCCCATACCCTCGCATATCACGCTTATTGGTATGCCGCTATGTTTCGCCGCCGACGCCCAGCTATGGCGTGCCACATACATCGTGACCGGAATCTTAGCCCCGACCATCTTTCCCACCTTCTTAAGATTACGGTTTATCTTGTTAGCCATGCTGAGATAGCGCCAACGATCATTCCTGCCGCTCGACTTCCTGAGAATCGGCAACATATAATCCGTAGGATTCTCCCCATATTTATCAAGAATCCGCTGCATCTCCGCTGTCCAGGCTATCATGAGCCGCTGCCCCGTCTTCCGGCGCCGATAGCACACGTAGCCCTCCTTCAGATCTATCTTCCGGAGAAACGCCATGTCTACAATGCTCATCCCCCTGAGCATAAAACTGAGCATAAACATATCGCGTGCGAACTCCATGCCGGGATTCTTGCTCAGATCAAGCTTGCCGATCTTCCGCAGCAACGCCAACGGCAGCGCACGCTTCACTGTCTTGTCGATGCCGGTATAGACGCGACGGAATGGATTACGGTCTATGATAATCTCCTCCTCCACAGCCCGGCGGTAGACGGCCCGGAGATTGCGCAGATAGAATGAGATGGTGTTGGGTGCGTAGTTTTTGATATGGATACCCCACGCCTCGTAAGCCTCCATGATATCGGTGGTGATATTGTCGAGCATTATATCCTTACCTTCCCGAAACCGCCGGAAGCTGTTGAGAGTGGTGCGGTAGATCTCCGACATACGCAGGCGACCGTTTCTCTTGAGTCTGACTATCTGCACCGACATATAGTTGAAGAGCGATCCTTCGCGGGAATAGCGATGATATGCATCTACAATGTCGTCACACGTAAACTCTCCGCCATTGGTCTCCAAAAGCCGCACTATCCTGTTTAGCCTCAGCAAATCACACTTTACTAATTCACACACCGTCAACACACGCTCATGGCGCTCCTCATTCGAAGGCACACGCACCATCGAGCGTCTCACATCCCATTCGGAAGGCAAGATATGATAATTTGACAATATCTGACGGGTCTTCCGTCCGTGTATCACCTGATAATAGATACTCCCCTCGCGACCCGCTACCGCCGAGGGACGGAATTTTACTTTTATCGATGCCATATCCTTGTTGTATTTACCTGCGGTTTCTTTAACTACATTTCTTTCTCTTCAATGTATTCTTACGCGAATTTAAGCCTAAACTCTCTCCTCTCTATCATTTTGAATTATGAATTTTTAATACTACCTTTGCATGGAAGTTATAATGGCTTCGAATGAAGTTGGCTAAACTTTTTCTTTTTCCGGATTTAGACGGCTTCGAATGTTAACTTTTCAAATCCCGCAGTCATGCGAAAACGTAAGATCCCTGACAATATGCCTGTGCTCGACCTCATGCAGGAGCCGGCCGCTCTTCCCAAATGGAACGCCCAAAAAGTCATCGCTCTTCTGGCGGAGAAGAGAGAGGAATACACCACCGAGGAGAGGGAGCTTCTCGTGGCGCTCACCCTGCTCATTCGCAACAAGCTGCTGCCGGATGACTATGAGATTATATTCCGCCTCCTCTCGCCGGCCACCACCATAATAAATATGCCGGGATCGCTACCCCCTATACATCACCTGCAGATCCCTCCGGAGATCATCACTATGATAAAGGAGGCTCCTGACCCGGCCGACCAGACAATTCTCCCTCACGACGATCTCCCTTTCACTTTCGATCCCTGACCGGAAGCCGATGCCCGGCAGCGGAACCGCCAACCCTCTCCCCCATCCTTAACCACACAATCAATCATGATCCACAGACTTATCCTCTCGGTGGGAGCCTCGACAGCTGCCCTCCTCGCGCAAGCCTCAACTCCGGCCACTCTATATTTCGACCGTCCGGCTGATTATTTCGAAGAGACATTCGTGATTGGCAACGGCCGGCAAGGCGCCATCCTCTACGGAAATCCCAACTCGGAGCGTATATCGCTTAACGACATCACGCTCTGGAGCGGCGAACCTTATACCGAAGCCTATAATCCCGGAGCACACCGCCATCTCAAAGAGATAAGGGAGGCTCTCGACAACGGCGACATCCGCCATGCCGAGGAGACTCAGAAACTGATGCAGGGCACCAATAGCCAATACTATATGCCTCTCGGCAATCTCCTTATTGATTTTCACGACAAGCAGGATACAGGCCACTACTCAAGGAGTCTCGACCTCAACACCGCCGTAGCATCGGCCACCTATACAAAGGGAGAGAATACCATCACCACCTCCTCGTTCGCCTCAGCCCCTGACAGCGTGATTGTGGTGAACATATCTGCCGCCAAACCTATCTCTTTCACTCTGCGGTTTGACTCTCAGCTTCCCTTCTCGTCTGCCGCCACCGGCTCCCGCATCTCTGCCGACGGCTTTGCCCCCTACGGATTTGAACGTGTGGCCGACGGCAACGGAGGATTCAAGGAGCAACTACAGTTTGACCCTGAACGCGGAGTGCATTTCCGCACCAACATTACGGTGGCGTCGGCCAATGGCGGAGCTCAACGTAATTTCACTGTTACCCCGGGGTCTGACGGCTCTCTATCCGTGGCTAACGCCTCTGACGTGAATATAATTATCAACACGGCCACTAATTTCGCCGACAGCCATACTCTGCCGGCTCTATCCGGAATCGACGAGAAGCGTGAGGCCGACCGTATCGCCGATAAAGCCGCCGACAAATCGCTCCGCCAGCTTATACAGTCTCATCTCGATGATTATCAACCCCTCTTCTCCAGAGTGAGCGTAGACTTCGGCGAAACCGACCCTGACATAGCCGCTATGCCTCTCGACAAGCGACTCATGAACTATTATGACAACCATGCCTGCGATCCCGATCTTGAGGAGCTTTACTTCCTCTTCGGTCGCTATCTGCTTATCGGCTGTTCGCGCACGCCTAACGTGCCGGCCAACCTGCAGGGGTTATGGAACGAGAAACTATACGCACCCTGGCGCTCAAACTATACCGCCAACATCAACGTCGAGGAGAACTACTGGCCTGCGGAGACTACAAATCTCGGCGAACTGCATATGCCTCTGCTCGGTTTTATAGCATCGCTCCCTGAGGGGGGAAGCGTGACTGCCAAGGAATATTATAATATCAATCATGGCTGGTGTGCGGCACACAACATCGATATCTGGGGGATGACCTGTCCCGTAGGTTTCGGCAACGACGAGCCTATGTGGGCCAACTGGAATATGGCCGGAGCTTGGCTCGTGTCTCACATCTGGCAGCATTTCCTATTCAGCCAGGATCAGGATTTTCTCCGCCAGTATATTCCCGTGATGACCGGAGCCGCCGATTTCTGCATGGATTGGCTTATCGATGATGGCGAGGGAAACCTCATCACCTCTCCCGCCACATCTCCGGAGAATCAGTTTGTGGCTCCCGACGGACGCCACGCCGCCACATCGAAGGGTGGATTCTCCGACCTTGCGATGATACGTCAATGTCTCTCAGACACCCGCGATGCAATCCTTACACTCCGTGCTCTCAATGGCGACGACAACTCTGACGCTTATCTCTCCGATGAATATATCAACCGTATAAATCACACTCTCTCTCGTCTCGCCCCTTACAAGATCGGCGCCAAAGGGCAGCTGCAGGAATGGTATGAAGATTATAAGGAGGCTGATCCCCAACATCGCCATCAGTCGCATCTCTACGGTCTTTTCCCCGGCGACCATCTGTCGCCAGAAGCTACACCGGAGCTTGCCAAAGCCGCTGCCCGCACTCTCGAAATCAAGGGGGAGAATACCACAGGATGGAGCACCGGCTGGCGCGTGAATCTGCTTGCCCGACTGAAGGATGCTCCGAAAGCCTACTCAATGTATCGCCGCCTTCTTAAATTCGTCACCCCCGACGAATATAAGGGCCCTGACCGACGCCGCGGCGGTGGCACATATCCGAACCTACTCGATGCACACACACCTTTTCAGATAGATGGCAACTTCGGAGGCACCTCCGGAGTGGCTGAGATGCTGCTGCAGTCAACCCCCGACAGCCGCATCACTCTTCTTCCTGCCATCCCGGAGGAATGGAGCCACGGAAGCTTCAAAGGGTTGAAGGCACGCGGTGGATATGAAGTGGATGCCGAGTGGAATGAGGGTAAGGTGACTTCTCTCACTGTGAAAGCACCCGAATCATCAGCCTCAACCGCCATATTCCCCTATGGAAAAAGGGAGGCACTCCTGCAGCTTCAGGTGAACGGACAGAATATCCCTATATTACTATCACCGGCGGAAAGCCGTACCATCACATTTTAAGATATGCGCACGGAACTGACTAAACTGCGGACGGCCCTTCGCCCCCTTTACGGCGACCGCGAGACGGAAGCCATAATACGGATCATATTCCATCACCTGAAGGGGTGGAACCTCACCGATATGCTCATTCATGAGCCGGAACCTCTCTCCCCTTTCATCAAATCGGAGATCGACAGGATTCTGCAACGTCTCCTGAACCATGAGCCGATTCAATATATCACTGGGGAGGCCCGTTTCCATGGACTTGAACTACACGTCACTCCCGATGTGCTCATCCCTCGCCCGGAAACTGCCGAACTCGTCGACATCATTGCCGACGACGCGGCAGACCGTCCTGATCTCCACGTGCTCGACATAGCCACAGGATCGGGATGCATCGCCATAGCTCTCGCCCGCACTCTGCGTTTCCCCATCGTAACGGCTCTTGACATCTCGGAAGCGGCCCTCAAAGTGGCCAGCGAGAATGTCGCCAACCTCAAGGTGGCTGTCAACTTAATTCACGCCGACATCTTCTCCTGGCCCTCCCTCTCCCCTGCGGACGGCTCCAACAAGGCCCTTCCCGAGAGGGAGAGTCTTGACATAATTGTGAGCAACCCTCCTTATATAGATGAATCGGAGAAAGCTTCGATGGATGCCAACGTTTTGGATTACGAACCTCATTCGGCGTTGTTCGTGCCTGATGCCGACCCGCTCCGTTTCTACATACGGATAGCCTACGTAGCCGGGCAGTTGCTCAAACCGGATGGCCGTCTCTATTTCGAGATAAATCCGCGTCATGCCGCCGATCTCAAGAAAATGCTACAAAAATCAGGGTTCCCACAAGTCGACATCATCCGCGACTCCTACGGCAAAGAGCGTTTCATCCGCGCCTCCCGTCAATAACAAAATCCTCGCTCTCCATTCTCCACTCTCCGTTCCTCTCTCCTAATTCCCCAATCTCTAACCCAAATTACAATGACACCTGAAGCAGCGAAATTAAGAATGGCTGATCTCTGCGCACGCTCAGAACAATGCGAGGCCGATATCCGCCAGAAGCTCTACCGTCTGGGGCTCTCCTCGGGAGAGGTGCAACAGATTGTCACTCAGCTGATCAATGAGAAATTCATCGACAACGCCCGGTTTGCACGCAGTTTCGCACGCGACAAATGCCGTTTCTCATGCTGGGGCCGACACAAGATCCGTCTGGCTCTCGCCGCCAAACGCCTCTCCAACGCCGAGATCCAGCAGGGTCTCGACGCCATTGAAAATGCCGATTACGTAGATGCCCTCAAACGCACGGCCGCTGCAAAAGCCCGCGGACTCGACCTCAAGGGGGAGGAGGGCCGGGAAAACCGCATGAAGCTCTTCCGCCACATTCTCTCACGTGGCTTTGAATCCGAGCTCGCCTCAAAAGCAGTGAATTACCTCGCCTCCCGCTCCTCATAATCTAATTCATAATTCATAATTCATAATTCATAATTCACAATTCATCATGCATTATGAATTATGCATTATGAATTATCATTAACCCGTAATTCTCATGCGTAGCCTGCTCGACGTGCTTTTCCCCCGCACATGCCATATCTGCGACACACCTCTCGCCCCTCACGAGCGCTTCGCCTGCACCCACTGTCTCGCCGGGTTGCCTCGATCCGGCTTCCATCGCCGCAAACTCAATCCCATGGAGGAGCGGTTTGCCGGAATATTCCCTTTCGAACGTGCCACCGGCCACTTCCTCTACAATCGTGAAGGGCCGCTCTCAATTCTGATTCAGGATATGAAATACCGGCGCTTTCCCGCCATAGGGAATATGCTCGGAGAGTTAGCCGCCACCGAACTCTTCTCCACAGGGTTCTTCGCCGATGCCGAGGTGATAATCCCTGTGCCGATGCACCGCTGGAAACAGTGGCGACGCGGATATAACCAGACCCACCACATAGCCCAAGGTGTCAGCAAGGCAACCGGAATACCGGTTTCCCTTACCCTCAGGGCGATACGATCACATCACACTCAGACCTCCCTTTCGCGCGAGCAACGGCTTGCCAACACCTCCGGACTGTTTCAAGTGGCCCGGCCGGAGGAGGTGGAGGGGAAGCACGTGGTGCTCCTCGACGATGTATGCACCACCGGCTCCACACTCATATCATCGGCTGAGGCTCTTCTGAAAGCCAACCCCTCGGCCATCACTCTGCTCACTCTGGCCATAACTTTCTAAGCAGTCGCCTTTCAGATAGCCAGGATTTCCTCACAGACCGACAATCCGGCTCTGACTGAAATAAACCCCACGCCATGCCACTTTGTTATACACTTGAGGTGGTGGAAACTTCTCCCCGACCCTCTGCCATAGAAAAAATGAGGTTTGGCGGAAAAGTTTTTGACTTCTTCATTTGTATATATGTGGAGATAAATGTAATTTTGCATTTTGGAATTTTCGTGTTTTTTCCTCCGACCCACCCGTGGGGCCGCGGAGTTCACGCCGATTCTCTCCTTATGTGATGTTTAACTCACTATCAATTTTTACTTATTATGAAAAAACCGGAAAGAATTCTTGCCGAGAAACTTTTGCAAATCAGCGCGATAAAGCTGCAACCCCAGAATCCGTTCGTGTGGGGTTCCGGCTGGAACTCGCCTATCTATAACGATAACCGCAGGATACTCTCATATCCCGACATCCGCAACTTCGTGAAGGTGGAGTTTGCACGGGTAATCCTCGAAAACTTCCCTGAGATAGAGGCTCTCGCCGGAGTTGCAACTGGAGCTATCGCTTTCGGCGCTATCGTAGCCGACACTCTCGGCATACCCTATGTATATGTACGTTCCACTCCGAAAGACCATGGCCTTGAGAACCTTATCGAAGGAAACCTCAAACCGGGCACTAAAGTGGTGGTGCTTGAGGATCTCGTCTCTACAGGCGGAAGCTCGCTGAAAGCGGTAGACGTGGTGCGCACTTACGGTTGTGAAGTCATCGGTATGGCATGCCTCTTCAACTACCAATTCCCTATGGCCGTGAAGAGATTCCGCGATGCCAACGTCAACCTCATATCCCTTTGCAACTACTCCACGATGATAGAAGTGGCAGAAGAAACAAAATATATCAGCCAGTCGGAAGCCGACGCTCTCAGAGAATGGCGCGAAGACCCGGCCGACTGGATACCACAACAAAATATCTGAAACAATAATGGCTGTATATAAAAGTGAAAATGTAGAGCTCAACGCTTCGGCAGAGAGCGTGTATGGCAAACTCTCCAACCTCGAAAACCTCCGCTCGCTTCTTGAAAAGGTGCCCGATGATCAAGTGCCCGATGACAAGCGCGAGATGTTTGACAGCATACAGATCACTCCGGAGACTATCTCCGTGCCCGCCGGCCCGGTGGGCAATCTCACATTCCGCGTCACCGATCGCTGCGAACCCTCCTACATACGTCTTGACGCCGAGGGTGCGCCCGTGGCTCTCTCGCTGGCTATGGATATCAAGCCTGTGAGCGATGATGCCTGCAACGCGCAGGTGGCCATCGACATAAAGCTTCCCCCGATGCTTGCCCCGATGGTGGGTGGCCATATCCAGAAGATGGCCGACCAGTTCGGACAGGTGCTCAAAGCCATACCTTTCTCATGAGGCTTCGGCTACCCCTCACGATTGTCACCCTCATCTCCCTGGTGCTCCTCATCATGCCGGGATGCGACACCGTGGATGATGAACGCATCCCCAATCTTGCAGTGAGCATCAACATTGGCGACGCTGCCCTATGGAACACGTATGGCGTGGCAGGATTCGGCATGAGCCGACGCTTTATACTCTCGCAGGGCACAAGGCTACCCTCCGGATTCCCCTATAACACGCAAAGCGCCACCGGATTCGGTGGAGTGTTGCTAATCAATGGGATGGATCCCTTCACCAATGCCACCGACGTGCCTTTGGCCTACGACCTGGCGTGTCCCGTGGAGTGTAAGAGCGATGTGAGGGTGGAGATCGAGGGCGATATCTATGAGGCGGTATGCCCTGTGTGCGGCTCCCGGTATGATGTCACGATGCAGGGAGGTGCCCCTACTGCCGGCCCGGCGGCCACCGGAAAACATAAATACGGTCTGAGGAGATATCAGTGTCTGCCTACTCAGTTTGGCGGATATTATATCACCAACTGATTTCTCAGCAAGCCTATAACCAACTGATTTCTTTGCAAACCGCGACATGGACTTGATCGAAAGTCTTTTTTATATGATCTGGCGTGGATTCGCCATCGGTGTCCTCATCTCGGCCCCCATGGGCCCCGTGGGGATTCTTTGCATACAACGAACTCTCGACAAGGGACGCCGCACCGGACTATACACCGGTGTGGGCGCGGCCATATCCGATCTCATATATTGCCTGCTCACAGGTTTCGGACTTTCATTCATAGAAGACTTTATCGAACGTAATCAGAATATCATCCAGCTTATAGGCAGCGCGGTGCTCATTGCATTCGGAATGTATCTTCTGCGGAAGAAGTCGACCCCCACGGTGGTGCATCCCGACATCGACACCTGCTCCCCGAAGAAAAACATTCTTGCCGGATTCCTCTTCACCGTCTCCAACCCCCTGATACTCTTCCTGATAATCGGCCTTTTCGCGCGCTTTAATTTTCTGATGCCCGATATCAGGTTTTATCATTACATCATAGGCTACATCGGCATAGTGGCCGGATGTCTCGCATGGTGGTGGATAGTGACCTACGGTGTTGATAAGGTGCGGGCGCATTTCAGCCTCCACTCCATGATGATGATAAACCGCGTCATCGGCGTGATAATATTGATATTCGCTATCGTGGGTATAGTGACCGGCATCTCAAGCATGACCGCCTGACCTTATGAACAGTTTTCTGCGCATATTCCTCATCTCTCTGGCGCTCCTTCCGGGCCATCTAATCGCGCAGACGCTCCATTGGAACAAAGGACGCGGCTATATACCATTCAACCATATCACATCTGAGGGGATACTTTTATCAAACAGTTCCGATCTCCCTCTGCTGGATTCCGTAGCTTTGCCATCCGGTCACTCCTCTGCCCGCCTGCGATTCCGGGTCGACAACCGTCATGCAGCATCACGCAGAAGCTTTCGTTACACTGATGCCAACGGCAAAGAATACTCTCGCAAGAATCCCCCTTGGGCCATATTCCTCACCGATGCAGGAGGAGACACCTGCTGGATCACGATTACCAAAAACGAGGCGCCCGACAATGACCTTGCCGCCGACACTTCCGGCCCGGCGATAACCGTTTCTTTCGATTCTCTCTCCTCTCGTCACGACATGGAGGAGAAGTATCTGCCCTTCTCAGGCGAATCAATTTGGAGCATAGAGATTTCAGACGGGACCATGCGCATTGTGGCCGGAGCCTCGCAACCTACGGAGGTGGCCACCATCCCCTTGAATCTATCCGGCATTTCATCTTTCGGCTTTGCCTCTTCTCCCGGGGGCGAGATACTAATCTCCGACATCTCTTTCTCCCGGCTCGTTCCCGACATCTTCACAGCTCCATCCATTGCGTCAAGCGATAAGGAGCATGAGCCGGATCCGATAGAGGGCACATATGAGATATTCGACCGCACCTTCGACGAATCGCTTCTAAAGCTCGGAGGTGAATACAAATTAGCGGTCGCGAAGAATCACGACCGCTACGATATAGTCTACATAAGTGGAGCCCGAATCAACGGCAACCGTTGGAAAACCGGTATGCTGAAAGGGATATTGACCCCTACTTCATTCGCCGGCATCTACAACCTCGAATGGTTTGATGCCGAGGGGGAAAGTCTCTCCCATTCCATCACTGCCCAATCGGGCTACGGAGGCACATTGACTCTCCAGTTTCCCTATCATTCCTCAACAATACGCCTCCGCAAAACCAACTGATCACCAGCCGCCGGAAGCACCGCCGCCACCGGTGTGGCCGCCGCCGAAACCTCCGCCGAAGCCTCCGCCTCCACCGAAACCACCGCCACCTCTTCGTCCGGCAGAACCGAGAATAGCACCGGCGGCCACAGCTGCCGCCGCCGGATCCGGCTTCTTCGGTATCACATAACGCCGGCGGTTCTGATGATGGCAGAACTGACATTCATAGATCTTCTCTCCGGTGCCCTGACTATGAACCGTAGCCGGAACCAAGGTATGGTCGCGCACCTCACACATTGCCACCGTGTGGCAATTAGGACATTCCGTATATTTCATCTGCTTGGTGCGGAAGGGATAACGCTCCACACTGCCGCAGTCGGGACATACCCACACATCGTAGTCCACCGTATTCAGACGCTCCTCGAAATCCTGAGAGGGTGAGAGAAGCTCGTTATCCTCCTCCTCGTTCAGCTTACGCATCTTCGCGCCGCATGTAGCGCACTTCATCGGCTTATTGCGTGCGCGCCAACGCATCCACTCTGCCAGGCCGGCGGGAATAAGTCCGAGTCCGAGAGTGGCAGCGGCAAGTATCCAATAAGCAGTGCGGTGATTGTGCCATATGAGAGCCTTGCGGTATCGGTCTTTTCCCCGTGAGTTAAACAGATCATAGCAGAACATGCCGATTGCGAAAAGAAACAGTATTCCCACAAGCCAGTTTACAAAGGTACGGATATCATCGCCCGACACTCCACCTTCCTGCATATTCCAAGCATCCTTTTGCGAGCTGCGTAATTCTTCAGCCACCGCAGGGTCCGTAAGCACGTCTGACACATCCTCCATAGCCGCCACCACCGCACCATCAAGATTCCCCTCCTTCATGTTGGGAATGATGGAACGTTCTATTATCTTCTTGGCCGAGATGTCGGGAAGTGCACCCTCCACTCCATAGCCGGTCTGGATTCGCGCTTTTCGCTGGTCAAGGGCTATGAGAATCAACACGCCGTTGTCTTTATCAGCCTTTCCAAGTCTCCAGCTTTCAAAGAGTTTCTCTCCAAAATCGGCTATATCATAGTCGCCGATCGAAGGCACTACAGCCACAGCCACCTCCCCGGTGGTAGACTGACGAAGATCGGCCGCCAACTGATTTACCCGCGCCTTAGCCGAAGCACTCAGGTTATTTTCCGGGTCAGCCACATACACCCTGCGGTCAGCCTTATTCGGATTAGGAATGTCGGCAGGTGCATAATCGCGAGCCATGGCCTGAAAAGCCATCAGCAACAGCGTCAATATCAATGTAATCTTTATCTTCATAACTTCCAAAATAAAAACAACAACCCCAATTCATAATGCAGAATTCATAATGCATAATGCAGAATTCTAATCACTAATCACTAATCACTAATCACTAACACCTAATCACTAACCCCTGCTTTTCAGACTGCCGGCAGCGAATGACCGTTCAGTTTCCGGAAAAGATCGAGGGCATAAACGTCGGTCATGCCCGACACATGATCGAGCACACTCTGCACACGCTCATACAGGCTGTCGGCGTTCACCTCATATTGCCGGGGCATGTGCATCAGCAGAAGCTTCGACGAATGACGCTCCGGATAAAGCACCGCCTCCATGAGCACATCCATCAGATAAGTGAGAATGCGATTACCCGCCAAGTCTACATCCACCACATCCGGAGCAGTGTAGATTTTTGTAGCCGCCGTATGCGCGCAACGTCGGTAAGCCTCGCTGAGTCGTGGATCCATAAGACGGATCAGAGGGTCCATTCTCTCTCCGGAAAGTAGACGGTCGGCACTTGAGGCGAACACCGATGCACAGCTACCCACCATAGCTCCGATCACTCCCGAGCGCAGATAACCCACCTGCTCGTTAGGATCGTCGAGATGGCTCATGGCCCTAACCATCTTCCCTCTCACCACCTCGTCGAAGAAGCCGAGAAGCAGATCTTTCACCTCCTCCGTAGAGAGGATATGCAGACGGTGGGCATCCTCGATATCCATTATCTGATAGCAGATATCATCGGCCGCCTCCATCAGATAGACAAACGGATGGCGTGCGAACACACCCGGCGACAGCTCCGGGATCCCTAACTCGGCCGCCACACGGCGATAGCTCTCCTCTTCCGAGGCAAAGAAACCGAATTTCCCTTTATCGCCGGCCGAGAGGGAGGTCCAGGGATATTTCACGATCGAGGCCAGAGTGCTGTAGGTCATCGCAAAGCCACCCTTGCGTCGACCTGAAAACTGATGGGTGAGCAGACGGAAGGAATTGGCATTACCCTCAAACGATGCGAAATCCGCCCATTGCTGAGGGGTGAGAAGTTGGCGAAGGCTCTCTCCCGGTCCCTCCGTAAACCATGTGGAGATGGTCTGTTCTCCCGAATGGCCGAAGGGGGGATTGCCGAGATCATGGCTCAGACAGGCAGTGGCAACAATGTCGGGCATTTGCTCCAAGGCACCGCGCACCTCTCCCGTAGCGTCTCTTTCCGACATAAGCAGCCATGCTTCCCGAGCCATGGAACGTCCCACCGACGACACCTCCAGACTATGAGTGAGTCGATTATGGACGAAGATACTCCCAGGAAGGGGAAACACCTGAGTCTTGTTTTGCAGGCGTCGGAACGGCGAAGAGAAGATCAGCCTATCGTAGTCTCGCTGAAAATCACTTCTTGTCTGCACCCGGGCATCATGAAATTCCTCCATGCCGAGTCGCTTGTCGCTTATGAGTCGTCGCCATTCCATCTTCTTTCTGTTTTATAGCGGAACGAAACCATCATTGCCTCGCCCCGGCTGCCAAACATGTGGCATTATTAATGACACACTTAATTTTAAAGTTGTTTAAACTTTTTCTTTGTCTGGATTTAGACATCTTTCGGAGGTGATTTTTTAGCTCTAAGAGGAAGTTTAGCGGGCTAAACGACCGATGAGAGATGAAAAAGCAACCCGAAAGATGGCTGAAGACGGGCAAAGAGGACTCCATATTCAAGAAATACATATAAAGATCAACAAGCCCGTAAAAAGTTTAAACAACTTCTTTACAAAGTTAGGGATTACACACGGATTTCACAAATTTTTATTCTGCAATAATGTTCATAAGCCGTGCGTTATTTACGTATGAAGGCTTTTCCATTCAATACTCTTCTCATCATACCTCTGAGGCTCCTCCTGCCGGCAATCCTGATGCTCGCAGGGGCTCTTGGTGCTTCTGCGAAGCCGGGCGACAAATTGATGAACCGTCCCTATGCCGACCTGAAACGTTGGCACCTCGGATTCTCGGTCGGAGCGCATGTGCAGGATCTATCGTTTACCCACAACGGATTCACCACTCCCGAGGGTGAGAGATGGGTGGCTGAAGTGCCGGGATTCTCACCGGGTTTCTGTGTGAACGTATTGGCCGACCTTCGGCTGCATAAATATCTCAATCTCAGATTCTCTCCGGGAATGTACTTCGGGAGTAAAAACGTGGAGATGATAGACTACAACAGCGATCAGAAGCGCCACCAGGATGTGAAGAGCGCCTATGTTGTAACCCCTCTCGACCTCAAGATCTCAGGCGACCGCCAGCGCAACGTGCGCCCATATGCCACAGTGGGGGCGATGGCCACATTCGATGTCAGCAAGAAACGCTCTGAGGCTCTCATGTTCAACACGTCTGACTTCTATCTCTGCGCCGGACTTGGCGTGGATTTCTATCTCCCCTTTTTCAAACTGAATCCGGAGATAAAATTCTGCTTCGGACTCACCGACATCCTGCGCCACGACCGACCCGACCTCACCGACGATCCGGAGACTTTCAAGATCACCCAGTCTCTCTCTAAAGTGAAATCAAACATGGTGGTGCTCACATTCTATTTTGAATAATGCAGACTCAAGAATTGAAAGATATCATCCCGGGCCGCGTGGCTCCCAAAGTGGCGGCATCGGTAATAGCTCCGGTTATGGTCGTGGTCATGATTCTGGCTCATTCCTTATCCGTATCCGCACAGACCGACATGATCTTCACGCAGCATTGGGCTCTCCCCACTCTCTACAATCCCTCCCGCACGGGCGACACCGATTTTCTCCGCATAGCAGGAGCCGCGAGGCTGCAATGGGTGGGGATCACAAATGCACCGAAAAGCTTTGTAGCCGCAGGCGATATGCCGTTTGCCATCGGGAAGAAACGGATCGGAGCGGGAGTCACATTTTCCCAGGAGAGCCTCGGACTCTTCTCCAACCTCCTTGTCTCGGCACAAGGCAGCTACAAGTTCAAGGCCCTCGGAGGAGTATTGTCGGCCGGTCTGCAGGTGGGCTACTACAACTCGCGGTTCAGGGGTTCCGACGTGTATATACCGGGCGACGATGACTATCACCAGCCCTCCGACCCCTCCATTCCCAACCAGGATCTCTCAGGCAACGCAGTGGATTTCACAATCGGCGCCAACTACACCCACAAGTTTTTCCATGCCGGTCTGTCCGTGGCCCATATCACGTCGCCCACTGTCTCACTCAATCGCGAGGGCTCGGAATCAAATGAATCGCAACAATATGAGACCACTCTCCCCCGCACCCTTTATTTTGACGCCGGCGGCAATATCACACTCGAAAACACGTTATTTCAATTGCAGCCCTCCCTTCTCGCCGCTACTGATTTCAAGGCCCTCTCGGCCGAAATATCCCTCACGGCAAAATATAACAATTTTATCAGTGCGGGGCTCGGATACAGATGGAAAGACGCCCTCTGCATAATGATTGGCGCGGAATACAAGAATTTCTTCTTGGGATATGCCTTTGACTATCCTCTCTCCGCCATATCCAAAGCCTCATCAGGCAGCCATGAAATCGTGGCCGGCTACAGGCTGAAGCTCGACCTTTCGGGCAAAAACAAAAACAGACACCGTTCCATAAGGATAATGTAGCATTAATGAAAATGATGATGACAGCAATTTCACAATATATTCCAGGCATCGCCAAAGCGATCAGGCGCAGAGCTCCGTTGATGGCAGCCCCGCTCCTCGCTGTGGCTCTCTCCTCATGCTTTGCCGGAAAAGGAAGCTCTGCCGGTGGCGAGGTCACCGGTGTGGGCGGCTATTCCTGGGCCGAACCTACTCCATACGGTATGGTGCTCGTCGACCGTGGCTCCGTGGCTATGGGTCCGGCGCAGGATGACTCCGTCTGGGGGATAAAAGCTAATCCTCGTGGCGTGTCGGTCGATGCATTCTGGATGGACGAGACCGAGATTACAAACTCCAAATATAAGCAGTTTGTGTTCTGGGTGCGCGACTCAATCATACGCGAGCGTCTCGCCGACCCCGCTTTCGGCGGCAACGAAGCTTTCAAGATTGAGGAAGACAGAGAGGGCAACCCTATCACTCCTTATCTTAACTGGAACAAGGCTATACCCTGGCGCAATCCTAACGAGGATGAGCAGAGAGCCATAGAGAGCGTCTACCGTACCAACCCGATCACCGGTCGCCGCGAGCTCGATCCTACGCAGCTCAACTATCGCTACGAGATATTCAACCATACGGAAGCCGCCCGCCGCAAAAACCGTCTCGACCCGCGCACCCGTGAATATAACACCGATCTTCCGACTCCCACCGAGACTCCGGTGATATCTAAAGACACCGCCTATCTCACCGACGAGGGTGAGATTGTGCGCGAGACCATAACCCGGCCCCTTTCGGGAGACTACGACTTCCTCAACACTTATATCGTAAACGTCTATCCCGACACCACCTGCTGGATCAACGATTTCGACAATGCCTACAACGAGCCATACACAAGAATGTATTTCTCCCATGCCGGCTACAACAACTATCCGGTGGTGGGAGTGAGCTGGGAACAGGCCAACGCATTCTCCAACTGGCGCACCGACTTCCTGCGTCGTTCTCTCGGCAAGGATGGAATCTATGTGGAACCCTACCGACTCCCCACCGAGGCGGAATGGGAATATGCGGCCCGTGCCGGAAATTCCGAAAGCTCCTATCCCTGGGAGGAGACCCTTCCTTATGATGAGAGGGGATGCTTCTATGCCAACTTCAAACCTATGGATGGCGACTATGTGCGCGACGGACACGTGATCACCTCATCAGTGGGCACGTTCGCCCCGAATGATTTCGGACTCTATGACATGGCCGGCAACGTGTCGGAATGGACTTCCACGGCATACACGGAGAGCATCGACAAGCTCACCTCCGATATCAACCCTGAATACCGCTATGATGCCGCCAAGGAGGATCCCTACAAGATGAAGCGCAAGATTGTGCGCGGCGGTTCATGGAAAGATGTGGCCCATAACCTTAGAAGCGATCTCCGCACCTGGGAATACCAGAACGAGCAACGTTCCTACATAGGATTCCGCAACGTGCGTTCGCAGATAGGGTTCGCCAAAGGCACTCAGAAGAAAAAAAGATAAGATCACCCCTCATCACACTACAGCATAACTCAAGATGGTAAAAATCAGAAAATATGCAAATGGCATCGAACGCTTCCTGCATGGAGCCAAGGGCCAGCGGTTCTTCAATTTCGCCTACTCTATCGGTGCGGCGATCGTGATCTGGGGAGCCCTTTTCAAAATCCTGCATCTCCCCGGTGGCAGCACGCTGCTCTGCATTGGCATGGGCACGGAGATTGCGATGTTCATACTCACAGCTTTCGACCGCCCGCCGAAGGAATATAACTGGGAGGATGTATTCCCGGTGCTCGATTCTCACAATCCCGACGATCGTCCCGGATTCGAAGGGGGCGGTGGCGGAGTCATAGTGACAGGGGGCTCTCCGGGCCGCCATACGGCGGCGCCCAACGGCTCCGTAATGTCAGGAGCTATACCCTCTGATCCCCTTCCGGCCGATATGACAGGGGTGGCGGAGGTTACACGCCGATATATGGAGGGGATGGAAGCTATCTCGGAACAGATGCGGCAGCTTCAGGAGACCACCCGTGCCCTCAACGAAGTGAGCTCGGTGCTGCTTGAATCATATCGCGCCATCACGGAAAACTCCGCCTCCATCTCGCAGAGCGCAAGCGGATATGTGGAGCAGATGGCCGATCTCAACCGGAATATGGCGGGTCTCAACACCATCTACGGCATACAGCTCAAGAGCGTGTCGGGACAGATCGACACCATCGACCGTGTAAACCGCAGCATGAAGGAGATCCGCGACATGTATGAGAAGTCGGCGGGAGAATCGGCCCATTATTGCGAGGAGACCGAACGGATGACCCGCTATATGCAGCAGCTCAACTCTGTGTATGAAAGGATGATCACAGCCATGACCATCAATATGTATAATCCCTTCGCAGCTCAGGCTCAGGGACAGCCTCAGAATCCCTCGGCCAACAACGGCCCCGCCACCTACTCGGCTCCGGCGGAAGAGCAATAATTTCATTGTCCTGACGGGCAAACAGAATCAATTAATTTGTGACACATATTTAATACGTCAATAAAAAGTGGCAGGAGGAAATAATGTAGCAAGAATGTCGCCAAGGCAGAGGATGATAAACCTTATGTATATCGTCCTCACGGCTATGCTGGCCCTGAACGTGTCGAGCGATGTGCTCAACGGGTTCAACCAGGTGCACGACAGTCTGCACCGCACCAACCTCACGATGTCGGCCAAGAACGACGTGCAATTCAACTATCTGAAGGATCTCTACACTCAGAATCCCGCCAAAGTTGGCCACTGGTATGAGATCGGCACCGACCTGCGCGACCGTTCGTCGCAGCTCTACAATCATATCGACTCCCTCAAGACTGCCATAGCCCGTAAGGCCGATGGCGCACAAGGCGACTATCGCAATCTTGTGAATCTCGACGACCTTGAGGCGGCCTCCGTGACTATGCTCAACCCCACCTCGGCCAACGGTCGAAAACTGCGGGAAAGAGTGGAGACCTACCGTGCTTTTGTAGCCCCCCTCATCACCGACTCCCTTAAGCGGGAGGCCGTGGTGGAGATGCTCTCTACAGAGGTGAGAACCACACCCGGCACAATTGGACCCACATCCTGGGAGGAGAAGATGTTTGACAATATGCCGGCGGTAGCCGCAGTGACGCTGCTCACAAAGCTTCAGAACGATATCCGGCAGGCTGAGAGCGAGGCTTTCTCAAACCTCATCACCAATGTGGATATAGGCGATGTCCGTGTAAATGAGCTTAACGCCTACGTGATACCGAATTCCAATATGGTGATGCGCGGAGGTAAATATACAGCCAACATTGTGCTTGCGGCTATCGACACCACACAACGTCCAACAGTGTTTGTCAACGGTTCGCGTCTCGGCAACGACCGTGGTCTTCTTGAGATAACTGCCGGATCGGTGGGAAAGCACGACTATTCGGGCTATATAGAGGTGGCGCGTGGTGACGGCTCAACGGAGCGTCATCCATTCAGCTCATCCTACACGGTGATGGAGCCGATGGCCACAATCTCCCCCACGATGATGAACGTGCTTTACGCCGGAATCGACAACCCGATCAGCATTTCTGTGCCGGGAGTGCCTATGAGCGGAGTGCAGGCCACCATGACCAACGGCACCCTCACCCGCAACGGCGACCATTGGATGGCACGTCCGGGACAAGTAGGCACCGAATCCGTAATCTCTGTCACGGCACAGATGGATGGCCGCTCTCAGGCAGCCGGATCAATGTCGTTCAGAGTACGTAAGCTCCCCGACCCGACTCCATTCATCCCGATGAAGGATGCACAGGGCAACACCATCCACTATAAGGGATCGCCCAAGAAGATTTCGAAAGCCGCCCTTCTGGCTGCGGAGAATCTCGGTGCCGCTCTTGATGACGACCTCCTCAACATCTCTTACTCCGTGGTGTCGTTCTCCACCATATTCTGGGATTCTATGGGCAACGCCATCCCGGAGGTGAGCAACGGTGCGGCTTTCTCTCCGAGGCAGAAGGAACAGTTCAGGCGTCTGAAGCCGGGCAAGACATTCTTCATCTCTGATGTGAAAGCAAAAGGACCCGATGGAATCACGAGAGATATCCCCCCTATGCAGGTGGTGCTCAACTGATTCCTGACTCTAAAATTTGCCGGAGAAGCCCCCTTCCCGGCTTAACCCATACTGACAACAAAACTTAGAAATCATGAATTTCCGCAAGATATTGACCGGCATGGCAGCTATTCTGATCTCTCTCTGCGCAACAGCACAGGTGGAGACAGCGGGAGGCGTGCGTCGCCGGGCTGAACGTGACAAAAAAACCGAGCAGGGTGGTCCGCAGATATCCGGACGCATGCAGGGTTTCTATGAGACTAAAGAGCCTCACGATGCAGACCTCGCATATATGCGCCAGATCTACCGTCGTCTCGATCTCACCAAGGAGGGAAATACTCCCCTCTACTTTCCCGAAGATGTGGTTGACGGTCAGGAAAATCTCTTCAGAATTATCCTGCGTTTAGTGGTTGATGGGAAAGTGCCGGCCTATGAATATCTCGACGGCAGGGAGGTTTTCACCGACCAGTATAAGGTAAACGTGCCTGATATGCTTGAGCGTTTCGGAATCTATGCTCAGGAGGCCAAAGGCTCAACCGAACGCAATCCGAAATTCGTGATCGAGGAAGCCGACGTGCCCACGGGGCAGGTGCTCAACTACTATATCATCGAAAAATGGGAGTTTGACCGCCGTTCCAATCAGATGAAGACTCGCGTTGAGGCAGTCTGCCCGGTGCTCAACCGCAGCGGCGATTTCGGCGACGAGGCGCGCTACCCGATGTTCTGGGTGAAGTTTGACGCCTTGCGCCCTTATCTCTCCCAGCAGTATATATTCCTCTCCGACGATAACAACCTCCCTCAGTATTCTCTTGATGATTATTTCAATCTCGGGATGTATGACGGAGAGATCTATAAGACCCGCAATCTCCGCAACCTCTCCATGGCTCAGATGTTTCCTGACGAAGATGATATGAAGAGGGCCCAGGACAGCATCGACCATCGTCTGCGCACTTTCGGCAAGGATCTATGGGTGCCATCGCGCGAGGAATATCTCGCAATGAAAGAGAAGGAGGCCGAGGCAGCCGAAGCTAAGGAGAAAGAGGGTCTTCCGGAACGCACCGAGGTTACGGCTGCCGAGGGGGATAATTCCGAAGCTTCCGCTGAGGAGCCGAAGAAGACCACCGGAGCCTCTGCAAGAGCTAAGAAACGCAGCTCAACAAAAAAGACTACCTCTTCTGCGTCTGCAAAGAAATCCTCAGCAAAAGCAAAGAAGCCGAAAGTATCATCCGGCGGTTCCTCATCCGGAGCCAACAGCAGTGCGGCAAAGTCAGTGCGCCGTCGCAAACGCTGACCTTCGCACCTCTCTCCATTTCAGAATCCCACCTGTATGAATGAAGCCTTATCTGTCATAATACCCGTTTACAATCGCGAGAGTCTTGTCATCAGGACTCTCGACAGTGTTTATGCACAGACCTACCGTCCCGTGGAGCTGATAGTCGTTGACAATAACTCCACCGACAACACTCTTGGTCGGGTAGAGGAATGGATGGAGAATCATCAGGATGCCACGTTCCGCATTAAGATATTGAAGGAGACCACCCCGGGAGCGTGTGCCGCGCGTCAGACCGGATTCAGGGCCGCCACTTCCGGCATAGTCTACTTCTTCGACTCCGACGATGTGATGCATCCGCAACTGGCAGAGAGAGCCATGCAGGAGTTTCGTAGTTATCCCGCCACTGACATAGTATGCTGGAAGGTGGCATATGGCGATACCTCACCGGGTGGCAAACGGGCCATCAAGCGCTCTTCTGCACGTAATATACTGCGGAGACATATGTTTAACAGTATGCTCAGCACTCAGGCTTATGCAGTGCGTTCAGACTATTTCCGCCAACATGGTGGCTGGAATCTGAATCTCCCCTGCTGGAATGATTGGGAACTCGGGCTGCGCCTGCTTCTCGGTAATCCTGCCATACGTTGCCTCTCCGCCACTCTCGCCACAATCTATCCTCAGAAAGATTCAATCACCGGGACAGACCATATCTCCCGTCAGGGAGAATGGGAAAAGGCAATAGAGGCGATGGAGAGAGTGAGCCGTAATCAGCCGGAGCCATTGAGAAGCCGGCTTTTGGGTATGCTTCTCTACCGTCGGGTTAATCTTGCAGCCCTCTATAATAAAGAGGGAGATGAGCGGATAGCTAAGGAATTGCTCGAAAGCTCGCTTGCCACAGCCGGCATAGCCCGTTGGAAGAAAAGCCTGTTACGGTTCATCTACACCTATACCTCCCGAGGAGGCCGTTGCGCCTATCTCCTCTGGCGCTGACCTCCTCCGAAGTCTTGATGCAAGAATTTTATAATCCCATAAGAGTTTCCACGTTTCATAGGTATGAAGATTCTATTTATAGGCGACTATTCAAATATGCACGCCTGCTTAGGTGCGGAGTTGAGACGTAAGGGACATCATGTGACCATTATGTCTGACGGGTGTGGCTATCTTGGCTCACAGACGGATATACGCATAGAGCGTTCTCCGGGACCTATCGGTGGCTTCCGATACCTTTACCGGCTCTTCTCAATTCTTCCTCAACTCAGGGGTTATGATGCCGTGCAACTCATAAACCCCAATTTTCTCTCTCTGAAGCCGGGAAAGATAAAATATTTTTTCAAAAAGATACGTGAACAGAACGGGGGAATCTATCTCTCTCTCTGCGGCAATGATCATTTCTTTATAAAAGCTTGTGCGGACGGGAAATCTTTCCGTTTTTCTGAATTCTTGGTAGGAGATACGCCCACTGAGTTCCACAAAGCAAATCCCGACCGTATGAACGGCTGGCTCTCCGAACCCAACAAAAGTTGGAATCAATGGATTTACAATAATATTGATGGAGCTATGTCTGTGCTTCCCGAATATGACATGGCAGCCCGTCCGATACTTGAAGAACGCCTCCACTTCACCAACCTCCCGGTTGATCTGACCACACTCCCATATTCACCACTCACTATCAATGGGCCCTTACGCCTGTTCATAGGCATCAGGGGAGGGATGGAGCTACAGAAAGGAACCGCTTATATGCTTGGAATCGCAAAGGAACTCGAAAGAGAGATGCCCGGGAAAGTAACTGTTGACTGTGTGCGCAACCTACCATTGAATGAGTATTTGAAGAGAATGAGCCAAAGCCATATCGTGCTTGATCAATATTACTCCTATTCTCCTGCCACCAATGCCCTCCAGGCTATGGCTCTCGGGCGAGTGGCCGGATCCGGTGGTCAACCTGAATATTACGATTATATCGATCATCATTCCTCCCGACCGATCTTATGTATCTCCCCTCTGGAACCCTCTCTTAAGGATAGACTGAGGGAACTTATTCTTGACCCTTCACCACTTCAAGAGATGAGCCGGGAGGGACGCAAAATCGTAGAGAGACATAATGATGTTTCTATAGTTGCCGACCGTTTTCTCCGTATTTGGCAAAAATCGATCTAAGCTTTCAACTCCCATCGTTCGTTCAGTCCGCCCAACTCCCTCTTCAAGCTAAAATCAGCTCCGGAAGCTGTCTGAATACAGACAAAGAAAAGTTTAGACATCCTATATTTAAACCACTTTTGAAGCGAAGCAAGATCATGAAAAAAGTTGAACTGGAAATACTGACAGCCACTTTTGGCGAGCAGGGACTGCAACGCCTTGCCCAACTTATAGCTCCTCCTGAAGAGGGGGTTGGCTATATAGTATCGTGTCAGTGTCCGGGCCGGCAATCACTTCCGCTCCCTCCGCCATTAGTACGTCAGGACATAAAAGTGGTTTTCACCCCCACTAAAGGTGTGGCTATCAATCGCAACAACGCTCTTCGCCATGCATCCGCCCCAATTTGTCTCCTCTCCGACGACGATATCGCTTATTCTCCCGAAGCTTTCTCAACTATAATTTCTACATTCCAATCAAATCCATCAGTGGATATCGCCACATTCGAATTCACAGGTCCGGACGGTAAGCCAACCAAAACATATCCTGCCGCAAGTTCTTTGTTGAAGCCTATGCCCAAAGGTTATTATGTGAGTGCGGTGGAAGTAGCATTCCGTAGGGATAGAGTGGTGGAAACGGATATAATATTCAATGAAAATTTCGGAGTAGGTCTTGAAAGCTTCGGAAGCGGTGAGGAGGAACTATGGGTGTTTGATCTATTGAATTCAGGTCTCAAAGGACAATTCTTTCCACACCATATCGCTTATCATCATCATGCCAACTCCACAGGCATTCGTCTCATAGCTACAGATGCCGTATTACGCTCACAAGGGGCTATCTTACAATATTTTCATCCTTACACATCTCTCCCCCGTCTTCTGTTAAAAGCATACAGGGTATCGTCTACATCCGGAAGAGGCATATTACCTTGTCTTTCACCACTGCTCTATGGATGGTGGCAGGCCACGATTCATCATAATCGTCTTTTCAACCATAAGAAATGAGGATGTGTCATAAATCAGTGATCACTGATTTATGACACATCCTCAAATTCTTCTTGTTCCGGTTGCAGCTCCCCCTTGTCGTTCAATTCCCTTAATGAATCCATTCGAGGGGATTCAACTTCTCTCGGTTGCGCCACACCTCAAAATGTATCGAACTGTGACCGCTGTTATCCTCATCAGGGGCGAGCACACCTAACTTCTGGCCGGTGTTGACGGCATCACCGACTTTCACAGAGGGAGAGGAAATATTGCCATACACCGTATAATAGCTTCCATGATTCACAATCACAACCGTGTTGTAGCCCGGTATCATGTAAACGCCCGACACTTTCCCACCGAATACAGCCGAGGCGGAGGCTCCTGAAGCTACCTCTGCATCTATACCGGGATTATCATACACGATATCCGGCAAATCCGGCAATGACTGGCGTCCGAAACGACTCGTAACCCTGAAAGCTCCGCTCACCGGACGGGGCAGACTCCCCTTCATAGCCAAGAAATCGCCGGCAGATTTCCCTGTTGACTTAGCTGTCGATTTTGAACCTGCCGATGATGAGGTGGTATTCCCTCCACTCTCCACTTTACTTACAGCCGCCACCGTATTCTGTCCGTTTCTCGGAGCACGTCTACGGGCGTTGGCAAAACTTTGTCCAGACTCTTTATCCTTGGCCGCTTTCTCTTTTGCAGCCTTATCAGCAAGAGCTTTCTCCTTCGCTGCCTTATCAGCAGCAGCCTTATCCTTAGCCGCTTTCTCAGCCGCTGCCTTCTCCTTGGCAGCTATCTCTTTTGCTGCATTTTCTTTGGCTTTCTTTTCCAAAGCAGCCTTCTTATCATTGGCGGCTTTCTCCTTGGCTGCATTATCGGCCAACAGTTTCTCCTGTGCAGCTTTCTCTGCCAATCGCTTCTCCTCGGCTGCTTTATCGGCGGCAGCCTTTGCCTCTGCAAGACGGCGCTCCTCTGCTTCTCTACGAGCTTTCTCCTCTGCAGCCTTACGGGCCTTCTCCTCCGCAGCCTTGCGGGCCTCCTCGGCCTTACGTTGCTCCTCTGCAATAAGGGCGGCAATACGGCTGTTGAGCTGATTGGCCTCTGCTTGTTTCTTTGAAAGATGGCTCTTCAGGGCTGTACCGTTCTGACGCAAACCGGCCACTATGGCATCCTGTTTGGCAAACTGCTCCTCCAATAAGGCCTGATCTCTCTTCTGAGCCTTCAACACCTCATCCTGCTGAATCTTGATCTTAGCCAGATCCTCTCGCTGACTCTTCAATTTATGAGTTGTGCTGTCGATCACTCCCGACTGTCGTTCTTTCCATTCCGAGAATTGGCGAAGATAACGCATTCTGCGGAGAGCCTGACTGAAATTCTCTGAAGCGAATACGAAAGAGAGAGCTGAGTTGCCCCCACGGGCAAGACGCATCTTCTTCACAGCTTTCAGATATTCATCGCGCAGACGTTGCAACTCCTTTTCATTGGCTGCGATCCCGTTTTCCAATCCTGCGATCTCTCCGGTCAGCTTGGTTATCTGCGTAGAGGTGGTTGCGATCTTACTTTTCGATGCTCCGATCTCATCCTGAATCTTGCCAAGCTCATTCAGGCCGCTTTTCACTTTCTGCTCATTCTCACGAATCTGCTGTTCAGTCTGCTTGATCTCCTGGCGTGTAGCCTCCTGACGCTTCCTAACATCGGCCGATGTCTCGGTTGCACCTCCCTTTCCGGCAGTTCTTCTGCTCCCACTCTTCGTGGCCGTGGAGGTGTTTTTCTGCCCCGTGCCCCCCTTTGTAGCCTTGCCTTTAGCCGGAGTACTCTTTGAAGAGGCTCCCTTTGAGGCATTAGAGGTGGTCTTGGTTGTAGCAGAATTAGTTTTTGACTTCGGACTTGCGGGTGCTTTGCCACCATTGGCTGAGGTGGATTTGGAACTGTTACCACCTTTCTTTTTCTGCGAACCGGTATCGGTCTGCTTTTTTTTATTTACAGTTTTATTAACAGTAGTCTGCTGAGCAGCACTTACGACAAACGCCTCTCCACCGCATATGAGCGACAGCGAGACGAGTCCTTTTACAGCTATGTTGATTTTCCGCGAGGAGATCGGTTTCATATGTCAGTTGACTTCAAAAAATCTTTCAATTCAACCCGTTTATATTTTGAGTTGAGCTTTATACGGTCGAATGGACGTCCCTCCCAATCCGGCTCATCGAATTCCAACGTCGCCTTGATATTTTTCTTTTCCGACTGATAGAGAAACGACATATCATATCCATTTTCGAAATATTCATAGGCTATGGTCACAGCCACATCAGGAGTTGCCACAGGCAACACGAGCAAAGCCACAGGCCAATAGCCACTGTCGAACACATACCCATAATTAACACCGGGTATTGAGTTCTCCTCTGTCACTACCATCGAGTAGGTTGAATCGTTTTCGGAATATATCTCCAAACCCTCCTCTATGTCGTGAGAGAGCTGTCCAAGTCCGGGCAAGGCCACTCTGCCAAGGAAAAGATTCTGAAGATCGGACATGCCTCCCGGGTAAAAGGAAAACACTTTCTCAAGCGATTCCTCCACATATACCTTCTTCATCTTATTGACCACGAGAGCTGTGCTGTCAGTGATCTCGGCACGTCCCACCTCCCCCACAAAGGGAGCACGGAGTGAGATGTAGATCGAGCTGTCGCGCTGCATGTATATCTTTACGCTCGGAGTGACCGGGAGTCCTGCCATCTTTAATTTTCCGTTGATCGTCACCTGTTCCCAATCGTTCCAGGGAGAGATGATCGAGTCAACCACTGCATGGCGCATATCCGCATCGAGGGGTGTCTGTGCCTGAACCATCCCCATCGAAAACATCACGCCTGCAATAAGCGCAACCAACCGTATGATCCTTATCGATATTTTTTTCACTTTAAATTTCTGTTTACAGTTTTCAAGTATCCGACACATCCGGATACTTTCGGTTTAATCCCAAACCCCGATTTTCATGCACTCGCCTGAAACTTAACTTCCTCTATCTCCCGTCTGCATATGCCGGAGGAGCCTTACAAAGTCATTCGAAGAAGAATGTCTTATGAGTCACCTTCTTCTTCAGCAATTCGTTGTCCGGCTCAAGCTCAAGAGCCCGCTTCCAGTTTTCGAGAGCTTTCTCCGGTTCATGGTTCATAAAGAGGATATCACCCATATGATTGTAATATTCAGCCACCGGCTCTCCTGCGGCAGCGGCCTTCTCAATGGCCATCTCCTGAAATTCGAGGGCCTCCTTATATTCTTTCTTCTTGAAAAGCACCCATGCCATGGTGTCGAGATAGGTTTCGTTGTCAGGAGCAAGCTCAATAGCCTTGCGGGCCATCGTCTCAGCCTTCTCAAGATCGCCGTTATTCTCACTCAGAAAGTAGGCGTAATTATTAAGAGATAGAGGATTATCAGGATTGAAAAGCAAAGAGTTGTCGTAGGCTGAATAAGCCTTCTCAAGCTGCTTGGCACCGTAATACATATCCCCGAGCATGCTGTAGTAGGAGCTGATGCGATTGAGTGTCTCATAACTCATGTTCTTAAGCAGGGAATTGTCGGTGATGGTCTGATCAATCGGAAGATCTTCTGAATAATAATGGAGCAGATTGGCAAACATCTCCTCCGCCTCCTCATATCTTTTAGCCATTGTGGCGCCGGAGGCATAGAGCAGACGCATCTGGTCAGTGACCGCAATGTGCGAGGAAGCCCGGTCATATGTAGCCATGACATCATCACCCTTGTCGGCGGCAAGCTGATAACTCATGAGCTGTTGCCAATACAATGGATTCGCAGAGTCAAGATCTATGGCATATCCGATAAGTCTGATGGATTCATCAAAGTCATTCTTGGCACCGCTGTAGCGGGCTGCCAAGTCGAGCACACTCGGCTCATGCGGATACTGCTCCATCAATACCTCAAAGAGATGATCGCCACGGGCTGTGTCACTTTGGTCGTCGAGCAGGGTCTGAAGATATTCTCCGAGCAGGGAAAGTTTCTCCTCCAGTTCGAAATCTTCCGAAAGAAGCGCTTCATAAACCTTCTTGTCGTAGCCTATGCTGTCGCCCGTATTCTTGTAATATGTGGCAAGGGAGAGCTTCGCGGGGCCGTAATCAGGATTCAGAGCCTCAGCCTTCAGATAAGAGGCAAGCACGGAATCGTTATTCTGGATCACCTCATACAGATTACCCTTCAATAAATAGTAATTAGGCTCGCGCGGATTTGTGGCTATAAGATCATCCGCCTCAGCCACGGCTCCAAGAGTGTCGCCTTTTGCAAGCATCACCGACATCTTCTTTAGTGAAAGCTGTGGCGACTTTCCCTCCACCTTCTCAAATCTGGAGAGCGCTGAGAGGGCATTCTCCTCCTGATGCGCCATCATATAGGCATCAGCAAGCTGCAGAAGCGTTGTGGTCACGGATGGTCTGAGGGAATCAAGACGCTCATACACTCTTATGGCCTCCCCCACAGTGTCGAGACGTCCGGCTATGTAAGCATATGAACGAGCCTCGAAAAGATCGCCGGGATATGCATCCACATAGCTGCGCATCATTGAGAGAGATTTCTGAAGCTCCAGCTCCGACTGCATCGAATCCGTGGCCACAGCCAGTCGGTTCATGCCGTAAGCGGAAGCAGCCTCCTCGTAGGAGGGATCGGTGAGCCATGCTTTCTTATAATACTCATAAGCCTCGGGCTGAAGACCCATGGCTTGCATTCTGGCACCTTCCAGATAGTAATATCGAGCCTTACGACGTTCGGAGGAATAAGGCGAGGCATAGGCCGCCAGTCCGGAGAACAGCGCCACACATGCGAGCAATATGAATAACGACGATTTTTTCAATTTGCAGATAATTTATGATTGCGTTTTAGGAAAGTCCGGTATGGCCGAAATTGCCATCCTCTCTCTTGGTGCGGTCGAGCTCCTTTACAGGCTCCCACTCCACATGAGAATATTGTTTTATCACCATCTGGCAGATTCTCTCGCCATCGTTGACGATGAAATCATTCTCACCCAAGTTAATCAGAATTATACCCACCTCTCCCCGATAGTCGGCATCCACTGTGCCCGGTGAGTTTGCTATAGTCAAGCCATAGTTAAGTGACAGTCCTGACCTGGGGCGTATCTGACATTCATAGCCCTGGGGTAATTGTATATATAGGCCTGTAGGAATCAAAGCACGCTGAAGCGGCTTGAGAGTGACGGGGCCATCAGGAAGATATGCCCTCACATCCATACCCGCGGCCTCAAATGTGGAATATTCTGGAAGTGGATGATGACTTTTGTTTATAACTTTTACCTTTACTTTGTCCATATCGATATAATCTTTGTTCCGGATAATCAATCTATCCGGAGGTATCTTAAATTTTAACCCTTTGAGGAGATAAAAAGTTGGGTATTGACACAATTATTTGCAAAGTTAGTAAAAAAAAACAGAAACGGCTGCCTTGATTACAAGACAGCCGTGATCTCTTTACATCTGGTAAAGGATTTTTAGCCCTCGCTGATAGCGTCGTTAGGACAAACCTGTGCGCAGCTGCCGCAGCTGATGCAGGTATCGGGATCGATGTGATAGATATCGCCCTCAGAGATTGCGTCTACAGGGCAAACTGACATGCAAGTGCCGCATGCGATACAGTTGTCGCCAATTACGTATGCCATAGTTGTAATATTTTTTAAATTATTGTTGGTTTTGTTGGTGCAAAGGTAAGTTTAAGCTTTCTTATTACCAACAAAATCTCCCGTATTTTGCTTTAATTTATACTCATTCCAAATTAGCCTCATTAATGGCTATCAGTTATTTAAACTGAATTCAAATAAGTGGTTGCCCAGTACCCATTACAGTAAAACATGGATAGCCACAAAAGTTATATAGCCGCGGATAATTAAGGTCATAATGAATGCGAAATCCTACGAATGAGATCTGCATCGGATTTAAGGGAGTAATCTACTGACATTTTGACTGAAAAGCCGAGGCGGAAGCACCGTTGAATGTAGTAGACATATGATCATTAATTTGTTCGTAGCCGCTTATCAGATCCCTATGAAGAAAAGTTTAGACGGTATAATTACTGAATTTCCATCTTTTTATGTAGCTTTGTAATTAATTTCACAACGACAAATATTATAGTTCATATGAATGATGCCCCTTTGATCTCAATTGTGACTGTCACATACAATGCCGCAAATGAAATCATCCCCACGATGAAATCCGTGGGTGAACAAACTGAGAAAGACTTTGAGCATATCATCATTGATGGAGCTTCTAAAGACAATACTTTGGAAATTGTACGTAAGTATGCCTCTCCATCATTAAGAATCCTCAGCGAGCCTGACAAGGGCCTCTATGACGCTATGAACAAGGGTCTGAAAATAGCAAAAGGTAAATACCTGTTGTTCCTCAACGCCGGCGATGCCTTCCACTCCAAAGATATATTGAAAAAATATGCCGATGAAGCACGGAAGAATCAAAATATCATCTATGCAGACACAGTGATAGTGGATAAAGACAGAAAGGTATTGGGTCCGCGTCATCTCTCGGCGCCGGAAGTGCTTACATATGACTCTTTCGCTAAAGGAATGTTAGTATGTCATCAGGCATTTATGGTGCGTCGAGAGATTGCTCCTTCCTACGATCTTAGATATCCCTACTGTGCCGATTATTTTTGGACATTGGGTTGTCTGATGAATTCAAATGATAAAAAGAATGTGAATCTTAACACCGTAGCGATCGATTATCTTTCGGATGGAATATCGGATAAACACAAATGGGCATCTCTTAAAGATAGATTCAAGGTTATGGTGAATGGCTACGGGTGGCCTAAAACAATATTTAACCATATAGGGTTTGTGTTTCGTGCAATAAAAAGGGGGAAAATCTGACAGTACACATGTAACTTTGTGTCAAATCTCAGTGCAGATGCGAAAATTATCATTTTTTTAACATGAGCATCCATTTTTGACCTTGTTTAGCATTGAATATTTTGCTAATTTCGCAGAAAAAGGAGAAAAATCGACCCATGAATAGCGACATAAAAATAGGCACTTTCACAACACTTAGTCAGATATCAAAAATAGTCAACAGCGATAAGTTGGATGAAGATATAATCGTGTTTCAGCATGAAGTGAAATTCGTGCCTGAAGAGATCTTCCCCTTACGTATTGATGCATTGCTGATAGCTTTGTGTACGGAAGGCACCGGAAAAATTGGTATTGATCTTCGTGAATATGAGATTAAGAAGAATACATTGATTGTGATACAACCCAAAAACTTCATATACCTTTCCAATTATTCCGACGACTTCAAGTGCTCTGCGGTAGCCTGTTCAAATCATGTGGTAGAAGATGTGTTGCCCAAACTCACAGAGATTCTCCCTCTGCTGATGCACCATCGCACCGAACCGGTAAGCTACCTTTCGGAAGAAGATGCCTGCAACATCTTAAATTTCTATGATTTCCTACGCAAAAAACTCAGAGGACCTAAGACACCCTTCCTAAAGCAAAAGGTGATGTGTATGCTTCAGGCTGCTTTATACGAGATGATGGACATTAATCTGCAACATAGCACCGGCATCGAGACGCAACGCACCCGCAAAGAGGAAATAATGGCAAAATTTATTCTTGCAGTAAGTGAACATTTCCGAGAGGAGCGTCAAGTGGCATATTACGCGCATAAGCTTTTCATTACTCCTAAACATTTGTCATCGGTTGTGAAAGAGTTATCGGGACGCACTGCCGGCGACTGGATTGAGAATTATGTAGTGATGGAAGCCAAGGTACTTTTAAAGACCACTGACAGAACTATACAAGAAATAGCAGTATATCTGAATTTCGCCAACCAATCATTCTTCGGCAAATATTTCAAGCATCACACTGGAATGTCACCCACAGCCTACAGAAAGCATTTCCAATAGACTTCAAAAGAAACTAAGCAATCAAAAGTATTTCTGATAAATCAAAAGCCTTGACGTATCTGTCAAGATTTTTTTATGGGCGTTTACCGACTCTCCCGCTGTCCCAAAGAAACCATCACCATCGGCATGATAAGGTTTAACCTCACGAAGCCGTAGGTGCTGAAGCAGGTTTATCTTCGGTTGTTATGTAAAAAAAGAAGGCATCCTGTTCGGATGCCTTCGGATTAAGGGGGCGATTATCTACTCTCCCGCTTTCCCAAAGAAACAATCACCATCGGCGTGATAAGGTTTAACCTCACGAAGCCGTAGGTGCTGAAGCAGGTTTATCTTCGGTTGGTATGTAAAAAAGAAGGCATCCTGTTCGGATGCCTTCAGATTAAGGGGGCGATTACCTACTCTCCCGCTTT
>CAZEOI010000008.1:0-72859 GCA_964513775.1 uncultured Sangeribacter sp. | reverse complement strand
GAGGTCAGGCAGATCTGAGAAGTGCGCTCAATGTTCTTTCACAATCCCTCTTATCGGCCCGTGCAGAGCAGAAGAAAGCCGAGTCGGTGATAGATAAGCAGTCGCGTTAGATATCTGATCTTCAGGATCAGTTGAAGTGGAATAACAAAGCACAGTTCTGCTGTAAGCCGCAGAAGAAGAAACAGGGGGAATGATGAGCTACCCACTCATGGAGAGTCCAAGGATCAGTTTGACAACACCTAGGGCGGTTCTTATACTTCGGTTAGCATAAAATGGCAAGAGCCTCGGTAGTGTTCCACACAGTCATATCGACATGTCGCATCTGCGGGTTATTGGCCCTGGATTATCTGCGGACCTTCTTCCGGAAAGTCGTATCCGGTACTACGGATTACTCCTCTCTTCTGCCCTTGACCTTTGGTCTGAGCACAAATAACTGTTAAAAATCAGCTTAAAAATAAGTATATTTAACGAGAAACCACTTATCTGCGGTTTTCTAAACTACACGTCATTATTATAAGCCAACTACACGTCATTTTTACGCACTTACAAGATTTTACCATTGTAATTTAGAATATTGATGAGTAAACTTATTCTAATATTTATATTTTTATTCTTGTTTATCATTGCGATATCTAAGAATAACAACCTAAATATTTTCCAAAGTGGAATTGTATTGATTCTACTGATTTTATTGATCACATTCAGAGACTCATCAATGGCGGATTATTCTACATATACTGATATATTTAATTATCAAATAGAATCTGTTGAACCATTTCATATATTAGTGATTAACTTTTTGAAAGCTAGGGGATTTTCGGTTATAGCATATTTTTTTATTGTAGCAATGTTCACCGTAACGTTTCAAATTAATGCAATAAGGAGAGTTATGACCAACATTTGGGGGCTTTCTATGTTAACTTGGCTTGGAACGTCATTTATACTTAACGATATGGTAACAATTAGGGCAGGGTTAGCAGCATCATTGTTATTGTGGCTTGTTTATTATAAGGTAGCAAATAAATTATTTTATGCAATTCTATTGTTTTTACTTGCAATCTCAATTCATATTTCAGCCGCAGTTTTTATAATTGTATTTTTTCTATCACCTATTATTTACCACAGAAAATATTATCTTATCGGTCTGGGCATTTCTGTTTTATGTCCTATGATAGGTTTCTCTCTTACTGATTTTATAGGTGTAGTCGGAATCAACCTTTTTGATGAAAAAATGCTTATCTATATTAATAGTGGAGTAGAGGCTAACCCTTTAAGCCTTTTTCAATTAGTAAAATTTGCTATTGCTATTATTCTTTGGATGCGTTGTGACCGTATCATCCCTAAAAATAAGTATTTTTTAATCTCCCTTAAGATTTATACAATAGGATGTATCTGGTACTTTATGACATATAAACTTATGGCTGTGGCATGGCGTATTAGTTGTATGTTTTGGACAGTTGATGTTTTCGTATACCCTTTTCTTGCGTATCTTTGGTCAAAGGAACTTACTCCAAGAAGTAAACTTATTCCGGCAGGAGTTTCAGTAATGTTTTTTGTAGTAAATGTTTCAATGCAACAATATTGGAATCCAGTATGATTAAATTTTTAGTTGTATTTGTAATCTATCGGAAAAAATTAAGTGAAGTAATCCCATTACAGTATTTCAATAATATTAATTCTGATGATATGGAATTTTTCATATATGATAATTCTCCAGAAACTGCAGAAGCAGAGTCTATTGTATTAAATCACAAGACTCAATATTTTCATGATGAAGAAAATAGCGGTGTTTCCAAAGCTTATAATGTCGCTTCTGAATATGCTTTGAAAAAGCAAATAGAATGGCTGATTCTATTTGATCAAGATACAGAAATTAAAGAGGGTTATTTACCGAATCTTAAATCTGCGATAAAGGAGAATTCAGGAATTCAACTTTTTATTCCAAAAGTCTTTTATAGGCATGGAATAATGTCTCCAAAGCGTTGCAGGTTTTTTAGACCAGTGTATAAAGATTTTACTTATGGGACACATGAACTTAATGACGTTTCAATAATAAATTCAGGACTTGTTGTTACCACACGAGCATTTAAACAATGTGGTGGCTACAATGAAGCTGTAAAATTGGACTTCTCTGACTATCAGTTTATCGAACGCTTAAAGTCAAAAATAAAAAAGTTCTATTTATTTAAAGGAGAACTATTTCAAGATTTTTCAAATGATGAAACTGATAGTAAAAAATTGTTCAGTCGTTTTATTATATATTGCGATAGTCTCAAAAGCTATCAGACATCGAGATTAAAAAGGCTTGTAATCATTTATACCGGATTATTACATTCTTTATCATTAACGAAGAGGACTAAGAATCTTAAATTCATAACACATTATATTAAATCATTTTTCAAGTGATTTCAGTATGTATGGCCACCTACAATGGTGAGAGGTATGTTAAGGATCAGATTGATAGCATCCTTTGTCAGCTAAGAGAGGAGGATGAGTTAATTATCTCAGATGATGGATCCTCTGATTCTACAATAAGTATTATTCAATCATATACTGACAATAGACTTAGGCTGCTCTTAGGGAATAAATTTCATTCTCCTGTCTATAATTTTGAGAATGCACTGAATCATGCAAAGGGTGATATTATCTTTTTATGTGATCAAGATGATGTATGGAAACCCAATCGTATTTCAAAGACATTGGAATTTTTCAATAATGAAAAAATATCTTGTGTTTTGTGTAATAGAGATGTTATTGATTATAAAGGCACAATAATACAATCATGCATCTATAAAGAAAATCCAATAAAAAAAGATTTCTTTTTACAGCTATTACATAATCCTTATATTGGGTGCTGTATGGCTTTCCGGAGAGATCTGCTAAGTCTTGCTCTCCCTTTTCCGGAGAATCTTCCGATGCACGATTTGTGGATTGGATTATTAGGATCTTTACTAAAGAAGAATGATTTTATTTCAGAAGCTTTGGTATTGTACAGAAGGCATGGAGGTAACGTTACAACAGGAAAGAGTCCATATAGTGTATGGTACCGTATAAAATATAGGTTAAGATTGTATTTTCTGTTAAGAAAGCGAATAAGTGAAAGACGAAAATAATGGCATGTATTTTATTAATTTCTCTCTTTGGTAGTTTGACTGATTCAAACAGCAGATTGAAAAATATCTGTAATGCTTTTGGTGTAGACAACGAATTAATCGTTATAACTTCTGATTTTTCACATGGCCATAAGCAGTACAAAGTTAGTGAAATGTATAATGTCGGCAGTAACAGGATTAAAGAAATTCGTATCCATGTACCTGCTTATAAAAAAAATTTATCTTTCAGGCGTATTTTCAGTCATATACAATTTGCAAAAGAATTAAAAAAATACCTTGCGTCATTAAGAAATTTACCAGATTTGGTATACTGTGCAATGCCGACTTCATCAGCGGCATTTGTCGCAGGACGTTGGTGTAAAAAGAATAATATACCTTTCGTAATTGATGTAATTGATATTTGGCCAGATTCTTTAATACCACTTATTCCATGCAAAAAAATAATTAATTCACTTCTTTTACCTTGGAAAGAGTTAACCAACAAGGCTTATAGGCTGGCAGACTACATCTCGGCGGAATCTGATGGCTATGCGAAAATAGCACACGAAATAAATCCTAAAGTTCCTTATTCTCATACATACCTTGGTATTGATTGTCATACAATTGCAAGATTTATTGGAGAATCAAAACTTGTATTAGATAAACCTAATAATGAAGTGTGGATTGCATACGGAGGCTCCTTGGGTCAAAGTTATGATTTTGATGTTATCTTACGTGGACTCTCAGTTTTAAGAAATAAACAAATTCCATATAAAATGTGGTTTGTGGGAGATGGGGAAAAGGCTGAGTATATAAGAGACTACGCCTTAAGACATCAACTTAATGTAGAGATAACTGGACGACTACCTTATAAAGATCTATTGAAATATTTGAGCTATTGCGACATAGCCTTAAATTCATTTAAGGAAGGAACTCGTGTGGTTCATAGCTATAAATTTAATGATTATATAGCGACTGGATGTTTTGTATTGAATAACTTATCAGGAGAAACTGCAGATATGATCGATAAATATAGAGTCGGTTATAATTATAATTCAAATAATTTCTCTGATATTCTCATTAAAGCTATTGATAATTTGCATACCCAGAGATTAACTTTATCGCATAATTTACAAAATTTAATTGCTGATAATTTAGATACATCTACAATTTATGGCCGATTGTATAGTGATATAGAATCAAGATTCTTATGTTATGCAGATCACAAGATCAATGATTGTAGTTGAGACAAATTAGATGTTCAATAAGACTACGCAGATAAATTATTGATTCCATAAAACTTATTGTTGAATATTTCTATTATACTTGACTATTAATGTATGTACGTTACATTCTTCTATAACATTATTGATTTAAAATGAGGTTATATAGAGATTATTTCAAACGAGCAATTGATATTGTAGTAAGTGGTGGAGCATTAATTGCATTGAGTGTACCATTAACTGCTATTAGTGTCTGGTTGCATTTTGCGAACAAAGGTGCCGGAATCTTCTTCCGTCAAGAACGACCCGGTAAAGATGGAAAAATTTTCAAGGTTGTGAAGTTCAAATCGATGACAGATGAGCGGGATGCTAATGGTAATCTACTTCCTAATGAACAGAGAATAACAACAATAGGTAAACTAATCAGAAAGACTTCACTTGACGAATTACCTCAACTATGGAATGTGTTCAAGGGGGATATGTCTTTGATTGGTCCCAGACCATTACTCCCACGTTATTTGTCACTTTATAATCCAGAACAAGCAAGACGACATAATGTTAGACCGGGAATTACAGGATGGGCCCAGGTTAATGGTAGAAATAACATAAGTTGGACTGAAAAATTTAAGCTTGATACGTGGTATGTAGATAACTGTTCTTTTCTTTTGGATATCAGAATTATTTTTCTCACAATAAAAAATGTATTATCAGCGAAAGATATCCAGATTTCAACTGGCGGTTTTACTGGTAACAATTAAATAAGATCTGTTTTATGCGTATAATGGTATTAGCCGGAGGACCGGATCAGGCTGCATTAATCAGAGAGATTAAATCCACATATCCGGATAGCTACGTTATCCTTGTAGATATGAACAGTAAGGCGGTGGCATCCAAAGTGGCCGACAAGCACCTTGTAATAAGTACTATGGATTTTGATAAGGTAAAACAAGCTGCCCTTGATGAGCAAATCGATATGATAATGACAGCTTGTGGAGATCAGCCTCTTCTGACGATGGGTTTAGTTTCAGAGGAATTGAAATTACCTTGTTATCTTTCAATGAGTCAAATCCTAAATTTGACAAATAAAAAACATATGAAAAAATTGATGGTGGAAAACGATATTCCAACATCAAAATATAAATCATTTAATTCTATAGAAAAGATTGAGGACAGCGGACTAAATTATCCTCTGATAGTAAAACCGGCAGATAGCAATGGATCAAAAGGGGTAAGAAAAGTCAACAATATAGAGGAACTGATGAGAGAAGCTGAGGTATCTATGAAATACTCAATTTCCAATACTATCATTGTTGAAGAATTTGTAGAAGGGGAAGATGTTAGTTCAGATTTCTATATCACGAATGGAAAGGTATACCATTTAATGGATTGTCTTTCTAACAAATATAAGCCTAACAGTGGAACTGCGGTCATATATCAAAGTCTAATACCTGCACCTGTAAATCCTGATTTCAACGAGAGAATACAGGTAATTGCTGAAAAAATTGCAGAGGTATTTGAAATTCATAACTCTCCTCTTCTTATTCAGACGATAGTTAAAGGTAATGATATTCATGTAATCGAGTTTTCAGCACGTCTTGGCGGAGGAGCTAAATACAAAACGATTGAGACTGTTACAGGATTCAATGTATTAAAAGCAAATCTTAATTCTATGCTGGGTAAAACTCCGTTGATAGATTACTATCGAAATAATAAGAAATATTCAAGGTGTCATCTTTATACAAAAGGTGGTGTTTTATCTCAAATAAAGGGACTGGAATCACTGCTGGATAAACACCTTATTGAAGATTATTTCATTAATCGAGCTCCGGGTTCGGTACTTTCAGCTCCATCCTCAAGTGGAGATAGGGTTGCTTCCATCCTTTTGTCAGCTCCTTCTATTCAAGAACTTGAGGATAAAATAACAGAAGTAATGAACTCTATAGAAATAATTTCCGATAATGGGGAAAATATATTTCTTAAAGAGATGTACAATCCTCCTATCAAGAATGCAAATGGTATATGATAATGTCTGAACGTAATAATTATTTTATAGCTACGTCACTTGCGAATGATCCTCATACTGAGGGAATGCATAATGCGTCAAAGATTGCCGGATTAGGAGGAATCTTAAGTCAAATTCTACCTCCATCGTTAGACTATGGACATTTTTATGATGAGATTAATAAGAAAAAACCTAAGTTTATAGGTCTTAGTTATCGTCAGAATGAAAATGTAGCCATAGACGAATTGTTTAAGGTAATCAATTATTTATATAACTCTGGACTTGTTAAAAAGAATGATGGTGTAAAGATTCTTTTTGCAGGATTACCAAAGACAATTGAGATACTGGAAACGAAGATACATCAACTTCCTCTTGAAGTAATACTTTGCAAAAATTCGGCGAATGTTCTGGAACGAATAACCGAAACAGTGGATTTCTTTGAGATTACAAACAAGAGAGAAGACATAATCAGTCATGTATACGAAGAGCTTGTCCCCAAAGGTATCGAGATATTTGACCAACTCGCTGATGAGGTTATTAAGAATGATGATTATATAAATGAACCGCCTTTGGAAATACCATCTCCTAGAGCGTGTAAAGATTATGTGATTCGTATTAAGGAATCTGAGTTTCCCGTATTGAGAAGTCATTTTGGGATACCAGCTCCGGATATAAGGCCAACTGTAGAAGGTATAATTCAACTGTCTGAGGCAAGAGTGCTTGATGAAATATCACTTGGATCTTCGGATTTAAGTCAAAGGTATTTTGGTCACCCTGAGAAGTTTTTAACAATGAAGAATGACGGAGGGGTTCCATATAAAGACTTTGCAGACTTGGTAAGTTTATATCAGGCATCCAGAAGAGGTAATTATCCTGGAGTAAAGCCTTATTGTCATGTTTCTGATCTGGTAAACTTTGTTCATCAGTGTCTTGATGCTGGTATGTTGAGGGGTGCTCATCAGGCTGTACCTCTTTTCTGGTTTAATGAACTTGATGGTAGAGGCCCTGCTAATGTCAGAGAAAGTATTAAAGAACACTTTGAGTGTGTAAAGGAACTTGCTAAGGAAGGTATTCCAGTAGAAATGAACGATCCTAATCAATGGAGTAGCCGTTGGGCTCATGACACAGTAATAGTCACAAGCTATGCCTTGATCAGTGCAGTTATGACAATGTGTGGTGTCCAGAATATGGTTTTTCAAATGCAATTTAACAAACCAAAGGAAACTGGGGATTATGCAGATTTAGCAAAAATGTCGGCCGGTATGGAAATTGCTAAGCTGATGTCAAAGGGGCGAAAAACTCCTGCGGGTATTCTACGCGAAACAAGGACTGGAATTGAATCGTTATCCTCTGATATGAATTTAGCCAAGTGGCAACTTGCCCGTTCAACATTCCTTCAATTGTGCTTGGATCCCCACATAATACATATTGTCAGTTACTGCGAGGCAAATTATGCCGCTAAACCCGAAGACATCATTGATAGTTCTAAAATAATACGACGTGCGGTTCGTATTTTCAGAAATAACAAAGAGGATATCGTAAAGTATCTGAAAGATCCTATTGTAATGGAACGTAAACGTTTCTTGATTGACGAAAGCAAATACCTCCTTGAACAAATTGCAAGACTCCATCCCAACTATAAAAAATCATCAAAGATTGAAGATTTGACTCAATTTATTGCAAATCCCGATATACTTGCAACCGCTATTGAACGAAAAATCATTACTGCTCCGGGAATTATTAACGACCGATATAAAGGAGATTTTATAACCAAGTCTATGAAGTATGGTATGATCAATGTAGTGGATAACTATACTCATCCTATGATAGTTACTGAAAAAGAAAGATTAAATTAAACTAAACAAAATGTATACTTTAAGAAAAAGAATACGAAGATTCATTATTACCGTATATCATGCTTTGTCTATTGACAAAGTTAGGATGTTTCTGGGAGGCTTTGACAAACAAATTGATTCAGCTATAAATAAATACGGCAGTGAGTCATTACTCTCAAAAAAGGATTTAAAGACTGACATTAAAAGATCTTACTATCGCTATCTAACTACACCTGATGAATATTTTCTATTTGGATTTGAGGGAGAGAAAGAGAATTATAGAAGATCTTTTTTATCCGACAATCTACGAGTTCGTTATTTGTTAAAGACAGTCAGCGAGAAAAAATACGATGAGGAATTGTCGGATAAACATAATTTCTATAAAATTGCTTCGAAATACTTTAATAGAGAAGTGATTAAAATTGGACCGAGTGAAACTATAACATTTGCAGAGTTTAGTCTATTTGTAACCCAACACCAGAATTTATTTGTAAAACCAGTATCCTCAACATTTGGTAGAGGTGCTCACATATTGAGAATTAAGAAAGGTACCGAGACTGTAGAGTTAAATAAACTATATCAAAAATATAGGGAATCTTTCTGGATTATGGAAGAACTTATCATCCAATCTCCTCTGATGAGTCAATGGAATAATTCATCTGTCAATACCGTTCGTTTACCATGTATATTGAATAACGGTAAATTCAATATTTTAAATCCTTTTTTTAGAACAGGAAGGAAAGGTAAAGTGGTAGACAATGCAGGAGGAGGTGGCGTTTTTGCCTGTGTTGATGAAAAAACTGGTATCGTCATTACAGATGGTTTCGACGAATTGAATGTATATCATTCAATTCATCCTGATTCAGGCATTGTATTCAAAGGATGGCAGATTCCTGATTGGGAGGAATTAATAAAACTTGCAGAGTTGATTTTTAGAACTTGTTTCCCTGACCATAAATATATTGGATTTGATTTTGCTCTTACAAATGATGGATGGGTATTGATTGAAGGCAATTGGGGCCAGTTTGTTGGCCAGTATGTATCAAAACAGGGAATAAGAGATAAATTTGTTCACTATATCAATAATTAAATCTCGACAATGCTTTTAGATTTTTTTAATAGAGTCCGTTATCACATAGGATATTATAATCTTACGAAACGATTTCTGAAGTTAGATTTGCCTGAACTTACAGAATCAGAAAAAAATAAGATACGTGAAATCTGGAAAGGTCTTCACATATATGACATGGATTTCGTAAACGCACGAGTTTACAAAAAAATTCAGGGTTTTTCTCCTTACTATCTTAGTCCATGTTGGTATAATGAACTTCGAACCAAATTTAATCCAAAAGATCAAGTATATTCGTTGGAGAATAAGGCTATGTGCGATGTCTATTTTCCAGAGCTAAGATTTCCTGAACCGATAGTAAGATGTCTAAATGGTAGTTTCTACGACAAAGAGTTACGATTCCTGAGTAGGAAAGAAGCTAAAAATATTTTACTGAGTCAATCAGTTTTCGTTATTAAACCCTCTATAGGTACAGAACAAGGAGAAGGGGTACGGAAAATAATTGTTGACAGGAATACAGATCTTGACAAGATTTTCGATGAGACCGGTAAAGATTTCATTGCCCAGAAATTGATTTCACAGGCTTCGGAAATAAAGAATCTCAATCCATCATCTTTGAACTGCTTCCGGGTAACCACGATGTATTTCAATGGTAGATTTGGATATTCAACTGCTTTAAAAGTAGGTAAAAAAGGAAGCTTTAGAGATAATTGGAACAGTGCCTATTGGATAGATGTGAGTACGGATGGAAAACTAAAAAAATATGGGTATGATTATAATCTTAATCCTGTGGAGAAATCCGATAACGGGATATTATTCGAAGGGGTGCAGATGCCAAAGTATGAGGAAATGATTGACCATCTTGAAAAGATGCATAAAAAATTATTTCCCAATTGCGGTGTTATCGGTTGGGATGTCACTATTACTGAAGATTACAGGATTTGTGTTATCGAAACTAATCTTTGGGATCCAGGCACTAACATTGAACAGTTTGTCTGTGGCGACTTTTTTAGACCGTTTCACGATGATATGCTGGCATATATAAATATATAAAAATGAAATATATCACACTTAATAATGGCGTGGAAATTCCTCAAGGAGGACTTGGCACATTTTTGATTCCTAAAGATAAACTTTCTCGCACAATAGCGGAAGCGTATGAGATTGGATATCGATTATTCGATACTGCATGGCGGTATCATAATGAGAGAGAGATAGCCCGTGCACTTAAGGATAACGGAATTAATCGACAGGATGTCTTTATTACGACAAAAATAAATCGTGATGCATTCTATGTAAAGCCTTACAAAGTTGGAAAACGAAGAATTTTCAACGTCCCGAATTTCCGATCTGTAAAAAGTGTAATTCAGGAATCGTTCGATAATTTACAAACGGACTACATCGATTTATTTCTTTTACATTGGCCATATCCTATGAAGCTTTCTCAGCGGATGTATGCGGAATTGACCAAATTCTACAAAGAAGGTAGAATAAGAGCAATTGGAGTTTGTAGTAGTCTTCCAACGCATTTTGAAGCTTATGCTGAGGTATCAGATGTTATTCCTGCTGTGAATCAGTTTGAAATCAGTCCTCTAAATTCGCAAAAAGAAATGATTCGTTGGAATCAAGAAAGAGGTATAGCTGTTGAAGCGATGTCAACATTCAGTCACTTCAGATCGAATGAACCTCGGAAGGAAGTGATTGAAAATGATATTATTGTTTCCTTAGCAAAAAAGTATGGGAAGAGTCCTGTTCAAATTGTGTTACGTTGGCAGATCCAACAAAACATTATAGTCATTCCTAAAACATGGGATATAGCCCACTTGAAAGAAAACATATCAATTTATGATTTTGAGTTGTCAAAGGAAGATATGCTGTTGATAGACTCACTGGATAAAGGAAAATTTCTCAATTACAATCCATATGCAACATACAATTTGATGCAGAAAAGATTCAGAAGGGAACAGATATTCTAATTGATTCATTATGACGATAGGCATATATGGTATAAGCTCGCAGAGCGGACGAGCATTTCTTGCAGACTATCTTAGCAGAAGTTATAGAGTGATTGGGTATACCCGTCCTACGACACATGGTCAAGAGATTCTTGATGCAATTAAGAATCTTGGTGGACTATATCTGGAGAGACCGGAGAATACAAATCATGAAACATCACGTTTCATAGAACTTGGGGAAAGCTGTGTAACTTCTGATTTGGAATTTATGGTTGCCAATGTTGATATAATCGTAATTCCTTTGCCGTCTACTGCACATATTTCAGCAGTTCAAGAGATGAATAAGTTCGGATTATGGAAAAGGCGTATACCAATTATTCTTGCGCCATCAAGATCGGTTGCCTCCCCATATATCTGGTCAGAGCTTGGAGAGCGTTATCCAATTATCTGTCTCTCAACATGCCCATATTCATGTAAAGCTCCAAAACCTGAGGTCTCTCTGATCAAGAGACGTAAACGGACTTATATTGCAACTCTGGAGGGTGATGTAAGTCGGAAACATATAGATATGCTTCGTGAACTGTTTCCGCAGGCTGCTTTCTCTACTATTCCAGCATTGTCTTCACTTAACAACATTGGAGCAATTTTTCATTGTGCCACATACTTGCTAAATATTGATGAGATAGAGAAACGGAAGAAACAGGGTGAAATATTTTCCTTCTATATGGATGGTATCGCAGCCCGTCCAGAAGTGGGAAAAATTTTGGAACAGATAGATCAAGTTCGTCTTCAGATTGCAGATGCTCTTGGCATCAAGACTTTCGGTCTAAAATCTAAACCTCGAGAAGACATATGGCGAAAACTAATAAATGGATTAAGGGCATTGGAGGAAGAAAGTGCTGATGATATAGAAATACTGCGTAGAATCCGAAAAGAATTTACTGAATATCTTGATAATTGTGTCATTTCAGCTCAACACTGGCTTGATATAACTTATGGAGTAGAGAGGATTGAAGGGGAAACCCTTAGTGAAACTATTGCCCGTACACCAACATATCAAAAGAATTCTGTTCCTCAGCTCAGGTATATCACAGAAGATATACCAACAGGGCTAGTCGTATTCGAGTCCTTAGCAAAAATACTTGAGATAAATTGTGATATAATTACAAAAATTATAGACAATTATAACGATAGATTTAATGTGGAGGTGAGAGACATCGGACGGAATCTCAGACAGTTTAAAAAAGATTATATTGTACAATATTTGACTGGGAATCTATAGAAATTAGATTATGCGAGAAAGGATATACCTTTGCTTAGCTCATATGAGTGGCAGGGAGATGGACTTTATAAAGGAGGCGTTTGACACCAACTGGGTTGTGCCGATGGGGCCGAACGTCAACGGTTTTGAGAAGGATCTCGAAACGTTTGTAAATAATCGTGATGGCAAGGCTCCGCTCGATAAGAAAGTTGTCGGGCTGAGTGCTGGGACAGCCGCCGTGCATCTTGCTCTGATTGCCTGTGGCGTTGGCCCGGGTGATGAGGTGCTCGTACAGTCGTTCACGTTCTGTGCGTCGAGCCATCCTATAACATATCTTGGGGCGACCCCGGTTTTCATAGACTCTGAGAAAGAGTCATGGAACATGGATCCCGATTTGCTCGAGGAGGCTATCAAGGACCGAATCGCAAAGACCGGCAAGAAACCGAAAGCTATCATACCTGTGGCTCTCTACGGTATGCCCTACCGGATTGACAGGATTATGGAGATCTCCAACCGTTATGGAATCCCGGTGATCGAGGATGCCGCCGAGGGTCTGGGGTCACGCTACAACGGCCAGGTGCTCGGTACGTTCGGCGAGTACGGTGTCCTCTCCTTCAACGGCAACAAGATGATCACGACCTCCGGCGGAGGCGCGCTGATCTGCCCGGATACAGACAAGGCGAGGGAGATATTATGGTATGCAACCCAGGCACGGGAGAGCTATCCCTACTACCAGCACGAGGCCATCGGTTACAACTACCGTATGAGCAACGTGTGCGCCGGTATCGGCCGTGGACAGATGACAGTTATTGATGACCATATCGCCCATCACAGGCATGTTCAGGATCTTTACTGCGGGTATCTTAAGGATGTGGACGGTATCACGATGCACGGCAACCCGTGGCTGGAGTCAGACTCCAATTTCTGGCTCTGTACGGCAACTCTTGATCTCGATCTCAAGATCAAGGGTCAGGATAATGCATACAGACAGGTTGTCTCCGGAGCTGTCGGCGGGGCTGCCGGTGTGACCCATGCGGTGTCGACCGCCGTCACCGACTGTCAGCCCAACGCCAACGTGGAGGCCCTGCGCATGGCTCTTGATGCGGCCAACGTGGAGGCGCGCCCCCTCTGGAAACCGATGCACAGACAGCCCGTCTACCGGGATGCCCCGGCCTACACCAACGGTGTGAGTGAGGGACTCTTCAAGGTCGGCATCTGTCTCCCCGCCGGACCGTATGTCACGGATGATGACGTACGTTATATATGTGATGTGATCAAGGCATCGATAGTCTGAACGTCCAACCTCTCCCCCCATCGAAATAATGACTGACTATCCTATAGGCCACACCGCATGAGATACCGTGCGGTGGGGCCTTTGCTGTCAACTGACTTGCCTCAGGTTTATTAGAAAATACTACTGTTTTATATGAGATCTTTGAAATCGCTGGCCAACTGGTATTTCTCCAGGTCGGCGCTCCCTTACTGGAGCATACTCATACTCGACTGTCTGTTCGTGGTGTTCGCCGGACTGTTGGCATATACCGTGCATCACGGTTCGGAACAGGCTCTCGACGTGATCGGCTCACTCGCCGTCACGCTCTGCATATTCCTCATATGTTTTATTCTGGCGTTCCGTGTGTTCCACACCTATTCCGGCGTCATACGTTACTCCTCCTTCAGCGATCTGTTGCGTATAGGTAGTGCGGTAGTGCTCGCCGTAGTATTGGCGTTCGCCATACTGTGGGCGTTGGGCACGCAGTCATGGCTGGTGGAGTTCGGTTACGCCGACATCATACTGATGGGGCTTTTCGTGGTTGCGTTCATGTGGACTGTCAGGGTGTGGGTCAAGACCATCTACGAGCAGACGTCCAAGCGCAGTGACGCTGACCGAGCGTATATATTCGGGGTCAGGACCGGTGGGGTGGCTCTTGCCAAGAGCATCCGCTCCAATGCCGAGGTGCCCTTCACGCTGGAGGGTTTCGTAAGCGATGAGACAGACATGGAGCACCGTATGCTGATGGGTGTGAAGGTGTATCCGTTCACCGACAGACTGCCGGCTATCATGCGTGGCAATAAGGTCACTACACTTATTGTATCACCCTTGAAGATGGATGCCCTGCGCGAGCGGGAGGGGCTGGTGAACAGTCTTGTGGAATCCGGGATACGGATACTCGTTATGCCCCATGCCAAGGAGTGGGACGGAAAGACCGACCTTAGCGTGGCGGATCTTCATCCCGTCAATGTGGAGGATCTCCTGCCCCGCGAGAAGATAGAGGTGGACATGAAGGCGGCGGCCGATCTTCTTCACGGCAACGTGGTGATGATCACGGGAGCGGCTGGAAGTATCGGCTCGGAGATGGTGAGACAGATAGCCACTTATTCACCGTCGAGACTGGTTCTGGTGGATCAGGCCGAGACACCGATGCATGACGTGCGTCTGGAGATGGGCAACCGCTGGCCCGATATAAAGGCTGAGACCATAGTGGCTGACATAGCGGACCGAAGGATGATGGAGAGGATCTTCGCCGAGTACAGGCCGGAATACGTGTTCCATGCGGCCGCCTACAAGCACGTGCCGATGATGGAGGACAATCCCTATGAGGCGGTGGTGAACAACATAGACGGAACGCGGGTCATAGCCGATCTGGCGGTGAAGTACGGGACAAGGAAATTCGTGATGGTCTCCACTGACAAGGCCGTGAACCCGACCAACGTCATGGGCTGTTCGAAACGTATCTGCGAGATCTACGTTCAGAGCCTCGACAAGGCGATAAAGGAGGGGAAGGTGAAGGGTGAGACCCAGTTCGTTACCACCCGTTTCGGCAATGTGCTCGGCTCGAACGGATCGGTGATACCGATATTCCAGGAGCAGATAAGGAGGGGAGGCCCGGTTACGGTCACTCATCCCGATATAATACGTTTCTTCATGCTGATACCCGAGGCGTGCAAGCTCGTGATCGAGGCTGGCACGATGGGGAAGGGAGGGGAGATTTATGTGTTCGACATGGGAGCCCCAGTGAAGATAGCAGATCTTGCGGCGCGGATGATAAAGCTCTCGGGGGCGAAAAACGTGGAGATAAAATTTACGGGTCTGCGGGATGGGGAGAAACTCTACGAGGAGGTGCTCAACGACGAGGAGATCACGTTGCCGACCTTCCATCCGAAGATCAAGGTAGCCAAGGTGAGGGAGTATGATTTTTCCGAGGTTAAGGTGGATATCGACGGACTTGTGGCCGGGGCGCCTGACAGCGACGACATGCAGATAGTTGCGGTGATGAAGCGGATAGTGCCCGAGTTCAGGAGCCAGCACTCTAAGTATCAGGTGCTCGACAGGAAGTGAGAGGTCCGGATCTCCGTGATAGATTTCAGAGAAGGAATTTCAAACAGAAAACGATTGTAAACCATGGTGAAGATATTTATAATATTCCTGATAGTGATACTGGTTTTTGCAGCGGTCATCGGTCTGGCAGTGATGATGAGGGGTAGGAAGTATCCGGATGATATTGACAAGCAATATTACGATGAGGAGGGGAATCATACTTATTACGACAGGAGCCGTATTGAGAAGGAGGAGTTCATGCGGGAGAATCCCGGAGCCAAACCCAGATCATTAAAACGACTGTTTTCAAGAAAACAGTGAATTATTTATCAATCCTAATGTAGACTTAAGTCGGTGATGGTGAGGTAGCCCGTCATCTCTCCCCAACTCTCTTTTTTAACGTATTTGATATTATATGAAGCGGGTGTAAGCGTGTGCTCCAGAACATTGGTTTGGGTACAAATAAATGTTATAAATCAGCAAAAAATAAAGTGTATTTAAAGAGAAACCTCCTATCAGTGGCTTCTCTATACCTATACGTCATTTTATACGCTTACACAAAACCCACTAAATTTTCATAAGATTAAATTCAGTCGGGCCACAACCGCCTGAAATATAGTCCTACGTAAAGTGAATGGCTTACGGTTCAGGGAATACTATAACCTCTAAAAATTGACTTCTAAAATGAAAGGTATTGTACTTGCAGGGGGATCCGGTACACGTTTGTATCCGATTACCAAAGGAGTGTCGAAGCAGATGCTCCCGATTTACGATAAACCGATGGTGTATTATCCGATTTCGACACTAATGATGGCCGGAATTCGTGAGATACTTATCATCTCTACGCCGCAGGATCTGCCGGGCTTCAAGCGTCTGCTTGGCGACGGCTCCGATTACGGTGTCAGTTTCTCTTACGAGGAGCAACCGTCACCTGATGGTCTGGCTCAGGCATTCATCATCGGAAAGGATTTCATCGGAGATGACTCCGCGTGTCTTGTGCTCGGTGACAATATCTTCCACGGTCCTGGTTTCTCGGAGGTATTGAGAAACTCTGTGAGGACAGCCGAGGAGGAGGGCAAGGCTACCGTGTTCGGCTATTGGGTGAATGATCCGGAACGTTACGGTGTGGCGGAGTTCGATGCCGAGGGTAATTGTCTTTCTATAGAGGAGAAGCCGGAGCATCCGAAATCAAACTATGCGGTAGTGGGACTCTATTTCTATCCTAACAAGGTGGTTGGTGTTGCCGCCACCATCAAGCCGTCGGCCCGTGGAGAACTTGAAATCACGACCGTTAACCAGGAGTTCCTGAAGGATGGCGAGCTGAAGGTGCAGACACTTCCGCGTGGTTTTGCGTGGCTCGATACCGGTACCCATGATTCCCTTGCGGAGGCTTCGATATATGTCGAGGTTCTTGAGAAACGTCAGGGTCTGAAGATAGCCTGTCTTGAGGGTATCGCCTACAGTAACGGCTGGATCACGGCCGACAAGCTCCGTGAGCTGGCCAAGCCGATGCTCAAGAACCAGTACGGCCAGTACCTGATGAAAATAGCTGATGAGGAGCACCTCCAGAAATTCGATTGAGATGCGTTCTTAAAACATTGACCGAGATATGAATGTGATAAAGACAGATATAGAGGGTGTGGTAATCCTCGAACCGCGTGTGTTTGCCGATGCACGCGGCTATTTTTTTGAGAGCTATAACAAGAAAACGTTTGACGCGGAAGTTTGTCCTGTGGATTTCGTGCAGGACAACGAGTCTTGCTCCTCGTATGGTGTGATGCGCGGTCTGCACTTCCAGCGCCCACCCCATGCACAGGCCAAGCTTGTTCGCTGTGTGCGTGGCCGGGTGCTTGACGTGGCGGTGGATATCCGCAAGGGTTCACCGACTTACGGCAAATATGTGTCCTGTCTTCTGACCGAGGATAATCACCGTCAGTTCTTTATTCCACGCGGTTTCGCACATGGTTTCGCGGTGCTCAGCGAGACGGCTGTCTTCCAGTACAAGTGCGACAACTATTACTGTCCCGAGGCCGACGGGGGTATCTCAATCGTGGATCCCTCTTTGGGCATCGATTGGGGAATCGCTCTTGAAGAGGCTCTTCTTTCGGATAAGGATAAGAAACACCCGTTGTTGAAGGATTTTGAAACACCATTTGAGCTATGAATATACTTGTGACAGGAGCTAACGGTCAACTTGGAAATTGCATCCGCAATGCGGCAGCCACTTCAAATGACAACTATATATTTACCGATGTGGCCGAACTCGATATCACCGATCCCGATGCAGTGGCCCGGATGGTGAGAGAGAACGGGATTGATGTCATAGTCAACTGCGCGGCATACACGAATGTTGACAAGGCGGAGAGCGATGCGGAATTTGCGGAGGTTCTCAACGCCAAGGCAGTACGCAATCTTGCCGATGCAGCCAAAGCAAACGGCGCGACGCTGATCCACGTCTCCACCGACTATGTGTTCGGCGGTTCACTCGGCAATACTCCACGCACTGAGGAGGAGCCTGTGAATCCCACCGGAGTCTACGGACTTACGAAGCTTCACGGTGAGCAGGCTGTGGAGGAGTTGGGTGCCAATGCGCTTATCTTCCGCACGGCGTGGCTCTACTCTGAATACGGTAAGAACTTCGTCAAGACGATGCTCAACCTCACCTCCACGAAGCCGGAGCTGAAGGTGGTGTTCGACCAGGTTGGCACGCCGACATACGCGCAGGACTTGGCAGACCTTATCGTGAAGATAATCACCGACCGCACTTTCCGCGATCATCCGGGAGTGTATCATTATTCAAACGAGGGTGTCTGCTCGTGGTATGACTTCACGAAGATGATCGCCGAGGTTGCGGGAAACGACGGCTGCGACATCAGGCCGTGTCATTCGGATGAATTCCCGTCTCCTGTGACCCGCCCCTCTTATTCGGTCCTGGACAAGACGAAAGTCAAGACAACATTCGATATTGAGGTTCCTTACTGGACCGACTCTCTCAAGAAATGCATCAGCAATTTAATACATAATTCATGATGCATAATGAATTAGTAATTAGGAATTAAGAATTATGAATTGTAGAAACATATTGATCACTGGCGGTGCGGGTTTCATCGGAAGTCATGTCGTGCGCCTCTTTGTGAATAAATATCCGGAGTACCATATCGTCAACCTCGACAAGCTGACTTATGCTGGTAACCTCGCAAACCTCAGGGATATTGAGGATAAACCGAACTACACCTTCGTGAAGGCTGACATCGCCGACCTCGACGAGATGCGCCGTATCGTGAGGGAGTACAGGATTGACGGGGTGATCCATCTCGCCGCCGAGAGCCATGTTGACCGTTCCATCAAGGATCCCTTCACCTTCGCACGAACAAACGTGATGGGTACGTTAGCACTGCTCCAGGCTGCGAAGGAGTACTGGGAGTCGTTACCGGAGAAATACGATGGTAAGCTCTTCTATCATATCTCCACCGATGAGGTGTACGGTGCGCTGGAGTTGACGCATCCGGAGGGAATCGAACCGCCGTTCACCACGAAGGCGTCGAGCAAGGATGACATGGCCTACGGCACTGAGTTTTTCCTTGAGACCACCAAGTACAATCCCCACTCGCCATACTCGGCATCGAAAGCTTCGAGTGACCATTTCGTGCGCGCCTACCACGATACCTACGGTATGCCTACGTTGGTGACCAACTGCTCGAACAACTACGGCCCGTACCAGTTCCCCGAGAAGCTGATACCGCTGTTCATCAACAATATCCGTCAGAACAAGCCGTTGCCGGTGTATGGCAAGGGTGAGAACGTGCGCGACTGGCTCTTCGTTGAGGACCATGCCCGTGCGATAGACATGATTTTCCATGAGGGTAAGGTGGCTGAGACCTACAACATCGGCGGCTTCAACGAGTGGAAGAACATTGACCTGATCAAGGTGATCATCAAGACTGTTGACCGTCTGTTGGGTAATCCGGAGGGTCAGAGCGAGAAGCTGATCACCTACGTGACAGACCGGGCAGGGCATGACCTGCGCTATGCCATCGACAGCCGCAAGCTTCAGAGTGAGTTGGGGTGGGAGCCGAGCCTGCAGTTTGAGGAGGGTATCGAGAAGACCGTTAAATGGTATCTCGACCATCAGGACTGGATGGACAACATCACCTCGGGCGACTATGAGCGCTATTATGAGGATATGTATAAAAACCGATAATTGGGATAGCCGATAAGTACCTCCATAACTTTGCAGCTCTTAGCTTATTATATCGCCATCAACAAGGGTTGCAATGTGGATATGCCGAGTAATCTGGCGAAGTCGGTGACGGTGGAGTAGAGCGTCATGACTCTCCAAATCTCTTTATTTTAACGTATTTGATATTATATTAAGCGGGTGTATCAAAATCTTGATTTTGATACACCCGCTTAATATAATATACTGAATAGATTTGTCGTTGAGGATGTATATTTAACATTTTCTTATTCATAGTATGCTGCATCTTATTAGTGCTTACGTTTAACGTTGTATCCAGTTTTCTATTTTAACGGGAAGACGCCTGAAGTGCTTTTCATTGTCGGTGACAAGGATCATATCGTTGGAAATAGCGCAACATCCAATCAGAAGGTCGAAATCATCAATTGAGAGTCCTTGCTGTCGTAGGGAGGTCTTAAGACGGGCATATGTCATTAAGCTGTCATATATAGGTACAACTTCTATATCATTGCAGAACTGTTGGGTTATTCTGATGTTCTCAGGACAGCCACTCCAAACGGCACCAAACATTAGCTCTGCCACTGTTATCTCGGAAATACAGCAGTTGCTATGTCCGATGGATATGAGTTTATTTTCAATATTGTATTTATTACGAAGGAAAAATACACAAATCGAGGTGTCGAGCAAATAACGTTTCTTTTTCATCAGTCGAAGGATATAGGGTCACGATCGCTTCTGTCGTTACGAATAGCGGTGATAATTTCTTCTGCTGAGGTATCTCCTTTCCAGGAACCACAGTATTTTGCAATGAACCTTGCAGTGTATTCTGTCTCGCTTTCTTTAGGTTTACTGATTATCGATGCTACTGAATCGGATAGTTTTGCAATTAGATGCAGTTTCTCTTCGATACTTATATTGCGGAGCAAAGGCCAATATATGGAAGTGTCGCCTGATGAGGGGGTGGAACTGTACATAGCGTGCGGATTTAATTAATGACAATTTTATTAAGATAACGGCGTGATTTGAATTAAATTGCCTGTTACTAAATATTTGGTGGTTACGATAGTTTGAAGTATAAGGTATTAATGATAGGAAAGCAGCCTTGCGCGGTCGGTTTGGGGCCGATGGCGCAAGGCTGCTTTTTTGTTGATACCGTCGCGTGTCCAGGATAGGCTTTTGCGAGTGGCGGTTATTTTGCGAGCTTGGAGGCGAGGAGTGGCATCCAGTGGCCGCCGATTACCGAGCGGGCCATGAAGCCGGTCTTGCGTCCTGTTACGGTGTCATACCAGTCGCTGATGGGCACGCGGGTCTCGGTCTCGTTGATGTAGTCGTAGAGAGGATCGATGAATTTCACGAGAGTCTTCTGATCCGGCGACATTGCTGCAGTCCACATGATCCAGTCGCTCTTGGTGTAGTCCTTACGGTTGTCGAGAGGCAGACCGTATTGGTTCTGACGTGTGAGATAGTAGTTGACCTCTGTAGGCATTACCTGAGCGGGGAAGATACCGGTGTTCCAGAGCTTATCCCATACGAGGTTGTATTTCTGGCTCCAGGTGTTCTCACGGTCGAAGGCGAGACGGTAGTGACGGTCTTTCTTGGAACCCTCGGCAGCTGTGGCTTCCCATTTTGCGGCCATCTCCTTAGCCTTGGCGTTGTATTTCTGATAAGTGGCCTCGTCTCCTTTGAGACGGGCGAGCTCGGCATAACCGGCAATACCCATGATAGCCTTCACAGAGAGGTTGGCGTTGTGTGCCCAATGGCCGGCGAAGTCGTCAGTGCAGAGCTGGTTTTCGGGATCCTGACCGTTGTCGACAAGATAATCGGCCCAGGTGGTGAGGATATCCCAGTAGGGGAGTGCGTAGTTGGCGTTGCCGTCGAGCTTGCAGCACTGAGCTATGAGAGTGAGCATATTGCCGGCCTCCTCAAGAGGCATGTCGCCGCCATAAACCTGTCCGTTGGCCTTGGGATACTGACCGAGGTCATGAGCCGCGAAGGGTTTGGTCCAACGTCCGCTCTTGCTATAGTCGAGTATGGAGGTCATCATCGCTTTCTGAAGCTCGGGATTGTAGATGAGGAAGAGGGGAGCCTCGGGATATGTGAGGTCGACGGTGTTGACGCAACCGTTGGAGTCGTTCTCCTTGGAGAAGAAGAGGAGGGTGCCGTTCTCATCCTGGAAGAGCTTGTGGGCGGCGATCACGTGGCGGTAGGATCCGGAGAGGATCTCGGCATACTTTTTGCCACCTACAGCCGCGGCATCATCGTAGATAGTCTTGTCGAGCTCGCGGGCACGGCGCATGACTGAAGCATAGGAATTGTTGAGACGGTTGAACATATCGAAGATCGTTACCTTACCGTCGTGAGCCCAATATGCCTTGTAGCGTTTGTAGAAGTATTCGATGTCTTGGATCTCATCGTAGCCTACGAGGGTGTATGAGGCGGCCTGACGAGTCTTGCCGAAGTTGTGGGTGTAGGCAAGGAGGGGTTGCTCAGCCTGGGTGGTGGCCACTACAGTGGTCTCGCTCTTGGGGAGCTTGCCGGTAGACATGAATGTCTTCTTCACGGCTTCGTCTGAGTTGAGCGATACCTCACCGTTGATAGCGGGCATATAGAAGTAGCCCCAGTCGATGCAGATATGGTCGCCTGTCTTTGCGAGGATGGGCTGCTCTACGGTGCCGGTCTGCAGATATTTCATACCATCTTTCTCGATAAGTGATGAGCGGGTTGGCTGGAATGATTTGTTGCGGGCAATCTCGGGCGAGGCTGTGAGGAGGATCTGCACGTCGTGCTCATTGCCATCTGTAGATTTCACCTGATAAGAGATGTAGTTGATGGGGGAGGAGAGCAGATCGTAGTCGTCGATAAGCATTGGAGCCGTGAAGACGAGGTTGAGATCTACCGGACCGCAGGCGAAGGTGTAATAGGAAGATGTAGCCATTACATCTACGCTTTTCTGTACAGCGTTGCGGGTGGTGCTGTCCTCAAGGCCAACGTTGCGGAAGATACCGAAGTCTGTGAGTGCTCCGCCACCGTTGTTGTGGCAGTAGGTGGCGATCACATTAGTGCCGGGGTGGAGGAGTTTACGGATATCCGGTGTCAGCTCGAGTTTGACATTCTCTTTAAGCTCGGCGGGACCATGCGCCACTTTCGTACCGTTGACGAAAATGTCGAAGTTGTCGTCGTGGGAATAGACGAGGTAAAGGTCGCCTTCGAGATCGGCGGGAGTAAGGTTGAACTGGCGTCTTACATAGAGGTCGCTGTTTTCAGCGCTCCAGTCGGTGTGGATTCCGGCGTTGCCTTGAGATCCGAAAGCCCCTTTGCCGGCTTTCCATGAAGATGCGTTGTAGTCGGGTTTCTCCCAGCCGTTGCCGGGGTTGGTGGTGGTGTAGACACCTTCCCACGCTTGTTCGGAGCCCATGGGAAGTACTGTCTCAAACACGGTGTGCTTGGCACCTAAGAATCGGTAGGTGACACCGTCAACGCGGAGCAGGCCTTCGAGGGGTTTTTCGTCAGAAGTCCAGTGGGCGGTGCATCCTTCGTTGAGTTTGTTGTAGGGCGACCAGATCGAGAAGTATGGATCGGATACAATAATGGGTACGGAGGGGAGCCGGAGGTCTGTGGCCTGATATGGCTGGAACAGTTCCGGAGTCTGGGCGGCTGTCGGTAGGGCTGCCGCTGAGATCACGATGAGTTTGAGTAGATTTTTCATCTGTAGTATGGTTGGTTTGATTTGTTTTCGACCACAAAATAACCAAAAAATCGTGTCACAGATATGTAAAATCTGTTCAGAAATAGTGAAATTTTGTTCAGTTAGGATGGAAATGAGAAAAATAAACATTTTTGTCTTTGGAAAATACATTGCTGCTATGGGAATAAATGGAAAGAAATGGTAACTTTGCACCCAAGACCCCACACGGCGCTACATTCATCTTTTATCAACCGATCTATACATGAAATGATGAGATATATTTTTTACTTTCTTCTGACCTTATTGTTGCTTGGCGCTTGCCAAAATCCCTCTTTGGAGAGGGGTGGAGAGGTATTGCTGGAAGGTGAGTCTTATCCCTCTGTTATTTGGAATGATGGTAATTTTTACTTGATGACCCAGAGCGGGCATTATGATTCATTGATGATCCGCCGCAGTGAGTCGGTGGCCGGCTTGGGTGAGGCGGAGCCTATCTTTATATGGGATGCGCGGAGCAAAGGGATGAGCAATATCTATTCTCCGGAATTGCATCGCATCAACGGTAAATGGTATCTATATTTCGAGGCGGATGACGGGGTTAATACTGACAATCATCAGCTTTATGTGCTTGAAAATCCCGGGGCTGATCCTTTGGATGGCAACTGGATTCTTCATGGTCCGATTATTACCAATCCCGATTGGAATTTCGGCCTACATCCCTCTGTGTTTGAAGCAAAAGGACGACATTATCTCTTATGGTCAGGTTGGCCCACGCGTCGCACTGAGACAGAGACGCAGTGCATCTACATAGCCGAGATGGAGAATCCGTGGTCTCTGAAGTCGGAGAGGGTGCTCATATCGCGTCCGGAATATGAATGGGAGCGGCAGTGGGTGAATCGTGACGGTAGCCGCACAGCCTATCCGATATATGTTAATGAGAATCCGAATGCTGTGATTTCGCCTGACGGCAAGAGAGTGATCGTGGCCTATTCGGCGAGCGGAATATGGTCTGACTACACTACGGTGGGGCTACTCCATGCTTCCATCGATTCCGACCTTCTGGATTCAGCTTCCTGGCAAAAGGAGCCGGAGCCATTTTTCCGTGCTGATTCTGAATCCGGTTTGTTCGGAATTTCCAATGTGGCTATGGTCAGAAATCCTGCGGGTCAGGGCTATCATGTATTGTATCTTGTAAAGCAACGAGACCCGGAGAGGGAGGAGGTTGTCAAGAGCATCGGCCATAAGTTGATAGATTGGCCTGACGGGGGCCTCCCGGATTTCGGGAAGCCATAGATGTGGCGTTTATTTCTGCTTTGAGGTGTATTCCTTTGGCGCGATGCCAAATTTTGCTTTGAAGCATTTGGCGAAGTAGGATGATGAGGAGAATCCCACGGCAGAGGCCACCTCGGAGCTACGCATACCTTCGGAGAGTAGTTTTGCGGCGTGGTCGAGACGGTAGTTTTTCAGATAATCTAAAGGTGTGAGTCCGGTGATTGCTTTGATACGCCTGTAGAATGTGGAGCGGCTGATGTTCATGCGGTCGGCCATGCTGTCGATAGAGAACTCATCGTCGAAGAGGTTTTCTTCGATACTCCGGTTAAGGCTTTGGAGGAATTCCGCATCCATCTTGTTGATTAAGGGCACGTCTTCCTCTTTCACAACTTCGGCTATGGGCATATCTGATTTCATACGGGCATGGAAGAGTGCGCGGGTATGCAGGATATTGGCTATCTGAGCCCTCAATTGTTTCATAGAGAATGGTTTCTCTACAAATGCGTCGGCTCCCGCTTCCATAGCTTCCTCTTTGGCTTCGCGTCCTGTCTTGGCCGTGAGCATAATGAATGGGATATAGGAAGTGGCGATGTCTCCTTTCACTTTGCGACAGAATCCGGCACCGTCCATTCCGGGCATCATGAAGTCGCTTACAATTAAATCAATATCATTGTTACGGCTCAAAATTTCGACGGCCTCTTCTGCGGAGGCTGCGGTGATCACCCGATCTTTACCGGAGAGTGATTGAGCCACACCTGTGCGCAATTCATCGTTATCTTCCACAAAGAGAATAGTGATGCCATCTTTTATTACATCAGGTTCGGATTCAGCGGAGACTTCAGATTTGGAAGAGCCTTCTGCTTGCGGCCGGGCGTCAGGCTTCGGGTAGGGCAATGTGAGCCGGAAACAAGCGCCTGGGAGCGAGTCAGATTCTGTGGAGGAACCGTCGGGCGCGCACACCGTGATGTCGCCGCCATGTGCGCGGGCTATAAGTCGGGCATAGGCGAGGCCGAGACCGGTGCCTAAGTCCGCGCCAACTCTGTCGCCGGCAATCTGATAGTAGGTGTCGAAGATATGTTCGCGTTCCTCTTCGGGAATTCCGGGGCCGTCGTCGGATATCAGAAGGGCTATGCCGTCGGGGTCTTCCCGAAGTGTTACCTTTACTTTCGAATTGCTGTATTTAAGTGCATTGCCGAGAATATTCATTACCACACGGTCGAGTTTCGACTGGTCGACATCCACGATAATCGGCTTGTCGGGGAGATTGACGGAGAGCGTTTTGCCTTGCGATGCCATAGGCTCGGCGAAGCGCCGGCAAATGGCTTTGATCTCAGATGTGAGGTCGGTGTCTTTAAGGGCAAGGCGCACTTCACTGTCCTGATCGGCTTTCCGGAAGTCGAGAAGCTGATTGATGATTCCGAGCAGGTAGTCGAGATTGCGACGCATAGCCTCTATCAGTTTCTTTTTTTCAGTTTCAGGGAGCTTGTGAGAGGGTGTAGTGTCGGCGAGTTGTTCGAGTGGGAGATTGATGAGGGTGAGAGGGGTGCGTATCTCATGCACGAGATTTACGAAGAATCTCATTTTTGATTCATACGTCTCACGCTCCTTCTCAATCTGCATGGCGCGTATTTTCTCTTCGGTCTTACGCTTCATCCTCAGGCGCATATAGTGGATCACGCTCCATGTGAGCATAATGATAAGCACCAGATACACGATACAGGCCTGCCATGAGAGATACCAGGGTGGAAGAATGCGTATAGTGAGCCGTTTCTCATCTTTCTCATCTCCCGATTCGGGTCTGACCACCAGATTGTATGTGCCCGGAGAGAGATCGGTGAATGTGGCTTTATTTCCTGCTGCCGGAATCCATGCTTTGTCGGTGCCATCTATGCGATATTGATAACGCACTTCCGGAACATCGTTGGCAGCTGTGGCTGCAAAGGTTACGGTGAATGTATTGTCGGAGTAGGGGAGGGCGATCTCATCGAGAGTATATAGCAATTTATTGAGATTGAGACGTTTCAACTCAGTCTCATTGTCGTCAAGATAGGGGAAGCTGAGCGAGAGAAAAAACACGTCAGGCATTTCCTGCCGGGAGGAGGCCATTGCAGGGGAGAATGAGCAGAGACCGTCGGCGGTGCCCAAGAGTATGGAGCGGTCGGGGAGAGTTGTCACGGCTCCTATATTGGCTCCCTTGCAGTCAGAAAGGAAATTGCGGTCGGTGGTGCCTGATTCGGGGTTATATCTCACGATGCGCTCGTCGGTGGCTATCCAAAGGGATCCGTTGCCATCGTCTTCTATGAATTTGATAGGGTGACCGGTGACGAGAGGTATGGGGTGGCTGACGAAATCACCTGTCGCCTCGTCATAGTGCATCAGCCGGGTGCCTCCCGCCACAGCCCACAGCCCCCCTTTCAGGTCGCGATGCAGAAGTGACACTGTGCCACCGTTTAATGCTTTGGTCTTGATGAGGTTGAAACGAGAGTTGGGGCTATCTCGCCGGTATATGGCATTGTTTGCCGAGAAGGCCCAGATTCTTCCATGCCCATCCTCCTGCATTGCGGTGAATGGAATCCCTATATCTGTGAGAGGCATGAAGTTGTCGTTATCAGGATTATAGCGGCAGAGTCCCCAGTTGGTGAGAATGAAGGTTTCTCCGGTAGTGGCGGAAAAAATATCGTTGATGCAGTTGCTGATCACAGCGTATGGGGTGGTTTCATCGTAGGTGTATTTGCGTACGTTGCCGGATGCCTCATCGTAACAGAACACCCCGTGGTGGGAGCTGCCTATCCAGAGCTTGCCATTGCTTTCGGAAAGCGTGGTGACCACAATGTCGGAGCCAATCGGAAGCGAACCGGGTATGATGGAGGCGGAATTGATATCGTAGGCGTTTACGCCATGGTCAGTGCCCAGCCATACCCGTTGGCCTGAGGCATCATGACAGAGAGCGTTTACCATCCCCCTTGATCTCTCGGACCCTGTAGCCGGCACCGGATTTATGGCGGACACACGATCGGTGATAAAGAGTAATTCGGTGTGAGTCACCACAATCATGCCTCCTGATGGATCCTCGGCGAGCTGCACCACCCGGGAGTCGTGTAAAAGGGGGTGTAAGGATTCGGCCACGTCTGTAGAGGAGAGCGATATGGGAGTGGGGGAGAGTTGTGTGGAATTTGGATTCAGACAAAAGATTCCCTCATCAGAGCCGAGCCACAGATTATGGTCAGGACGAGCTATGAGGGTGTTCACCACGGCCGGTGTGGAGAAGCTCAGCTCCTTCACGGCATTGGAGTCGCCCGGGAGATAGCCGTATAAAGTGTGGTTGGCGCATATATATATCTTTCCACCGTCTACCGTCATGGCTATCGGATTCTTGTCGGTGGAATAGTCGGGCAGTCGCAGTTTACGAGCCACTTCACCATCCGTGGAGAATGAAAGCAGGTAGCCGTCGTGGGTGATGGCATATACAGATCCGTCGGGCATCACCGCAATGTCTGAATAGAAAGCTCCGTGACGGCTGTTTTGTCGGAGAGAATCGTAAACAGGATCATATATGAATATACCTTGTCCGAGAGTCAATATCCATAGGTGGCCTTTATTGTCGGCTGCTATTTTCTGCACCGGGGAGCTGATGACCACACCATATTCCGTTTTGGTGTCGAAACGATGTATGCGATTGTCGGTACGGTTGAAGATATAAAGTCCCTGATTACCGCCAAACCAGATATTGCCGTCGTGTTCCTGAAGGGCGCTTACGCTGATGCCTTCAGAGTGGGGCACCACAGATGATGCAGGACTATAAATCTGAAATCCATTGCTGTCGTAGCAACAGAGTCCGTTGAGAGTGCCTACCCAAATGAATCCGTAGGAGTCGCGCAACGCACATAGAGAACGTCTCTCCCGGGCTATGCCTTTGTTGATAACTTTCACGTTTTCAGTAAGAGGCGCGGCCAGAGTCATCCCTGTTTCGTTTGCGAGGAGGATGACGATCAGCCATAGGCAGAGTCGGAAGTATGTCTGGAATAACGGTTTCATTATGGATTTAAGGTTCAGCTTTTGATGCAAAGTTACATAAAAATAGTGATAAATTGCGTATAGATGATAAGAGGCATACTGCAAGAGCCGTATGCCTCCTATCAATATCGGGGATTTTTTACTGTTTCGGGGGGAAGAGGAGCATGAGGGAGGGGGTGGAGGAGGCTGCGTAACTGCCGATTATGGTGTCGGTGGGGGTGAGGGTCCATGCCTCTCCGTCGCAGATTCCTGCTTCATTGCGGTTTTTCCATCCCTCTTCGATATTGTTGAGTATGAACGTCTCGTATTTGTTGCCGGCGCCTTCAGCATCTGAGAGCATCTTTACGTATTGCACCCAGATTGCGGGGTAGACACCTTGCTCAAGACTGCCCTGATCGTAGGGATTGTTGTGGTTGTGGGCCCAGGGAAGAGAGCCGTGTTCAGCCGACATGGTGTCGATGGAGTAGTCGGCGCCTTTCTTTGCCAGTTCGAGATAACGGGGATCGCCTGTAGCATTATAGAGGAGCATGGAGGCTCCGATGAATGTGCCTTGATTATAGATGAGGGGATGGCCGCCTACATTCTCGCCATGGCGGTTGTCGTGGATCATACCGGTGGTGGAGTCGCCGAGGTTCTTCACACTCCAGTCGAAGATCTCCTTGGCCATGTCGAGGTAGCGCTGTTTGGTTTCATAGGCGGGACGTGTGAAGGAGCCGTAACCGTTGGTCCACTTCTCGGGGGCCGGATCAGCCTGACGAGATTCGGGTTCTATATCGTAGAGGGTCATGGCGGCCACTACGGTGGGGAAGTTGATGCAAGACATCTTGCCATCGCCGGGACGGTTGGCATTGGGATTTTCGAGCGGTTGCCACTGCCAGAACATGCCTCCACCGAGGTCTTTGGCCGGATCGGCGTAGGAACCGGTGTCGCCTACACGGGGAGACCCGTACCATACACGGGCGAAGCTTTTCTCAGCGAGTTCGCGGTAGCGGTCGTCGTTGAAGAATTTTGCGGCACGTGCGAGTGTGATGGTCCACCATTGTATGTCGTCGTAGATGAACCAGCCGGTGGTTGTATTGGAGTCGTCGAAGTCGAAGCCGGCGTAGTGCTTGATATTTCCTTCGAGTAGTTTTTTTGCGAGGTCGCGGTATTGTTCAGCTCTTTTTTTGTCGCCCTCTTTCTCGGCGAGAGCCGACGCGTTCATTGCCATGTCTACATACATTGGCTGGCACCAGATAGCGGCGGCGCCGTTCCATCGGTCTTTGGCGGCGGCATCGCGGTTGGTGTTTTTGTAGATGTATTTTGCGGAGTCGAGGTAGACGCGGTTGAATGAGTCGTATGCTTCCCAGGTTTGGTCAAGGGGTGTTGATTTGGCGTCGGTGGCACATGAGGTGAGTGCCGGGAATCCGGTGCCGATGATGGCTATGGCCAGAGCTGTGAGTGTTTTCGATGTCATGATCTGTTGGATTATGCTTTTGAAAATTTTGATACAAAACTAATAAAAAGGAATTGATTTGAGGTTTGTGGGGGTGACAAAAGTGTAGTTTTCCGAGTTTGTATACATATTTGGCAAAATCGGACACAAATAAGGATACTGTTTTGCCGTCACTCGCTTCTGTGGTTGCGGGTCGGGGGATTGCCGGCACTCGCTTCTGTGGTTGCGGGTCGGGGTTATTTTTTTGGAGCTCGGGATTTCCTTTTCGCTTCGCGGGAAATCTTTTAGGCTCCAAAAAACAAACCCCTCCCCGCAAGGGTTTTGCCGGTGCTTCTGCCCGATGTCTTTCTGCTTCTGCCCGATGTCTTTGGGTGTGCCACTGCTATACTTCTGCTGAAGCTTGGAGTCGGTGCTGACACTCACTTAATCATCTGAGTGTAAAAACCGTCTTTTATTGACAGTAATTTGTTGTATATCCTTGTCAAAACTGTAATCGGTAAGATTGTATACAGTTTTGGCAGGGATTTGCACATTTTAAGTCGCTAAAATTATGTAATTTTACGGCAAATTCTATGCACTCTGAGATATCGGATAAACCATTTGGCATACTCCATGTGAGATATAGCACATGATAATCAGACTTCGCTGGACAAACCAAAAGCTCATAAATGAGAATACAGCCAAATATAAATCAAGCCTTATATTGAACCATAAGGTAACAAAACAAATACGAAAAACCGGTGAGGCTGTCTGAAGTATGTGTGAATGGAGGGTGAGGCTGTCTGAAGTATTTGCGAATGGCGGTGAGGCTGCCTGAAGCATTTGTGAATGGTGGCGAGGCTGCCTGAAGCATTTGTGAATGGTGGCGAGGCTGCCTGAAGCATTTGTGAATGGCGGTCAGGCTGTCTGAAGCATTTGCGAATGGCGGTGAGGCTGTCTGAAGTATTTGCGAATGGCGGTGAGACTGTCTGAAGTATTTGCGAATGGCGGTGAGGCTGTCTGAAGCATTTGCGAATGGCGGTGAGGCTGTCTGAAGCATTTGTGAGTGGCGGTGAGGATGTCGGAGCGCATTTCGACAATAGAAAAACTTAAATACGAAACATACAAACAACCATATTACATGTCATGAAAACCAATTTGAGAAATATCATCTTGCCGGCTGCGCTTTGTGCGCTTGCCGGAGCGGGAATAGCCGCCTGCACGTCGGCTTCCGCGAAATCTGCATCCGAGAAGGAGGAGAAGTCGCCATCTTCGTATGTGAGCACTCTGGTGGGTACTCAGTCGAAACATTCCCTCTCTACGGGTAATACTTATCCTGCTGTGGCTCTTCCCTGGGGTATGAACTTCTGGACTCCTCAGACCGGTCGCATGGGCGACGGATGGGCTTACACTTATGACGCTGACAAGATCCGTGGCATCAAGCAGACGCATCAGCCGAGTCCTTGGATCAACGACCATGCTCAGTTTGCACTCATGCCTGTCACCGGCAAGGTGGCGTTTGATCAGGATGAGCGTGCAAGCTGGTTCTCTCATAAGGCTGAGGAGGCTCGTCCCTATTATTATAAAGTTTATCTGGCTGATCATGATGTCACGGCTGAGGTGACTCCTACGGAGCGTGCTGCCGCTTTCCGCTTCACCTTCCCTGAAAATGAGCTTTCGACTGTGGTTATCGACCCCTTCGATGATGGTTCTTATGTAAAGGTTATACCGGAGGAGAATAAGGTGATCGGTTATACCACTAAGAATAGCGGTGGCGTGCCGGAGAATTTCAAGAACTATTTCGAGATTGTTTTCGACACTCCGATCACATATTACGCGACAGTGGCCAACGGAGAGATTTCCGAGGGTAAGACTGAGAGCGAGAGCAATCATGCGGGAGCTATCGTTGGTTTCAAGACCAAGAAGGGTCAGGTGGTCAATGCAAAGGTGGCCTCCTCATTCATCAGTCCTGAGCAGGCATCGCTCAACATGAAAGAGCTTGGCGACGGAGATTTCGATCGCATCAAGAGCGAGGGCCAGGCCCGCTGGGACGATGTGTTGGGTCGCATCGAGGTGGAGGATGATGATCTCGACCGCAAGCGTACGTTCTATTCTTGCCTTTATCGTTCGTTGCTCTTCCCCCTCAGTTTCTATGAGATAGATGCCAACGGCAACCCCGTACACTATAGCCCGTACAATGGTGAGGTGCTTCCGGGTTATCTCTACGGTGGCACCGGCTTCTGGGATACTTTCCGTGCCCTTTTCCCCTTCCTTAACCTTATGTATCCTGAGGTGAACGAGAAGATGCAGGAGGGTTTGGCCAACGCTTACCGTGAGAGCGGTTTCCTTCCCGAGTGGTCGAGCCCCGGCCACAGAGGCTGCATGGTGGGCAACAACTCCGCCTCTGTTGTGGCTGATGCTTGGCTCAAGGGTACCAAGGTGCCTGAAAAGGATATAGAAACCCTTTGGGAGGCTGTGGTCAACGGCGCTCACAATGTGCATCCTACCGTCTCTTCCTCAGGTCGTCTCGGCCACGAGTATTACGACAGTCTCGGCTATGTGCCTTACGATGTTGACATCCGTGAGAATGCGGCACGTACTCTTGAGTATGCTTACGACGACTGGTGTATCTACCAGCTTGGTAAGAACCTCGGTAAATCGGATGAGGAGCTTGCACCTTATAAGAAGAATGCTATGAATTACAAAAATCTCTTTGATCCGGAGACCAAGCTTATGCGCGGTAAGAACAAGGATGGTCAGTTCCAGTCACCCTTCAACCCGCTCAAGTGGGGCGACGCTTTCACCGAGGGTAACTCATGGCATTATACCTGGTCGGTATTCCATGATCCCCAGGGACTTATCGACCTTATGGGTGGCGACAAAGAGTTTACCCATATGCTCGACTCTGTGTTTACAGTTCCGCCGATCTTCGATGAAAGCTACTATAACTCGGTGATCCACGAGATCCGTGAGATGCAGATCATGAATATGGGTAACTATGCCCACGGCAACCAGCCTATTCAGCACATGATCTATATGTATGACTATGCGGGCGAGCCTTGGAAAGCACAGCACTGGGTGAGAGAGGTGATGGACAGAATGTACACCGCCAACCCCGACGGCTATTGCGGCGATGAAGACAACGGCCAGACCTCGGCATGGTATGTATTCTCGGCTCTCGGCTTCTATCCCGTATGTCCCGGTAGCGGCGAGTATGCGCTCGGAGCACCCCTCTTCAAGAATGTGAAGCTGAATCTTGAGAACGGCAAGACTGTGAATATCTCCGCTCCGGCCAACAGCAAATCCAACCGCTATGTTGAGAAGATGACCGTGAATGGCAAGAATTATGATAAGAACTATCTGAACCATACAGATCTTGTGAATGGTGCGGATATCAAGTTCGACATGGCTGCTACACCCAACACCGGTCGTGGCACCGATGCTGAGGCTCGTCCATATTCCTTAAGCAGGGAGAAATAAATGAAAAATGAATTTGGTTAATATTATGTTTTGAAGCGGAAGCCGGGGCTTTGATAGTCTCGGCTTTCGCAAATTTTATTGACCATTTTTGAACATATTGTCAACAAGTTGTAGATAACCTTTATAAGAATCTGAAATATAGATTTATATGGAGGATTATCGCATAAATCAAATCAAATATAACCTATTATGAAACATTTGTATCCGGCGTTGCTTTTGTTGGGTGTGACGGGATTGTCAGCACATGCACAAGACCATAGCACTCCGAAGGCATATGCTGTGTCGGATGCCCATCTCGACACACAGTGGAACTGGGATATCCAGACCACTATCCGTGAATTTATACCTAAGACGATCCGACAGAACCTTCTGTTGCTTCGTGAATATCCTGACTATATCTTCAACTTCGAGGGGGGCGTGAAGTATAATTGGATGAAGGAGTATTATCCTCATGAGTATGAATTGGTGAAGAAGGCCATCAAAGATGGACGCTGGCATATTTCAGGAGCATCCTGGGATGCGAATGATGTGATAGTGCCCTCTGTGGAGTCGCAGATCCGCAACATCATGTTGGGTCAGAAATTCTATCGTGATGAATTCGGAGTGGAGAGCACCGACATATTCCTTCCCGACTGCTTCGGTTTCGGCTGGACTCTGCCCACGATCGCCAATCATTGCGGCCTCATAGGCTTCTCCTCGCAGAAGTTGCAATGGCGCACCAATCCTTTCTACGGTGATAAAAAGGTGCCTTTCAACTTTGGATTGTGGCAAGGTGTCGACGGTTCGCGTATCATGATGGCTCACGGCTTTGATTACAATCATCGTTGGAATGACGTGGATCTCTCAAACGATTCCACGTTGATAGCTCAGGCTGCCCAAAGCCCGCTGAATACTGTATATCGCTATTATGGCACAGGTGACACGGGCGGCTCACCCACTATAGCTTCGGTCAACTCTGTAGAGAAGGGATTGAAGGGGAATGGTCCGCTGAAGGTGATAAGCGCCACCAGCGACCAGCTGTATAAGGACTATCTTCCTTATGACTCGCATCCGGAGCTGCCCGTATTCGATGGTGAGCTTCTTATAGATGTCCATTCCACAGGATGCTATACCTCTCAAGCTGCCATGAAGCTCTACAACCGTCAGAACGAACAGCTTGCCGAGGCGGCCGAGAGAGCTGCCGTGATGGCTGCTATCTATGCCGGAAGCGAATATCCCACGGATGCATTCACTGAGAATTGGCGCCGTTTCATATGGCATCAGTTTCATGATGATCTCACCGGCACCAGCATCCCGAGAGCTTACGAGTTTTCATGGAACGATGAGCTCCTCACTCTTAAGCAGTTTGCCGCTCTTATGAACCATGCCGCTTCGCAGGTGGCAGCCAAACTCGACACCCGCACCGGCGGCGAGGCTGTGGTGCTCTACAACCCTCTCGCTGAGGAGGTGACTGATGTGGTAGAGCTTCTTATCCCCGCAAAACAGTGTCCCTCCAAGGTAGTTGCCAAAGACAACAATGGCAAGGTGGTGGCTTCCCAGATAGCGGGTTATGACGGAAAGAATGTGAGAATCCTCATTGAGGCTACGCTTTCTCCCGTAAGCTTCGCCGTCTATGATGTGGCATTGAGCGGCAAGGGGAATGTGAAGGAGATAAACAGACCTGTGAATGCAATCGAGAACAGTGTCTACAGTGTGAAATTTGATTCCAATGGCGATATCACATCGGTGGTTGACAAGCGCACCGGCAAGGAGCTCGTAAAGGATGGCGGTAAGATACGTCTGGCGCTCTTCCCCGAGAATGTTTCCACATCATGGCCGGCGTGGGAGGTCAGAAAGAATACTATCGATGCTGAGCCGGTGTCGATCACAGAGAATGTAGCCGTGGCTTTGGTGGAGGATGGCCCTCTGCGCAAGACAGTGAGGGTGACAAAGAAATATGGTGATTCCGAATTCACTCAAGATATCACTCTCTATGAGGGAGCGAAGGCAGACCAGATTGATTTCAACAACGTGATTGACTGGGCCACTACCAATGCTCTTCTCAAGGCCGAGTTCCCCTTGAGCGCCGCCAATGATAAGGCCGTCTACGATCTTGGCATCGGCGTGGCTGAGAGAGGCAACAACACGCTGACAGCTTATGAGGTGCCCGCTCAGCAATGGGCCGATCTGAGCGACCGTTCGGGTGATTTCGGTGTCACCGTTATCAACGATTCAAAATATGGATGGGATAAGCCTAACGACAATACCCTGCGTCTCACCCTGCTGCATACGCCAAAGACCGGCAGGGGCTACACCTATCAGGATCATCAGGATTTCGGCCATCATGAGTTTACATATTCCTTGGCCGCACATGACGGAGATCTCGACAGGGTTAAGGCCGGCTCAAGAGCTGCGCGTCTTAACCAGAAGATCAAGGCCTTCACAGCTGACAAGCACAAAGGAGAGGGTAAGATGCTCTCATTTGTGAAGACAGATGCTCCGAATGTGGCTGTAAAAGCCCTCAAAGGTGCTGAAGATGGCGATGGCTACATCGTGCGTGTCTACGAGACAGCTGGAAAAGCCGGAAATGCCAACATCGTGTTCGACCGTCCGGTGGTGGCCGCTATTCTCACCGATGGCACAGAGAAGAATCTGAAGCCGATAGCTGTCAACGGTAACTCTGTAAATGTAGATCTGAAAGCCAATGGCCTTCAGACACTCCGCGTGAGGTTTGCCGGTGAAACACCCGTAAACAAGACAAGTCAGGAGCCACTGACATTGGCTTACGACAAGAAGGGTATGACCTGGAATGAATTCCGTCATAACGGCGATTTCTCCCAGGGTTACACCTTTGCCGCAGAACTGGTGCCGGAGACAGTGGTCTACAATGGTATAGAGTTCAAACTCTCTCCGCGCGAGGAGAGGAATGTGATGTCGGCCAAAGGCCAGACGGTGGCATTGCCGGCAGGTAAGTCCCGTAAGTTGCATATACTTGCCTCAGCGGCAAAGGAGGAGGGTAGCACAGAAGCCCGCTTCGGACTCGGTAAGAAAGAGGAGGTGAGAATAGTACCCTCTTACACCGGATTTGTAGGCCAGTGGGGTCATGACGGCCACACGGAGGGCTATCTTCTTCCGCAGGATGTGGCATTCGTGGGCACACACCGTCATTCCTCTATGGCCGATGAGCCGTATGAATATACCTATATGTATCATTACGATATGGAAGTGCCCGACGGCGTTAATGAGGTGACATTGCCTGAGAATCCTGATCTTGCGGTGTTCGCCATGACGGTTTCTGACGGCGAGACCCCTGCTTTGGTTCCGGCCGGTGCCCAGTTTAAAACCGCTAACCGTCCTGCTCATATCTCACAGGCAGATGAATCCAAAGGGGTTAATATTCTCACAGCCGACATGATTAAAGGAGCCTCCGGCTTTGTTAATGAGAAGGAACGCCCTCAGTGTCTTGTAGATGGAGATGACAACACCAAATGGTGTGACATAGCAGGTGTGCCCTCATGGGTGGAGTTCGACCTTGGCTCGCCCCGCACAATCAATGGCTGGAAGCTTGTGAACGCCGCCCTGGAGAACCCTGAGTATGTTACATCCGTATGCTATCTTGAGGGAAGAGCTTCGGAGAATGATGACTGGCACACCATAGACTACGTAAGAGGAAACCGTTCCAATGTGATGAGACGCAGTGTGGCGGATGCCGCTCCGGTGCGTCATCTCAGGTTGGTTGTCACCTCTCCCATGCAGGATCCGACATCCGGAGCCACCCGCATCTATGAGTTCGAAGTGTATGAGTGATATTTGAAGCTATTCACGACAAAGTTGCTCAGGCAACTTCTCCATCCAAAAAAGGGAATCGCGTCCTACGCCAAGGATGCGATTCCTTTTTTGTGAAGAATCGGTTGCCTGTCGGATGCATCTCAGATAAAAGATGTTTATTTGTATGCTGAAGGGGAGAAAATGTATTCAGAGGCTTCTGAATACAATATTGTCACAATCGGAAACATGGAAATCAAGCATAAAGCGGTAATTTTATGGTCGGAATAAGAACCGGAAATCATAACTGAATATTTTAAGGAAATCATAACTGAATATTTTAAGGAAATCATAACTGAATATTTTAAGTATGTGTCAGAAATTAATGATACAATTGATTGGTGACACATAGTAGATAAACCTAACTAATCGAAAATAAATCATGGAGAAATATCTGAAAAGGGAATCATGCACAGGAGGCATGGTTGATACGGTAGGAATCAATCTGAGGAATGTGATATGCGCTGCCTTGATTGCAGGGACAGGATTCTGTTTCACACAGCCGGCAATGGCGGCCGGTAAGGCAGTGAGTTGTGGAAAGGGAACGATAGAGAAGGCCGGAGAGCGCACAGCTTCGCTTGATTCAATTCTATGGGAACAGTCGGAGTGGATTTCTGTGGCAGATGCGCCTGTGGTTACAGGCCGTGTGAATGATGGCACAAGGGCTGCCGACGGGGCCTCCTGGTTTTCCACCACAATAAAGAATCAGAAGAAGATTTCATCCGCCAGATGGATGACGTCCGGCTTAGGAGTCTACGATCTCTATGTAAATGGAAAGAGGATAGGGGAGGAGGTGCTCAAGCCCGGCTTTACCCATTATGGCAAGACTCGCCTTTCGTTTACGTATGATATCACGGATGCCCTCACAAAAAAGAGGAACGGCGAGAACACCTTCTCTGTTCAGGTTACTCCCGGCTGGTGGGCCGACAAGATTATAACCCCCGGAGGAAGTGAGGGCATGATAGGTAAGAAAGTGGCATTCCGTGGCGTTATAGAGATTACCTATGCCGACGGCACCAAGAGCTATTACGGCACCAACACCTCCGACTGGCAGGGTGGCATAGGGGGACCTGTGACCCATGCCGCTATTTTTGACGGAGAGGAGTTTGACGCCCGTATTTCACGTCCGCTTGAATCCGGAAGCGTGAAAGGTAAGACAGAGCGTAATGATGAGTTTCCAGGCGGTATATTCCCCTCAGTGGGCGCCGAGATATATCGTCGTGAAGATCTTGCTCTTAAGCCTGTGACGGCATATGCATGGAAAGGTGTGAACGGCGCGAAGGAGAATGAATATGGCAAGGTCAACATTGTCAAGACCTTTAATCCCGGTGAGGAGCTGATTGTGCGTCCCGGAGAGACAATTGTGGTTGATTTCGGCCAGAATTGTGCAGGAGTCCCGGAGTTTGAGTTCATGGCAGAGGAGGGCACTACGCTCACGTTTCTCCCTTCGGAGATATTGAATGATGGCAACGGTGCGAAGAGTCGCGGCATGGATGGTCCGGAAGGTAGCTGTCATAGGCTTAACCTGCGTATTCCTGACGAGGGAATGATAATGAAATATACCTTTGGCGATGACAAGGGCTATGTGAATTACACTCCGCTCAATTCCTTCTACGGCTATCGCTATGCATCGATCACCGCCGACAAGGATGTGAAGATAAAGAGTGTGAAGACTGTGCCGGTCACATCAATAGCCCGGAATCTTGAGACCGGTAGCCTCACTACAGGCAACCCTCTCGTAAACCAGCTTATAAGCAATACGATATGGGGTATGCGCTCCAACTATCTGTCGGTGCCCACCGACTGTCCGCAACGTAACGAACGTCTCGGCTGGACTGCCGACACCCAGGTGTTTGCTGAGACCGGCACATATTTCGCCAACACCCGTGATTTCTTCCATAAATGGATGCGCGACATGCGTGATACACAGACCGATAAAGGTGCATATCCCGGAGTGGCGCCTGTGGCTCAGTATGGAGCCATGCCAACCGACATGATGCGTCTCGGTTGGGCCGATGCCGGAATAATCGTGCCTTGGACAGTGTGGAAACAATTCGGTGATAAGGAGATTGTGGCGGAAAACTGGGAGTCGATGGAGAAATTCATGGATTATCTCGACCGCACCAACTACGACCATAACGCGCTCCTCTCAGACAATGGCAATTATCAGTGGGCCGACTGGCTCAGTTATGAGCCTCTTGAGAGTTGCAGCGGACGCAAAGACTTTCAGGACACCGACGGCAATTGGAAGACACGCCCCGAGGCTGTGGACTATTGGAACTATCTGAGTGCCTGCTATTGGCTTATGGATGCCGAGATGATGCTCGATATGGCTAAAGACACAGGCCGTGACTCCGCCAAATATGAGCGTATGGCTAAGAAAGCCCGTAAATATGTGAAGGATAATTTCCTGAATGAGGATGGCACGTTTAAGCTTGAGATCCTCAACACCATGCAGACTCCGGCTCTCTTCGCATTGAGAAATAATCTCGTGGATGGTGAGGCCAAGGAGAATATGACAGGTAGGCTTCGTCAGAACTTCGCCGATCATGGCAATTGCCTCCAGACCGGCTTCCTGGGCACATCGGTGCTGATGCCTACACTCACGGAGAATGGTATGGCCGACATAGCCTATGAGCTGCTCTTCCAGCGCAACAACCCGAGCTGGATCTATTCTATCGACAATGGCGCCACCACAATCTGGGAGCGCTGGAACAGCTATATGGTCGACAGCGGTATGGGCCCGCAGGGAATGAACAGTTTCAACCATTATGCCTATGGCTGCGTGTGTGAATGGATGTGGGAGACAATGGCGGGAATATCGGCGGACACCTCCGACCCCGGCTTCCGCAAGATTATAATGAAGCCTGTGCCTGACCGCAGGTTGGGTCATCTTGAAGCGGAATATGATTCAGCCGCCGGAAAGATCAGGAGTGCCTGGCGATATGATGGCGACGACTGGATCTGGAACTTCAGCGTGCCTGAGGGAGCGATTGCTGCAGTGACACTGCCCGGGCAGAGCGAAGTGAAGGAGTATGGATCAGGCAGCCACACTGTGAAGATGTCGCTCCCCGAGAAATGTTAAATACCGTTTCAGCAGGAGATAAATATGTGTCTTAATTTGGTTATTAGATAAAAATTTGTAATTTTGCAGAGGGAATCGTTTCCAAGTGAATTCGATTCCCTCATTATTTTTAATTTTAGACACTCTTTTAAGAGGAATGGCGATTGTCCATTCGTCTGATTAGCAAACGACTTTTCAACCTAACCATGCGAAAACGTAGTATCCGAATACTGACTCTTACGCTTCTTATCATAATTTCGGGTTTGTTACACTCCGTCAGGGCTTATAATATGCGCCAGACATTCAGTGGCGACGGCCTTTCCAACAGTGCTATTCTATCTCTTTGTCTTGACGATAGCGGTCGTCTCTGGATCGGCACATGCGATGGTGTGAATATCGCCAACGGAGCCGCGGTGCAACCGTTCAAGACGCTATTTCCGGAGCGCACACTCTCCGGAAATGTGATAGAGTCGATCAAAGATGGAGGCGACAGCTATATGTGGATCCTCACCAATTATAGCCTTGACCTTTTCAACACAAAGACGTGGGAGCTGAAGACTTTCCCTCAGTTTCACGGTCAGGAGGTGATGTGGGTCAATAAGGCCACCAACCGGATGTATGTTGTGACGGAAGATTCCGGCCTGAATGTGTATGACCCCGGGAAGGATTCTGATTTCAGAACTATCGGCAGGCTTTCTCAAAGCCATTCGGAGTTGAGATGCATAATGGAGAGAGATGGAATGTTGTGGAGTGTATTCAATGAAGGAGTGTGTGTCTACGACCTCACGAAAGCGACTGCCGACAATGGAGGGAACCTTGCTCCGGCTAAGGAATACAGCCACATAAAAACAAGGTATGCAAAATGTCAGGGTGATGAGCTCCTGACAATCAATCAGGATGGGTATATCTGCGAGATTATGCCGGATGGTAGCGAGCGGAAGATAGCTTCCATAGGCACATCGGCCACGTCACGCGGCAGAATATCAAATATGGTACATGATCGGCAGGGTAATTTCTTCGTGTCGTTTTTTACTGATGGAGCGCTTTGGGTGGGGCGTAATGAGCAGAAGGAGTATATGGCGATTGATCTGGGATTGCATGTGGGTGTATTCTCTCTTGAGATGTCTCCGGATCAGGATGTGGTGTGGATTGGCTCTGACTGTCAGGGTGTCTACACATTCTGGGATGACGATTACAGCATCCACTCCTATGATTTTGTCGCAATGGGCAATAAGATCTCACACCCTGTCAGGTCTATCTTGCTTGACGATAACCGTAACCTCTGGATAGGCACTAAGGGCGACGGCCTTCTCAGGATTCCGGATCTTGATCAGGCAAATCCGAGAGCGAGCCTTAGCAAGGGGTATCTCTTCACCTCGGCTAATAGTGAGCTCCTCCATAATTCTGTGTTTGCGTTCAGTAAGAGCTCCCGGCCTATTCTTTGGATAGGTACAGATGAGGGACTCAATTACTATAGCTACATCGATAATAAAATACATGCTCTGTCGATGGCTCCAAGAGTGCGGAATATCCATGCCATATATGAAGAGAACGACACTACCATTTGGCTCACGACGTTGGGGATAGGTGTGATCAAAGTTACGCTTGATGCCATTTCATCCGTTCCGAAAGTGGATAAGGTGAAGATTTACAGTGTGGACGATGGTAAATATTCCATGAACCAATTCTTCTCACTCTCTGTGAGCGACAGCGGACGCGTATTATTCTGCAATCGCGGAAAGGGTATATATGAGTTAAAGGATGGTGATTTAAAGCAGATTCCTCTGAAGAACGATTTCGGCACAAATGTGGTGAAAGATGTGTTTGTGGCCATACAGTCCGGCGATGTGCTTTGGCTTGGCACGGGCGAAGGTCTGATCAAGGTGGGGCCCGGAGGTGAGAAACGCTATTCCGGCTATGAGGATGGTTTTGCCAACAACACGATCCACGACATGTTGCGTGTGAACAACGGTGATCTGTGGATCTCAACCAATTATGGAATTGTGAGATTTGATCCCGCCACCGAGCGGGCGCTTACGTTTGGCAAGAGCTACGGACTTAGCGTGACCGAATATAGCGACGGAGCGGCCTTCTACAACGGCAAGGGTATGATATTCGGAGGTATCAACGGCATCACCTTCATATCACGCCATCTCTCCTATACCGCACCCCCCGAATATAAGCCAGACCTCACCTTCATGAAGCTCTCCATCTCGGGCAAGGATGTGCCTATGGTGGATTATCTTGAGGGTAAGGATGGGAAGATGAAGATTGTCTTGGCTCCTGACGAGAACTATTTCTCGCTGATGGTGAGCGCTCCTGATTTTGTGAATGCCCATAACTACGTGTATTCATATTCTCTTGACGGAGTGAACTGGATAGACAATGGTCCGAATACAACCATCTCTTTCAATGGTATGGCTTACGGAAAGTATAATCTGAGCGTGCGGTATATGAACCGGGCCACAGGCATCGAGAGCGAGCCGAGTGTGATTGAGATAGTGGTGAATGCACCCTGGTATCTGTCGGGATGGGCCAAGATGATATATATGCTGCTCTTCTTAGGGTTGATAGCCATGGGAGTGATATTCTATCTGCGCCGTCAGCGTGAGCGCCAGAAGGAGGTGTTGAAGAGCATCGAACAGACCCATAAGGAGGAACTTTATGAGGAGAAACTGAGATTCTTCACTAATATCACCCATGAGTTCTGCACACCGCTTACTCTTATTTACGGTCCTTGCGAACGCATTCTCGACTATCCGGGGAGCGACGACTATATAAAGAGATACGTCGGACTCGTGCGCAGCAATGCCGAGAGGTTGAACACACTGATTCAGGAGCTTATAGATTTCCGCCGTATGGAGACCGGACATAAGCAGCTGAAACTCTCAGTGGTGGGCATAAGTGGCCTTTGTTCCGACATTGTGACCTCATTCTCAGAACTTGCCGACCGTAATAATGTGACGCTTGTGGAGGAGATCGCCCCTGACATCGATTGGGTGACCGATTTCAGTGGCATACGGAAGATTATGACGAATCTGATCTCAAATGCTTTCAAGTACACACCCTCCGGAGGCACTATAAAGATCGGGCTGAAAGTGGATGGCGGCAAGTTGCGTCTCTCTGTCTACAACACCGGCAAGGGTATAAGCGCGGAGGAGAAGCAGCGGATCTTCAACCGCTACAGTGTGCTCGACAATGTGGAGGAGAACGCGGTGAAAGGGCTGTCGAGCCGTAATGGTCTCGGGCTCGCCATCTGCCATAGTATGGTTGACCTCCTGAATGGCAAGATATCCATTGATAGTGAAGTGGGTAAATATGCCGATTTCATAGTGGAGCTCCCACCCATGGAATTGCCCGCCGCAGTTTCCACCGATAACAGTTCACCGGCCTCCGGGCTCACATCGGCTTCTGTTACCGACAAGAATGTCTCTGTCAATCAGCCGGAGGGCACTGATCCTTCCAATGCTATGATTCCGGAAGAAACGAAGCAGGAGAGATCTGCGTCTGATTCCGATCAGGAGAATCAGGAGCAGGATCAGGATGCTGTGCGGTTGCCGTCGAAAGAGAATAAGCGGCGTGTGCTTGTGGTTGACGACAACCGGGAGATTCTCTTGCTTCTGCGTGATGCCCTGTCGGAATATGATGTAATCACGGTAGACTCTGCCGACAAGGCTTTAGATATTATACGTAAAAATCCGCCGGAGTTGATAGTGTCAGACATTATGATGCCCGGCACTGACGGCGTAACATTCACGCGACTGATAAAGCAGAACAAACACACCATGCACATACCTCTTGTGCTTCTTTCCGCCAAGACCAGCACTGCGGAAAAGGTGGAGGGTATCGATTCCGGAGCCGATGCTTATGTCGGAAAGCCTTTCAGCCTCGATTATCTTCAGGCTGTGGTGAGGCGTCTGATTGAGAATCGCGATTATCTCAAGCAATACTACACCACCGGCGCGAGTGTCTACGGATATAGCGACGGTCATCTGCTCCATCATGAAGACAAAGATTTCATGGAGCAGGTGATAAACTTCATAGATGATCATGTGGGTGATGAGGATCTTGGCCCCGAGAAGGTGGCGGCACACATGAAGATAAGTGTGAGAAATCTTTACCGGAAGTTCAAGGAGCTCGACCAGCTTCCTCCAAACGACTTCATAAAACATCAGCGTGTGAGTTATGCTGCCCGTCTGCTCGTGACCTCTTCCGCCACTGTGCAGGAGGTGATCTATCGAAGCGGGTTCACCAACCGTTCACACTTCTACAAGGAGTTTGACAAGCGGTTTGGTATGACGCCGAAGAACTACCGTGCCACCAACGCTTCGAAGGATCTGTCGCTTAATCCTGATGATAAGGATGAGTAGATCGGCGGGATGGCTCACGAAAGTGTATGTTATTATGACAAAATTGTATATTCTGTTGCCAAAAACAAAAGTATACATAGTTGGCATAATGGAACACTCTTTTTTATAAATAGCTGATTAACTTTGTTGCACTTAAAGAATACTAATCTAACCAGAAGAAAATGAAAAAGGTATTTATAGCTATGGCTTCCATCCTTCTCGCTACCGGAACAGTGTCGGCCGCGGGAGTGTCGTCGATGGAATGTAGAAGTGACAAAGTTACCGGTAAAGCCTCCATGAAGACTCCGGCCACATGTCGGCCTGCCAAGGGGGAGCGTCTCTTCCATTCCGACGCTGTGGAGAAGAAGATAGAGGAGGTGAAGAAGCAGCTCACCAACCCGAAACTTGCATGGATGTTTGAGAATTGTTTCCCAAATACTATCGACACCACCGTGCATCATCGCATAGGAAAGGATGGAAAACAGGATACATTCGTTTATACGGGCGATATCCACGCTATGTGGCTCCGTGATTCAGGTGCTCAGGTGTGGCCTTACGTTCAGCTTGCCAATGATGATCCTGCTCTCAAGGATATGCTTGAGGGTGTGATCCGCCGCCAGTTCAAGTGCATAATCCTCGATCCTTATGCCAACGCTTTCAACGACGGCCCTACGGGTGGAGAGTGGATGAGCGACCTTACGGATATGATTCCCGACGTGCATGAGCGCAAATGGGAGATCGATTCCCTGTGTTATCCCGTCCGTCTCGCCTATGAATATTGGAAAGTCACCGGTGATGCCTCTATTTTTGATGAAGAGTGGCTTACCGCTCTTGACAAGATCCTCACAACATTTAAGGAACAGCAACGTTATGATGGAGTGGGAGGATACAAATTCCAGCGCAAGACAGAGCGCGCGCTCGACACTCTCAACAATGATGGTCTGGGCGCTCCGGTGAAGCCTTGTGGCCTGATAGTGTCTTGTTTCCGTCCCTCCGACGACGCTACGACTCTCCAGTATCTCGTGCCCTCCAACTTCTTCGCGGTTTCTGCACTCCGTAAGGCCGCCGAGATTCTCGAATCAGTTAATTCCGATGCGCCACGATGCAAGGAATGTCGCCGTCTCGCCAATGAGGTGGAGGGAGCGCTCCGCACATATGCTGTCTATAATCACCCTGTGTTTGGTGCCATCTACGCTTTCGAGGTTGACGGCTTCGGCAATCATTTCCTTATGGATGATGCCAACGCCCCGAGTCTTCTCTCTCTTCCATATCTTTGCGATGTAGACGTGAATGACCCTATCTATCAGAATACCCGCCGTTTTGTGTGGAGTGAGTATAATCCTTACTTCTTCAGCGGCAAGGCAGGCGAGGGTATAGGCGGACCTCATATCGGTTATGATATGGTATGGCCTATGAGCATCATGATGCGCGCTTTCACCAGCACGGATGATGCAGAGATAGCTGAGTGCGTGAGAATGCTTCTCGACACTGATGCGGGCACCGGATTCATTCATGAGTCGTTTAATAAGAATGATGCCACAGATTTCACCCGTCCTTGGTTTGCATGGCAGAATACTCTTTTCGGAGAGCTGATTGTCAAACTGATAAATGAAGGTAAGCTGGATCTGTTGAATCAGGTGTAAGAACTTAAACCATATTGCTTGCTTGCAGTGATGCTCAGTGGGGTTATCATCCGCAGGCCTGTGATTAACCTAATAGATCAAATCAAAGACTATGTTTTTTCATGACGACCGAATTGTGATCACCCTTGATGCGGGTGGCACCAACCTCGTTTTCGGAGCGATGCGGGGATGCGAATACATAACCGAACCGATCACTTATCCTTCCAATGCTCAGGATCTTGATCTCTGTCTCGACACAATGGTGAAGGGCTTCAGGGAGGTGATTGACTCTCTCGACGAGAAACCGGTCGCAATTAGCTTCGCTTTCCCCGGTCCGGCTGATTATCCCAACGGCATAATCGGTGGCTATCTTCCCAATTTCCCCTCTTTCCGCGATGGCGTGGCTCTCGGGCCTTTCTTGCAGAATGAGTTTGGTATTCCCGTGTTTATCAATAACGATGGCGACCTTTTCGCTTACGGAGAGGCTCTCTGCGGGGCGTTGCCTGAAATCAACGAGCGTCTTGCGAAGGCAGGCAGTAAGAAGCGTTACCATAATCTGCTGGGCTATACGTTCGGCACAGGTTTTGGCGTAGGTATCGTAGTGAATGGCAAGCTCAACCAGGGCGACAATTCTTGTGTGGAGACTTTCTGTCTGCCCCATAAGACCAAACAGGGCATCATCGTCGAGGAGGGGGTGGCCGTAAGAGCTATCAAGCGTGTATACGCCGAGGTTTCAGGCGACTATCAACATAATTATGAGCCGAAGGAGATCTGTGAGATAGCCGATGGTAAGCGCGAGGGGAATGTAGAGGCTGCCCGTAAGGCTTTCGCTGAGTTTGGCGAGATTGCGGGTGATGCAATGGCTATTGCCGCTCAGCTTATAGATGGTATCATTGTCATAGGTGGAGGCATCACAGCCGCGCGTCATTGGATCATGCCTTCCCTCTTGAAGGAACTCCGCGGAGAGTTGGCTACCTTGGGTGGCGACAGTGTACGCAGAGTGCAGATGGAGGTTTTCAATCTTGATAATCCTGAGGAATTTGATAAGTTTGCCAAGGGCAATTCGAAGTCTATCCTTGTACGCGGTACTAACCTTACTGTGGAATATGACGATATGAAGCGTATCGGCGTTACGTTCTCGCGTCTCGGCGCCAGCAAGGCGATCTCTGCAGGTGCTTATGCTTTTGCTTTGTCGAAGATCGATGAAGCGGAGAGAGTCAAGTAAATTCTTTTTACGCAATATTTATCGATGTGGCGACTCATCTTTTATGATGGGTCGCCACTTTTTTATTATAGGCATCGGTTCGTTCCGCGCACAGGATTCCGGGGTACTGGATGCCGGTGCCGGCACTGATTCCACTGATGAAACAGTATCTTTTACCCCATTGTGAATCTTTCGCATTTTTTTTATAAATTTGTGGCGTGAAACGGCCATCCATCGGCGATTATCTGACGATTAATCCATATAATTAATGTAAAATAGTGTAAATCAGAGTATCAATAAATGTATTCAACCGTGACAACATTGTATACAGTGTTGACAATGGACAATTGTGGCATTGTAGGGTTACATTTTTCTTCAAAACAAGGGCTAACTTTGCAGCGCAATCAGCAAGAGATATGCTGACCAAGCAGCACGAAAAAGTTATTAGGTTAGTTTTAAGTTTTAAGGTAAAATGGAATTTTTTAAGTTGACTACAGAGGTAAGTCTTCTTAAGGTAAAAAGGATTGTTTTCACGGTTTATTCTTTTGATCCGACATAGGGATGGAAAACTCGACAGTCTCCCGGAGCAGGGATGGAAAAACTCGATATTCTCCCAACTGACAGGATAAGGGAATCTGGAATACCCAATATGGTATAAGGCACAATATACATTAACTAATCAAACATACGATATATATTAACTAATCAAACATAGTACTTATGCGTATTGCAAAACTAATCAATCGAATCGGCCTTGCAGCCATAGTTGGTCTGCTGTCGCTCTTCGCTTCGGGATGTTCCGACAAGGATGAGGCCATGAAAGACGTGATAACAGGGCAGGGCACTCTGACGGGCGTCGTCACAGACGAGTTCGAACAGCCTATTGCCGATGTCACCGTAACCGATAAATCATCGGCAAAGTCAACCACGACTTCTACCGACGGTAGATTTACGTTGAGCGACATCGCTCTGCACAGCGAAGGCCAGATCGTGACATTCGAGAAGGCCGGCTATGAGATGACTTCGATCACTCTGGTTCCTTCAAAGTTTGCGAAGGGTGAGGCGATAGCTAATGTTCAGATGACTTATGCCAACGCCGTCATCAAGGGTCATATCTATGACGCCCGCAACAACAATGCTCCTCTCGCGGGGGCACAGGTTAGCGTCAGCGCCACCAACAGCAGCGTGACCGATGCCGAGGGCTATTATGAGATCACCGGTCTCGCACTCCGCGACTACACGCTCACTATTACCAAGGAGGGTTATCCTACGATGAACACTAAGATCGCCCTCTCCGATTTCAATGATGGAGTGGTGGTGTTTGATGCCCGCTTCGGCAGCGTAGAGCTTCTCAGAGGCATCACTGTGGAGGATCTCCGCAAGGCACCGAAATGGTATAACAATGAGTTCAAGGGTGGCCGCAATGCTGATGCCTACCCGATGTTTGACTGGGCTTGCGACTATATGGGTTCGATCTCTACCTGGACCGGCGACTATGAGGAACAGAACGAGGGTTCTACTCTCCGTATCCGCAATGGTGAGGATGATCAGAAGAATCCTGCCGATGAGAAGAACTTCGACACATTCGTTTATGGCCGTAAGACCATCACTGCCGACAACAGCAAGCTTACCATACAGCTCCGCACTCACCAGAGTCCTTGCTACTGGGGCGTACAGATTGTTGACCTTTCAAAGGATGAACCGGAACTCGAATATGTAGGCAACACAAGAGTGGCCGACAGCGGTTCTTATTACAGCGAATACTTCGACCTCTCACCGTGGGAGGGTAAGGAAGTGGTGGTTGTGGTTGGCCACTACAGAATGGAGACAGGCGACTACTGGCGTCAGTTGGTGCTCCGCCGCTTCAGCTTCAGCAACGAGTATATCGAGGGTGACGTATATGTATGGATGCCCGGCACAGAGATCGCCGATCTCCCCGGATGGCACATGACTGAGTCGATGGTTCGCTCCTCGATGCCTCAGGATCTCACTCACTACACCGGCATCAGCCCTGTGGGTGGCAACCGCGACAACTACATTGATGCATATCAGAGCTGGGCAGCAGCTTCCCACGTGATGGCTTACTGGAGCCACATGCCTCTCCACAAGGATCCGGACGTATTCGCCAATGAGGGCTATATGATCAAGACCCGTGGCAATGAGGATCCCGACACCAAAGAGCCCGAGCAGTATGTGTATGCCAAGTATTCTATCTATCCGGGTCACAACAAGCTCACACTGACCACCCGCAACTTCGGCGACAACTACACATTCTTCAAGTTTACCGCCATCACAATGGACTGTAAAGTTAAATTCATGGCTCCTTCCGAGAATGATGCTGCCGAGGCCTCCGCTGCCGACGACGGTTGCTGGAAGTTCAAGAGCGGTGAGGACTACTGCCACTTCACCTATGATCTCTCCGAGTTTGACGGCCAGGATGTGATGATCTGTATCTCTGTCCACAACGGCGAGAAGAACGGTGATGAGAACAAGCTCACACTTAATGCTATCGATATAGAGTAATTCAATAATCCGGGTCCGGCCCGCGCGTAGTGACCGGACCCGATTAAAACCAACAGAATAGCATGAAACTCCTTAATATATTCCTGACAACATCGATGCTTCTCTCATTCTCGGCTTGCAGTTCCGATAATTCCGAGAACGAACCGGACAAACCGAATCAGGAGAATCCAAATAAGCCTTCTGATGCAAAATCGGTGGCCGAGAGAAACACCGAAAGATCGATAGCCATAATCAACGCTGCCATGGAGAACTACTTCGAAGGGCAGGAGATGAAGATGGCAAGGAAATACAATCCTTACACAGGCTCCCGCTCAAGCGAGGTTGGCAGTGTCTGGATGTACACCAGTGCCATTGAGGCTGTCAACGCCACCATGAAGGCGATGAAGGATCTCAAGGATTCCGGCAAACCGGCTCTCTATGATGCCAACTGGAACACCTACAAGACCCTGCTCGGCAATCTCGTTGAGAATCTCGAATATTACGCAGGCACATTCTCGCTGACTTCCTACACCGGCACCAACAGCTGGACAGTGTATGCCGTGAACCGCGCATCTTCAAAGGGTACGGCTGATGTCACCGGAGTGCTCAATGTGTATGACGACCAGGAATGGCTCGTGAGAGAATTGGTTGAGGCTTATCTTATCACGGATAATGCCGATTATCTTAAGAAGGCGGAATATCTCGCCTCTTATGTGCTCGACGGCTGGGACTGCACTCTCGATGCCAACGGCAATGAGAACGGTGGAATCACCTGGGGTCCGGGCTATACCACCAAACACTCCTGCAGCAACGGCCCGATGATCAGCCCTCTCGTATGGCTCAGCGATATCTATAAAGGTAAAGCAGACCAGATCACATATAAGACCATCGCAGACGATAAGAAGAGGGTAGAGGTCACCGAGAATAAATCAGACTACTATCTGAAGATGGCCGGAAAGATCTACGACTGGCAGAAGAGAAAACTCTACAACGCTTCGGAAGGGGTGTATTACGATATGCTCGGTGCCGACGGCGGAATTGCTTATGAGAAGATTGACGGTGAGCGTTACCGTGCCAACAACCGCGACACAGGAGCCACAGGCAACTATTACAGCTACAACACCGGCACAATGCTCTCCGGAGCCGCCGCTCTCGCTGAAGCCACCGGCAACGCCGACTATGCAGCCGATGCCAAGAGCCTCACGACCACCAGCTTCAACCATTTCGCAAAGTTGGGCTCGATTCTTTCAGGTTATTATTCTTTCGATCTCACCGGCTTCTCTCCCTGGTTTAACGGAGTGCTTATGCGAGGATATGCAGAGGCCTATGGTCAGAATCCCGCGGCGGCAGATTGCCTGAAAGCTTTCCAGACCAATCTCGACTATGGCTACGCAAACTTCCTTGAGAAGGATATGCTCCCCGTGAACCTGCTTTCCGGATGGAACCGCGACCGTAGCAAGAACGACACCGAGGCTATGTTCACATTCGTAAATGCAGCCGAGTATGCAGTGCTTGCTTCTCATGAACTCAAGAAGAACTAACTAATCAACATCCTTATACTATGCTTTCAAATTTAACCAAAAGAAACCTTCTGCCGGCTTTGTTGGCAATGGTGCTTACGGCTCTCTCGGCCATAGGTGCTTCAGCTCAGCAGACGCTGACAATCAGAGGTACAGTGACAGATACCGACAACGAGCCCCTTATCGGAGCGACGGTTATGGTGAAGAACACCGCAGTGGGTGTGGCCACCGACATTGACGGCAACTATGTGCTTAATGCCGCTTCCGACGCAGTGCTCGTAGTGAGCTATATTGGCTATAATCCTCAGGAGGCGGCCGTGAAAGGACGCACAGAGATCAACTTCGTGCTCAGTGCAAGCAGCGAGTCGCTCGACGAAGTGGTTGTAGTGGGTTATGGCGTGCAGCGCAGAGGCTCGATCACCGGTGCGGTGTCGGAGCTAAAGGGCGATGCCATGATCAAGACCAACAATGAGAACCCGCAGAACATGCTCACCGGTAAGATTCCCGGCGTGCGTGTATGGCAGAAGAGTGCCGAGCCGGGCACCTACAACAACAACTTCGATATCCGTGGCATGGGTTCCCCCCTCGTGGTGATCGACGGAGTGCCCCGCACAGTGGAGGATTTCCAGCGTCTCAATGCCAACGACATTCAGGATGTGTCGGTGCTTAAGGATGCCGCGGCTGCCATCTATGGTGTGAGAGCTGCAAACGGCGTAGTGCTCGTGACCACCAAGCAGGGCGCGGTTGGCAAAGCTAAAGTGAGCTACAACGGCTCCTTCACCATCCAGAAGCCCAAATCAATGCCGAAGCTCGCCAGCGCTATCGACGCCATGACCATCTGGAATGAGAAATCCCGCAATAACATCAACGGCGGCCAGATCTCTTACGGTCAGGAGGATTTTGACGCTTTCCTTAACGGCACCCGCACCCAGACTGACTGGAACGGTGAGGTGATCGCTTCATGGAGCCCTCAGACTCAGCACGACGTGAGCGTGAGCGGCGGCAACGAGAAGACCAAATATTTCGCCAGCCTCGGCTACCTCTATCAGGAGGGTATGTTTAAGTCGGGTGATCTCAACTACGACAAGATGAACCTCCGCAGCAATCTCTCTACAGAGATCTGGAAAGGTATCAAGCTCGACCTCAATATCTCGGCAATGGCCGACAACCGCAACACCCCTTACTACAGCTCTGTAGATATCATCCGTAACTACTGGAGCCAGGGTGTGCTTCATCCCGCCTATGCCGATCCTGAGCGCACAATGCTCAACTACGCAGGTCTTGACCTGGAGAAGAACACAGTGGCCATGATGACCAGCGACTACTCCGGCTATCGTAAATATCGCCGCAAGATGTTCCAGTCAAGTGGTGCCATCAACGTCGATTTCGGTGCCTACACATCGGTTCTTCAGGGCCTCTCTGCCAAAGCTCTCATCAGCTACGACTACACTCTCGACAACAACGAGATCTATAAGAAGGAGTTTACACAGTATGCCTACAACGAGGCAGACGGCAGCTACACCTCAAAGATATTCTCTGAGACATCTCCCTCCAACATGCGTCGTGAGTTCTACGACAAGAGCCAGTTCATGACCCAGATCACTCTTAACTATCTCCGCACATTCGCCGATGTTCATAATTTAGGCGTGGTGGTAGGTTATGAATCGACAGAGCGCCACGGCGACAACTTCTACGCATACCGCGATCTCGCCTTCTCGGTTCCTTACCTTCTCGCAGGCGTCGAGGATGGTCAGGTTGGTTCTATGAACACGGGTCTCGGCGATCTTTACGACTTCGGCAACCGCGCGTTCATCGGCCGTGTCAACTACGACTACGACAACCGCTACCTTATCGAGGCACAGTTCCGTTATGACGGATCTTCAAAATTCGCAAAAGGTCACCGCTGGGGCTTCTTCCCCTCCGTATCTGCCGGCTGGCGTATCGCTCAGGAGAAATGGTGGCAGGAAAGCATCGATCCCGAAGGCTTCGTGAGCCAGCTTAAGCTTAGAGCAAGCTACGGTGTGCTCGGTGATGACGGCTCGATCAACTACGAGTGGCTCCAGGGCTTCAACTACCGTGGCGGTACAACTTCCGACAACGGTAACTACAACGGCTATTCACCCGGTTATGTATTCGATGGAGAGTATATCTACGGTGCGGAACTTTCCCGTATTCCCAATGTGCTCCTCAGCTGGTATAAGTCAAAGACTTTCAACGTGGGTGTTGACTTCGAGAGCCGCAACGGCTGGATCGGTGCAACTGTAGACTACTTCGTGCGCAACCGTACAGGTCTTTTCCAGAGCCGTGCCGGCGATCTTCCTACAGTAGTCGGTGCCACCGCACCACTTGAGAACTGTAACTCTGACCGTCACTACGGTCTTGAGATCTCACTCTCCCACAGATATGCAATCGGCGACTGGAGCTGGAGCGCACGTGGCATCTTCTCCATCACCCGTAACAAATACCTCACCGCAGTTCAGAACGACAACTACACCAGCTCTTACGACAAATGGCGTCACGATAACCTCAACAACCGCTTCCAGGGTGTGCAGTTCGGCTACGAAGGTGCAGGCCGCTACCAGAACTGGTATGAGATCTGGAACAACCCTCAGTACACTGAGCGCGACCTTCTCCCCGGCGACTACAAATATGTAGACTGGAACGGCGACGGTGAGATCAACGGTGAGGATGAGCATCCTTATGCCTACGACCAGACTCCCTGGATGAACTATTCACTCGACGTGAACGTAAACTGGAAATGGTTTGACTTCAATATGCTCTGGCAGGGTTCCGCATTGGGTTCCATGTCATATGAGGAGCCTCTCTTCGCAGTCTGGGGTCAGAACGGCGGCGGTGTGCTTGAGCAGTTTACCGACCGTTGGCATACGGTAGATCCCAACGCCGATATCTACGATCCGGCAACTGAATGGGTGAGCGGTTACTATGCGTTCGGCAACCGCACTCCGAGAAGTAATTCTACATTCAACCGCGTGTCGACCGACTATCTCCGCCTCAAGAGCCTTGAGATCGGCTACACCATCCCCGAGAAACTGCTCCGCGGCAATAAGATCAGAGTTTATTTCAACTGCTACAACCCCTTGACCTTCACTAAGGTGAAATTCGTCGATCCGGAACATCCCGATACAGACAACGGACGTCTCTACCCGCTTAACCGCACATTCACCTTTGGTCTTAACCTCTCTCTCTAACAATCAACATTAGAAACGACATGAAAAAGATAATATTCTCATCAATCATCGGTCTCGGCCTCCTCACTTCATGTGCCGACCTCGATATCTCGCCGAAAGGCATGATGACAGAAGACGCCCTGCTGAGCAACGATGCCGGCATGGAGATATATCTCGCGGAGATCTACAGCCACCTCCCTTTCGAGGATTTCAAATATCTTCCCCAGCGTGGTCATAACCGCAATGGCTGGCTCGTATCAAAAGGTGTGGAGGGCACAGGCGAGGCCGTAGGACGTGACGGTATCGTCACCGCCTTCACCGGAGAGGATGCTAATGGCGATTACTGGCGTGAGAGCTTCGAAAACCTCCGTAAGATCAATATGCTGATCGAGGATTTGCCCAACTATCAAGGCAATTATTCATCAGTGGCCTATAATGACTATATCGGTCATGCCTACTTCCTCAGAGCTTTCACCTTCACTCAGATGGCAATGCGCTACGGCGGCATACCTCTCGTGACCCGTGTGATCAACTATCCCGGCGATGATGTGCTTGAGGTGCCCCGTTCAAGCGAGGAGGAGACCTGGGATCAGATTCTCGCTGACTACGACAAGGCAATCGAGCTTATGAGCCCCCAGAGCGCGAAGCGCGGCTATGCCAACCGCAGTGTGGCTCTCGCCTATAAATCGAGCGCGATGCTTTACGCCGGCTCCGTTGCCAAATATAACCAGACTGTCGACGGCCACCTCACCGGCCTCGGTGCCAAGACCGGAGTGCGTGTGATTGGCTTCGATCCACAGAGCTGGGAGGCTGCCTCCAAGAAATATTTCGCAGAGGCTTACAAGGCTGCTTCCGAGATTATCAAAGATGGGAAGTATTCACTCCACAAATCAAAATGGAGCGCCGACGATCGCAACGCGCAGTTTGAGAACCTTGTAGACATGCTTGCAGATGCCAACAGCTCCGAGCATCTCTGGGTAAGGGAGTATCTCTATCCAACCACCACTCACAGCTACGACAGCTACAACTCTCCCTACATGATGAACTTCACTTATCCGGCCCACTCACCTCTGAGCTGCGGCACCTGTCCGACCGCCGACTTCGTGGAGCTCTTCGACGGCTTCCCCCGTTATCCCGACGGCACTCTTAAAGTGACCACAGGCGATAATATCATGGAGGGTGAATACGTTATGTATGATAAACCGCTTGACTTCTTCGCCAACGCCGAGCCTCGTCTCAGAGCTCAGGTTATCTTCCCCGGCGATAAGTTTGCCGATGGCACAGTCGATATGTGGGCCGGCTCTTATACAGGCTCGCTTCCCGTGACCCATCTTATGAACGACTACTCCTACGGCAATGCTTCACAGAGCTTCACCGACTCGAAATATGGCGATCAGCTTGTGCTCAGCAACTCCCCCACAGAGCTTAAATATGTGGAGGGTCCGAACGGCCAGCAGGTGCCTGCCACCGGTCCTTGCGGTCCTTACAGAGGCTGGGGTGAGAGTGGTGTCACCGGTCTTGTTACCCGCAAATGGCTTGATCCCAATTTCCGTGGCGGCCGTGAGGGTGTGTGCGACCAGCCTTACATCCTGATGCGCTACGCCGAGGTGCTTCTTGACGCAGCCGAGGCAGCCGTTGAGCTTTCGATAGCAGGTGTTGCTTCCCCCGACGGCACAGATATGCTCGGTGTGGCTACCCAGGCCATCCGCGACATCCGCGAGCGTGCCGGTGCCGAGCAGCTCTCAAGCAACCTTACAGGCAGTGAGGAGAGCCGCAACATCGTGCGCCGTGAGCGTCGTAAGGAGCTTGCTTTCGAGCATCAGACCAAGTGGGATATCCGTCGCTGGCGTGTGCAGCACTACGAGGGTCGTGACGGTTTCTGGGGTGAGGTTCGCGACAAAGACAGCTTCAGCAGCAACAACAACTACCGTTTCCGCGGTCTTTATCCTTTCTACTGCACCGCCAACGGAAAGTATTTCTTCGATACACACTTCCAGAATATGTCTGACAAACAGCTCGGCTACAGCCAGGTGGACTATTATTTCTCAATCCCCGGCGGAGAGGTTGGCAAGAGCTTGGTGATAGACCAGCAGCCTAACAGATAATAATCCTAATATTAACCAGATTCAGAAACTTAACAGAGAATTGAAATGAAAAAATTTAAAATATTCGCAGCCGCCGCAGCCATGATGATGACTTTCACATCATGCGACCTCTTCGAGCTCGACAATTATGACGAGCCCAAGGAGACCATCAAGGGTGAGGTAGTCGACGTGGCCACAGGCAATCGCGTGCTCACTGATCAGGGTAGCGAGGGTATCCGCGTTCGTCTCACGGAGCTCAGCTGGGGTGACAACGTTCAGCATAATCCTGACTTCTACTGCATGTCGGATGGCACATTCCAGAACACCAAGATCTTCAAAGGTCATTATTATGTGCGCATCGATGGTCCGTTCATTCCGCTCGTAAGAGAGACTCCCGATGGTGTTCTCTTGGCCGATGAGTGCAAAGAGCTTGATATCAAGGGCACGACCAAAGTGAAATTCGAAGTTCAGCCCTTCCTGAATGTACGCATCGTTGGCGAACCGCAGGTAAGCAATGGTCAGATCAAGGCCAAGGTTGTGGTGGAGCGTGGTGTTAGTCCGGAGGATTTCCGCGATAAGATCCAGCCTACCCGTGGCGGAGACTATAGCGATGATCTTATGAACGTAACAGATGTTCAGCTCTTCGTAAGCTATTCATCATCGGTGGGCTATCGTGCCCGTGACGATCGCTGGACCGCTGCGCTTAACTATAATGGCAACGAGTTTGAGGGCAATTTTGGTCAGGAACTCACAATCACCAGCAACGGAGAGATCCCGTCCGGACGCCGTGTCTATATCCGTGCGGCCGCCCGTATCAACTACTCCACCGCTGAGGTTCGCCGCTATAATTACAGCGAGCCGATGGAAGTGCTGATTCCATAATATATGGTGTATAATTCATAATCGCTGCCGTACGGGTGGTAATCCGTACGGCAGTAATTATATCTAATCGGCAGGTGCCGATGCTCTCTTCTCTTCTCTCTCTTAAATCATTTCTCTCTTCTCACTTAAATAATATCGAAGTTTACAAGTTTGGGATAATAAAACAATTATGAGACAACCGATAAAATTTCTGCCTTATCTGAAGACAGCGACCTGGGGCGGGGAGGCAATATCACGTTTCAAGGGGTTGAAAATTAATTGTAAGGACATAGGGGAAAGCTGGGAACTCTCGGGAGTGCCCGGATGCGAAAGTATTGTTATGGATGGCGATGACTGTGGCATGACGTTGGCCGACATGGTGAGCAAATATAAGGACCGCCTTGTAGGGGAGAGTGTCTACAACCGATATGGCGATACGTTTCCTTTAGTGGTGAAGTTCATCAACGCCGCCGATGAATTGAGCGTGCAGATGTCTTCTTGCAGCTCTTCCGACGGCTGTCGCTATTGCCCGGCTACCGGAAGCATGTCAACCGGGATTATCGATCCTTCGGACCCCGGGATTACTGGGTCTTCGGCCCCTGGGTTTATCAGCCCTTCGGACCCCGGGTTTACTGATCCTTTGCTGACCACGGATTGCACTGATGCATCCGGAGCATTGAGTAAGGCAAAGTCTTCTGAGCCGTTGACGACTGAGGAGCCGTTGACGACTGAGGAGTTGCTGAAGAGTGACAGTTTCCATATCCGTAAGGAGGTGGTGGCGGGAGAACGTCATCTCACAAACAGTCATGATTCCTTTATGGGATTAGTGTGTGTAGGGGGGAATGGTAGTCTGAAGGTAGATGGCATAAGCACATCGGTAAGACAAGGCGAGACCTTGTTGCTTCCGGCCCACACCGATGAGTTTGATGTAGAGGGCACTCTTGCCTTGCTCACCATCGTGATCCCCACCATGATGGCCTGTGAGTAGAGATTTTCATGAATAAATCAGCTATGATTTTTAATTGGGTAAGAGTTGGAGGTGTTGGATGGATTTATTATTTTTGCAATTTAAAGGCCCTCGCTCTTTAGCCGGAGTGTAGGGTAGTATGGTTGAATGTTAATCCCTCCAGTATGTCGCTCTCTTTATCGGCCGAGCAAAAAGATCTAAAGGCCCTCTTTCTTAACGATGACAAGTATCTGATCCCGGCTTTTCAACGTCCCTATTCGTGGAGCGATGAAGAGTTATTACAATTATATTATGATATCACTACCTCTTTTAAGAGTGGTGAGGATTATTTTCTCGGATCCATAATGTTGGCAAAGAGTAGAAGACGTAAGGGGGTGTATGAGGTGGTGGACGGTCAGCAACGCTTGATCACGCTATGGCTTATCCTCAAGATACTGTCGGTGATTATTCCGGGAATCTCCCAGAAGATCCGCAGGATGCTGATGATTGACACCTGGAATGATGAATGGGTGCCAAAGATAGAATGGTTGGATGATATGAAGGACCAAAACATTCAGTTAAGAAGTATAGCTGAATGGAAAGAGGAGGACTTCAAGACTGCCTCATCCTCTCAGCTCTCTGCTATGGAGGAGCCTGAAGAGGAATATAAGTCTTCAAGTGTGTCTATCGGGCAGGATACAGAAGCAGCTGTGGCAGCAGAGGGACGTGGGGGTGTCATAACCCAGAATGCCAGAATCCTTTTCTCATATTTCAACCAATATCTTAATAAATTAGAAAATTCAGAGAAAGAAGCCTTCAGAGACTATTTTGTGCAATCGGTATATCTACTGCCGATTGAACTTTCGGGAGACACTGATGCAGATGCAATGTCAAAAGCGTTAACCGTGTTTGAGACAATAAACGACAGGGGACAGGAGCTTCTGGATGCCGATATCTTCAAATCTCGCCTATATAAGATGGCGTCGTCGGTAGATAGCGTTGAAGAGATGCAGACAAGGTGGCGAGACATTGATGCTGGCTGCAAGGATCTCAATTTAACCATCAATGATCTTTTCCGTGTATACTCCCATATAGTGAGGGGGCGTAACAGTGTGCTGACGCATGAACGTGGGTTAAGGGAGTTTTTTTTACTGGAGTCTTATTCTCCGTTCCTGAATGTTTCATACAAGAAGATCCTTGATGATCTTGAATTGATTCTGGAGAGTCTTCGGATAATCAGAAGTCTTGAAAAGGAATCTACCAGAGTAGGGGCATGGCTACAGATTCTTGAGGCTTACTCCAACCGATATCCATGGTATGCGCTTGTAGTGTATGTGTTCAAGCATATTTCTCAGGATTCATTGGAGGAAGAGGCTCTTGCAAGATTCATACAGGTGCTTGTAAGATATTCTTATGCCACGGGGGCGACATCATCCGTTAAATTCGGCATATATGCCATAATAACCGGTATAATGAAGGATCACTTTATCCCAGAGCGTTGGAGCAACGGATTTAATATGGATTATTTCTATGATCCCGGCCGCCTGAAGAAGGGTCTGGCATTATTGGTTTTCTATCTTGAGAATCCGGAAACGGGAGCAGTGCAGGACTATAAGATTGACAGAATCCTGAAAGAAGCGGACTATAAATGGTTTCGGAATAATCTTTCCGGATCGTTGTCTTGGTGGGTCACTTCACGCTCTTTGGAAAACTATATAGTGGTAACTTCAACAATGCGATCAGTGCCGTTTCCGGAGAGGTTTGAGAAGATAAGGAAAAGAGAGGCAGCGGCCATCCGCAGTCAACTGCCACCCGACGGTAATCTCACCGTGGAGTATTTTGAGAGCCGCAGGGTGAGGATAACGGGTCTTTTACACGATTTTTTCAAAGCGTAGAATCAACTGAGTTATGAATGGACTGAAGATAAGCAATTACAAGGGTATTTCCAAAGAGGTTGCCATAGACTTACCTTCGGCGGGTAATCTCGTGCTATATGGCGACAACGGTAGCGGAAAGACCTCTTTGTTCGATGCCGTACGACTGTGGCATTTCGGCAAAGACCTGAAACTTCCGGAGCTCGGAGAGGAAGTTCTTGAGGTGCAGGCAAGTCAAATGCTCAATGAGTGGCTGACTGATCAGAAGTGCCGCTTTGGTGGATCCATGGATATCCGAATAGACGGCACGGCGCTTGATATAGATACCCCTTCGAATGTCCCGGCTTTCATGCTCAAGGGTACACAATTGTCGTATATCGAAGAGATATCGTTATCACGCCTCGTATCTTATAAGACAGTCCATTGTCCGGAGCATGTGAACGTGGATTGGACAGTTGTGTCGACAAGAATCACCGAAGTACTGCAGGAGTATTTCCTCGATGACCTGAAGGTGAGCGTAGCTGAGTATGATGCAGATCTTCTCACGCTGAAGGATAATAAAAGGGGTATCGAGGCGACTAATGATCTGCATAGTGTGTTTAATGAATCGCGTATCAGGATCGTGCGGCTTGTAGCGTTTCTCGAGCATACTTTGGCCTATGTGGCTGGGCTTCCTCAAAGTGATATACGGCCGATCCTTGTTTTGGATGATTTCGTCACGAGCTTAGATGTCTCTAACCGTATCGGCATCATACGTTACCTTATCGACCGTTTCGGACATTTCCAGATTGTGCTGCTTACACATAATGTCAGCTATTTCAATCTAATTCATCATATGGTGAAGGAATATGGCGGTTATGGCGAACGGTGGAGGTTCGGTAACCTTTTCATGATTGACAGGGTATGTGAATACTATAATTTTAGGGCTACAGAGACAGTCAGTGCTATAAAGGAATATTATACCGCGAGTCCGGATGATGTCAGCGGTGTCTCCAACAGACTGAGACGGAGATTCGAGATACTCGTGCATGAATTCGCGAAGCTCACGGTTATGGATACGCATACCATTATGGATGAAATGCTTAAGCGTCTACTGGAAGATAAACCGGTTTATCTCAAACCAAAGGTAAACAATGAATATGCTCATGGTGAGGAGTTGGTAACTGCAATCCGACGACATATCGTTCAGCATCCGGATGCTCCACTGGTAAGTGTGGAGAATATAATCAGGCAGTACGATACGGCAGATAAGCTAAATACCGTAAGACAATGGTTGCGAAAGGCCAAGATGTATCAGAAAGTGGTGATGCATCAAGGTTCTCACGGACAGGAGGGTGCTCCTACGATTACTCCCGGTGAAATAGAGTACTCTGTACATGTCTTAAGGCAGCTTGAAATATGGCTGGAGGAATTACGGGACTTCGAGAATGTGTATGATGTGTAATCCCTTAAGGTAACTATCCGACATTTGGATGCACGTGCGATAACGCCGGTTCAAAAAGATTTGCTGCGACTGTTTGCATACGCCCATTCTGATAAGTTCGCAATGGAATCAAGAGTGTATTGAATGCCTATTTCCTAAAGCAGATAGATGAGGAGACCGACCGGCTATGGGATGAAGGTATCCTGGATGAGACGGCTTTGTAAAAGATGCGTCATGAGGATTTCCATAAATCCTGACGGTTTATACCGCTGTCGGCGCGAGGGCGGCGGAAAACTGTTTTTTATTCGGATTGACATGTTTCTTGTGGATTGATATAAAAGTGCCATGAAAGAGGGGAATTTGGTGGATTGAGGATTTTGGACTATCTTTGCGGTAACAAATCAAATATCTATGGCTACTCTGACTCTGAGAAATATAGGCCCGGTGAGGGAGGTGAACGTTGACTTGAACTTGATAAACGTATTTATCGGTCCCCAAAGCAGTGGAAAAAGCACTGTGGCCAAGATCATCAGCTTCTGCAATTGGCTTGAGAAGGATTGTGTACTCGAACAGTCGGTGGAGTTTGTAACGTGGGAGTTCGTAGTTTCTAAACTTATAAATTACCATAATCTCCAAGGGTATGTCTCTGAGGGGTCTTTGATTAGGTATGAAGGAAACCATATAAGTCTGGAGGTGGTATTCGGAAAGGCTAAGGCTACTGTGTTGAATCCCCTCGAGGCTGCTCTGCTGAGTAAGAACGCTTATATCCCTTCCGAACGTAACATGCTGGCATTGCCGGGTATCTTCACCGTGAAGATGCCGGATAACTATCTGTTGGAGTTTATCGACGACTGGCAGGAGATACGAACGAAGTATACATCTGATGATGAACTGGCTATATTGAATTTAGGTGGCCGTTATTTTTTCAATGAAGCGGAGAATAGCGACAAGATCCGCTTGGACGACGGTAAGGATATCAGATTTGCCCAGGCTTCGAGCGGTCTGCAGTCTGTAGTGCCTTTGTGTGTATGTGTAGACTATCTTACACGTTGGATTTACGAGCATGAAGAGAACCGTTCTGCGGCTGACCGTAAGAAATACAGGGAGGCGGTGGCAGAACGAGGCTCTGCAATCATCCGGAGTCAATTTACTGATAGCTTCGGTGAAAAGGAGGCTGTCGAGCTTTTCCAGAGGTTCTCATCATTATCTGAGAAGGAGAAGCAAGATTATATGAGTTCTGTAATTAAAAAAATATCAGAGATCGGGGAAGGTGACAAGCTACCACCTGAGATATCCACACTGCTTATCTCTCAGGCAGTTCCTCTAATGATGAATATGCAACTTAAATTCCCGATTTCCACTAATCTTGTAATTGAGGAGCCGGAACAGAATCTCTTTCCCCAGACACAGGTGAGCTTGGTATATTATATCTTCTCCAAGCTTCAGCATCAAGCCGCGCGTGATTCCATCGTCATCACCACTCATAGCCCTTATATTCTTTATGCGTTGAACAACTGTATGTTGGCTTACTTGGCAGTCAAGGCTAACAAGGAGAATGAGGATCTGGTGAATGAGTTCTCCACGGTACCGAAAGAGGCACGTATCGATCCTTCGATGGTGTCGGTTTGGGAGATTGAGGAGGGTTGTATTAAGGATAAGAGTACTATTCAAGATGAACAAGGTCTTATCCGCGACAACTATTTCGACCGTGTAATGAAGACGGTTATGGCTGACTTCAACAATCTCATTAATTTCATAAGCTGAGATATGAAAGATTATTTCAAAGACTCGGCAGTGCTGGATAGCGATTGCTATGTGGCCGACTATACCAAAAGCACCGGTAGCCGGAAAGGTGTTGTGATTTCGTTGGAGCCGTTTCCCGATATAGATTTCTTTCATTTGAAGAAGAGAAACAAGGGTCAGAGCATACCTTATCTGGCGGTGAATCTGGAGGAGTACAGCAATTTCATTGTAGGGACTGAGAATTGCGAGTGTCTGTTTTCATCCTTGAAGGATGACGGTAGGAGTTGGATTCTTTTTCTTGAAACAAAGTATTGCAGTCCTGATAATATCGAGAGATATGCATTTAAGGCACACTCTCAGATGAAGGAGACCTTGCTTAAGTTGGAAAGCATGGGTTTGGTAAATCGGGCGAAGAAACGGATTTATTTTGCCTATTCTGTGCCTGGACAGGATGAGAGAAGCCCTTTCGGCAATTTTGCCATATCGCAGAACGAGACCTTGACACAATTGAAGGCAGAGGGAATACAGTTGTTGCCGTATAATACTGTTGTGATAGCCACACCGGAGTATCTGTTTAGGCCTGTGAAGTGATTTTAGTTCGTAGAGATTTAATAGGTTTTTCCGCTGTCGGCACGGGGGTATCGGCGGCACAAAACTGTTTTTGGAGGGGATTCGGTTGGGGGTTTTGAATAATTGAGCTATCTTTGCAAAAAATATACCTGATATTTATGAAGAGATTTTTTGGAGCGGTCTTCGTGACACTATTGATGGTTGCGGGATCCGTGAAGGCATTCGCGGAGGAATCTGCGAAGTTTAATGTGGCTACGTATAATCTGAGGCAGCTTAATGATGGCGACCGTAAGAAGGGGGATGGCTGGGAACGTCGTTGTCCGGTGGTGGCAAGTGTGATACGTTTCCACGATTTCCATATTTTCGGCACTCAGGAGGGTTTCAAGAGTCAGTTGGAAGATTTGAAAGCTCAGCTTCCTGGATATGAGTACACCGGAGTGGCGCGCGACGATGGCAAGGAGGCTGGCGAACATTCTGCTATCTTCTATGACACTAATATGTTTGAGCTTCTCGATCATGGTGATTTCTGGCTGTCGGAGACCCCTGACCGTCCCGGTCTTGGTTGGGATGCGGCTTGTGTGCGCATCTGCTCTTGGGGTAAGTTCCGCCATAAGGAGAGTGGTAAGGAGTTTCAGTTCTATAATCTTCATCTTGACCATGTGGGTAAGAAGGCTCGTGTGGAGAGTGTGTTGCTCGTTCAAAAGAAGATGAAGGAGATCGGGATGAATCTGCCTACTTTCCTTACGGGTGATTTCAATGTTGATCAGACTCATGATATGTATGAGGTGTTGGCAGGTTCGGATTTCCTTCTGGATTCTTTCAAGACTGCGGAGTTTGTGTATGCGCCTAATGGCACATGGAATGATTATAAGACTGATGGTTTCACTGAGAGTCGTATCGACCATATTTTTGTGTCGGATGGTGTAAAGGTGGAGAAGTATGGTGTGCTCACTGATACTTACCGTACATCGCGTGACGAGGATCGTCAGCTTGGTTATGAGAAGTCTTCTATCGGCAACAATTCGGGTTCGGATTCACAGAATTATAAGTCGGCTAATTTTCCTGAGGAGTTGAAGATTAGTCCGTATAAGAGTCGTGTGCCTTCGGATCATTTCCCAGTCCAGATCAAGGTGGTGATTCCTTGATTTTGTCTGCACTCGCTTCTGTGGTTGCGGGTCGGAGGTTTGACTGCACTCGACTCTGTGGTAGCGGGTCGGAGTTGTTTTTTTGGAGCTCGGGATTTCCTTTTCGCTTCGCGGGAAATCTTTTAGGCTCCAAAAAAACAAACCCCTCCCCGCAAGGGTTTTACAGGTGCTTTTGCTTGCATTCCCCTTCGTTTCTCCTCCTCCTTTCTATCCTTATTCCTTAGTAAGTGACGGGCGCGTAAAGATTGAGTTTATAAGGGATGGTTTAATGTATAAGGTGATTTTTTAAAGGTATTTATTATTTTGAGGGCTTAATAGTTAAATCTGCGTTAAACAGTAGGTTACTATTAAGCCTTCTATTGTTATATCAGTCAAAGAGACGTACAACACCGATACGGATCTCTTCTGAAGTTCGATGTCTGTCATGACATTTCCGGTGGAAATTTAGTCTTAGGAGACTCGGATGTCCGGAGGAAATTTGCTCTGAGGAGACTCGGAAATATTAATTAAACAAATAACAATAATATTAACTGATAACAATAATAATAAGATATAAGATGAAAAAGAGAATTTTAGGGATAGCTTTCATGGCCATGTCGCTTATGGCTTTCAATGGTATGGCACAGTCAACTGCTAATTCTTCTAACGATGCAGCCAAGACTGAGCAGTGTAAGAAAGATGGCGGTAAGAAATGCTGTGGAGGCGAGAAGCAGAAGGATGGCAAGAAGTGTGGCGATCGTCAGAAAGACGGTAAGAAAATGGGTATGAAAAGGGGTGGAGCTAATCCTTTCGAGGGTTTGAATCTCACGGAAGCCCAGAAGTCACAGCTCCAGCAGCTTGATGCCAAGCGTATGGCGGAACGTCAGAAGAAGATGGAGGCCTTTAAGGCTGAGAAGGAGCAGATGAAGGCTAACAAACAGTCTGGTAAAGCTGATCAGAAGGATCTCGCCGCTCGTAAGGCAGAGATGCAGAAGAATGATTCTGTGCGTAGTGCGGCGCGAGTTGCCGATATGAGAGAGTATCTTGTTCAGGTCAAGGAGATCATCGGTCCTGATAACTATGTGAAGTTCCTTGAGAATGTTTATGTTCAGGGTGGTGCTAAAGGCACTAAGGCTATCCGTCAAGGCCAGAAAGGTGGCAAGCAGATGGCTCACAATAAGCAGGGCAAATCTGGTAAGGACCGTAAGCAGGGCAAAGGTCAGAAGAATGGCCCGCGTCAGGGCAATGCTCAAAAGAGCAATACCGCTGCCGTAGCAACTATCTAAATTAATCAAGCCAATATAACACCAATATTAGAGAAATATAGTTTGAGAAATGGGATGTATCAAAAAATTTTTTGATACATCCCATTTCTCATTTCTAAGTCTATCTCCCTATCTCCCTATCTCCCTATCTCCCTATCTCCCTATCTCCCTAATCCCTAATTCCTAATTCCTAATTCCTATACTAAGTACTTAATACTTAATACTTAGTAGTTAATCCCTGATTATTCCTTGGGTTTTGACTCGCAGTAGACGCAGCGGTAGCCTCCGTTGCGGTCGTGGGCCGGACGGAAGAGACTTTCCACACCGGTCTCCATGTTGGAGATGCAACGCTTGTTACGGCAGATATATTTGCCGCGGACAGCATCTTCGGGAACGAGCTGTGTGGTCTTCTCGGGATCGTTGGCCCATTTCAGAAGTTTGAAGATAAGGGCCATACGCACGAATTTGCCATTCTCAACCTGACGGAAGTAGGCGGCACGGGGATCAGAGTCAACATCGACACTTATCTCGTTGACGCGTGGCAGGGGATGGAGAATGCGCATCTCCGGACGTGCATTCTTGAGTTTCTCCTTGTCGAGAATGAAGAAATCTTTCACACGGTCATATTCATCTTCATCGAAGAAACGTTCCTTCTGCACGCGGGTCATGTAGAGCACGTCGAGATCACCCATAACCTCATCCATCGTGTCAACTTCAATGTAGGGCACTCCGTTGCGGTCACACACCTCCTCCTTCATGTAGTCAGGAAGACGGAGCTGCTCGGGAGCGATGAGCACAACCTTCACTCCCTTGTAGCGTGAGAGTGCCTTGATGAGAGAATGGACGGTACGGCCGAACTTGAGGTCGCCGCAGAAACCGATTGTGATATTGTCAAACCGGCCGATCTCACGCTTGATGGTGAGCAGGTCGGTGAGAGTCTGCGTAGGATGGCTGTGGCTACCGTCGCCGGCGTTGATCACGGGTATGTGGGAGTTCATTGCTGATACGGTGGCCGCACCCTCCTCGAAGTGGCGCATCGCGATTATATCAGCGAAGCAGTTGATCACCTTGGTGGTGTCGGCACAAGTCTCACCCTTGCTCACAGAGGAACTCTTGGCATCGGAGAAGCCGAGCACATTTCCGCCAAGCTCCATCATGGCAGCTGTGAAACTGAGACGTGTGCGGGTAGAGGGCTCATAGAATAGGGTAGCGAGCTTCTTCCCTTTGCACACTTCAGAATATTTCTCGCGGTTTTCGATGATGTCGAGTGCGAGATCTATGATCTCTTCAAGTTCCTGCTTGGAGAGGTCGGTAGGGTCTATAAGGTGTTTCATGCCATCCAGGATTCGTCGGAGGGGTTAGCCATGAATTTCTTGAGCTTGGCTTCCTCTTCGGGAGTTATATATTTCTCCTCAACGGCTACCTCGCAGAGAGTGTCGAAGTTGGAGAGGGAATAGTTGGTGACATCAGCGGCGGCGAGACGGTCGAGACCTTTCTTCATACCGTAGGTGAAAATGCTGACCACGCCGAGCACATCGGCTCCGGCCTCGCGGAGAGCCTCCACAACCTCGATGCAGCTGCCTGCAGTTGAAATGAGGTCTTCGATCACAACTACTTTCTGACCCGGTTCGAGCTTACCTTCGATACGGTTGCCACGTCCATGATCTTTGTTGCCTCCGCGCACGTAACCCATCGGTTTGTCAAGAATCCATGCGGCAATGGCAGCGTGAGCGATTCCGGCGGTGCTGGTGCCCATGAGCACTTCAGCTTCAGGGAATTTTTCGGTGACAGTACGGGCGATCGCCTCTTCCACAACTTTACGTGCTTTGGGAGCGGTGAGAATAAGACGGTTGTCGCAGTAGATGGGACTTTTGATGCCGCTGGCCCATGTGAACGGTTTGTTGGGGCTAAGGAATACGGCTTTTATAGCGAGTAGCTCTTTGGCTACGGATTTTGCAATTTCCATTTTAGGGTGTGGGTATTATGGTTCAGGTTTATTCAGCAAGGAATTCGGCTACACATCTGCGATAGGCTGCCACGGGATCTTCAGCAGCCGTGATGGGACGTCCCACCACGATGAAGTCGGAGCCAATCTCACGGGCACGGGCAGGATCCGTGATACGCACCTGATCGTCGGCCTTGGAGTCGGCGAAGCGAATGCCGGGGGTGATTGCCTTGAAGTCAGAGCCGCAAGCCTCTTTCACGAGAGCCGCCTCAAGTGGAGAGCACACCACTCCGTCGAGTCCGGCTTCCTTAGCATTCTGTGCATATTTGGCGATAGTGTCGTTGATTGAGGCGTCGATGAGGAGCTGTTCACGCATAGCTTTCTCAGAGGTAGAAGTGAGCTGAGTTACCGCTATCAACATCGGACGGCTGCCATCTTCACGGGTGAGCCCTTCGAGGGCGGCACGCATCATCTCGATTGTGCCGGCGGCGTGTACGTTCACCATATCCACATCAAGAGAGGAGAGCACTTTCATAGCTTTCTTCACTGTGTTGGGTATGTCATGTAGCTTGAGGTCAAGGAAAATCTTGAAACCGCGTTTCTTGAGCTCCTTTACAATTTCGGGACCGGCGGCATAGAAAAGTTCCATACCTATCTTAAGGAAGGGTTTGCGTTCCTCATCCTTGAATTTGTCGAGGAAGCGGAGGCAGTCTTCGGCAGAACCGAAGTCGCAGGCTATAATTACATCTTTGTTCATATCTATGGTGTAGTTTGGTGTGATTTATACTATGCCAATGATTTCGGTGAGGGAGTTTATGCCGAGACGGTCCATCTCGTGGGGAAGTGCCTCCACGATATCTTTGCAGGCGTAGGGATTGACAAGGTTGGCTGCACCCACCTCAACTGCCGTGGCGCCGGCCATCATCATCTCGATCACATCGGATGCCGTGGTCACACCTCCGCAACCGATTACAGGAACGCCACACGCCTTTGATACCTGATTTACCATTCTTACGGCCACCGGGAATACGGCCGGGCCGGAGAATCCCCCCATACGGTTGGCGATGACCGGTCTGCGTGTCTTGATGTCTATGCGCATACCCAGGAGGGTGTTGATCAGGCAGAGGCCGTCGGCACCGGCCTCGACCGCGCTGTTGCCGATAGCCACGATGTCGGTGACGTTAGGTGTGAGTTTTACATAAAGGGGTTTGGTGATAACCTTCTTTACCTCACGCACCACTTCAGAAACCGACTCACAGCATGTGCCGAAGCTCATTCCTCCGCCGTGGACATTGGGGCAGCTTACATTGAGCTCGATTATAGCCACCTGTTCCTCCTTGTCGATCTTCGAGCAACATTCCACATATTCATCAATCGAGAATCCGCTGATATTGGCAATGATGGGCTGATGGAATTTCTCACGCATCTTCGGCAGCTCCTCGGCAATAACAGCGTCGATGCCGGGATTCTGCAGACCGACGGAGTTGATCATGCCTGACGGACATTCCGCCACACGGGGGAGGGGATTGCCGAAGCGGGGATCGCGGGTGGTGCCTTTGAAAGAGATTGAGCCGAGGCAGTCGATGTCGTAAAACTCCGACATGCCGTAGCCGAAACCGAAGCAACCGGAGGCCGGGATCACCGGATTTTGCAAAGCCACGCCTGACAGAGTGACCTCCAGACGGTTTATGGCACCGTCGGGGTTAAGGGCATTGTTTATTTCCATATGAGTTCCTCCTTTCTGAAAACAGGTCCATCCTTACAGATTCTTTTCGCACCGTCGGCAGTCTCAACCGAGCAGCACATGCAGGCTCCGAAGCCACATCCCATGCGGCTCTCTATGCTTACCTCTCCCGGCATCTCAAGACCCTGACAAAGAGCCTTGAGCATCGGCATCGGTCCACAGGCGTAGAAATGGTCGCCGCTTATCTTCTTCTCGCGGATCACGTCGGTGACGAAACCCTTTGTTCCGAGCGAACCGTCTACGGTGGCCACGTAAGCCTCCACGCCGATCTGGTCAAACCAACGCTCCATGCCGAAGCTGTCTGCCGCAGTGTTGAAGCCGAGTATCGCCACGGGGTTCTTTCCCTGCTGACGGAGTGTGCGCGCAAGAGCCATGAGAGGGGCACACCCGATTCCTCCACCAAGCAGGAGCGGACTCGATCCGATCGAAGAGGTTGAGAATCCGTTGCCGAGACCGCTGAGGATGTTGAGTTTCGTGCCAGCTTTCATGCGGCTCATCTCGCGGGTGCCCTCGCCTACGACATCATAGAGAAGTGTGATTTCACCTCTCACGTGAGAGTAATCACATATGGAGATAGGACGGCGGAGGTACAGCCCGGGAATAGCAATGTTGACAAACTGCCCCGGAGCTGTGATCTTGGCAGTGTCGCCACCCAGGATCATCACCCATGTCTTATGGGTGAGCCTGCGGTTGGATATTATTTCGTATTCACGCATTGTTGGTTAAGGTTTGAGAGTTAGTCTTCGTCGATAGTGGACACCTTCATGGTGATGTCGTCGAGCACGTCGAGGAGCACCGCCACGGTCTCGAGAGATGTGAAGACTGTGATGTTGTTGTCTACGGCAGTGCGGCGTATGAAATAGCCGTCGCGCCGGGAATGGTCGGCCGCCAGCTCCATGGTGTTGATCACGTAGTTCACGTGGCCCTGACGCAGGGAGTTGACAATCTCGTCGCTACCCTCGCTCAACTTATGGAGCAGACGCGTGCGGATTCCGTTGGCGCGAAGGAATTCGGCAGTGCCGCGTGTGGCCTCCACGTTGAATCCGAGCTGATAGAAGCGGCGGATGAGAGGGAGGGCACGCTCCTTGTCGGAGTCGGCGATGGTTACGAATATCGTGCCATAGTTGGCCACAGTCATTCCTGAAGCCTGCAGGCTCTTGTATAGAGCGCGTTTGAGCGACTTGTCGTAGCCGATGGCCTCACCGGTGGATTTCATCTCCGGAGAGAGGTAGGAGTCCATGCCGCGCAGTTTCGAGAAAGAGAAGGCCGGAGTCTTCACAAACCAGCGCTTTTTCTCCTCGGGACAGAGTGTGGTGATCCCTTGCTCACGGAGCGAATGGCCCAGCATCACCAGAGTGGCGATGTGGGGAAGAGGCACACCTGTGGCTTTCGAAAGGAAAGGCACTGTACGAGAAGAACGCGGATTAACCTCGATAACGTATACATTATCCTTGGAATCTACGATAAACTGTATGTTGTAGAGACCGATTATGCCTATTTCACGTCCGAGTCGCACTGTGTAGTCAAGAATAGTGCGTTTCACCTCGGGCGATACGCTGAATGTGGGATAGACGCTTATGGAGTCGCCGGAGTGTACGCCGGTATGCTCCACATGCTCCATTATGCCGGGTACAAACACATTCTCACCGTCACACACGGCATCGACCTCAAGCTCCTTGCCCATGATATATTTGTCGACGAGCACAGGATGCTCCACGTTGATCTCCACGGCAGTGTGGAGATAGTGGCGCAGCTGCTGCTCGTTGCTTACGATCTGCATCGCTCTGCCACCGAGCACATAGCTCGGGCGCACGAGCACCGGATAGCCGATTCTGGCAGCGGCCGCCACACCGGCTTCTATGTCTGTGACAGCCACACCCTCGGGCTGAGGTATGCCGAGTTTCTCCATAATAGCCTCGAAGCAGCCGCGGTCTTCCGCGTTACGTATAGCCTCGATGCCGGTGCCGATGATAGGCGCACCGAGAGCCGCGAGTGGTTCCGCAAGGTTGATTGCGGTCTGACCACCGAGCGATACGATCACCCCTATCGGTTTTTCGAGGTCGAGCACATTCATAACATCCTCTACGGTGAGAGGGTCGAAATAGAGTTTGTCGCCGGTGGTGTGGTCGGTTGATACGGTCTCGGGGTTATTGTTGATGATTATAGCTTCATATCCAGCCTTGCGTATTGACCATATGGCGTGTACGGTGG
>CAZEOI010000007.1:35389-74344 GCA_964513775.1 uncultured Sangeribacter sp. | reverse complement strand
CAACGACCCCGAGATTACAAATCACGTGCTCTGGCCAACTGAGCTAAAGAGGCAAACGGGCAAGCGACCAACGTCGCACCGCTCAACTACGCTACCCTTGCTTCGATCAAGACCTGGGGGATTCACGAGGAGCAAGTCGCGTTAGACTTACCCGATGCAAAATTAGATATTTCCTGGAAACTGACAAAATATTTCATACACTTTTTTCATATTTTAACACTTTATTTTACTCCTTTTCTCTTCAAATATCACATACAACACATATAATCAATTAAATACACTCTGATTTTACCCTTGAAAAAAAATTGGCCATATCTTACATAAGACATGGCCAATCCTCCATATTTTAACATTTCGTTAACATTTCAGCTATTGACGGGAACGGTCGCTTCAAGTTTTTTCATCGCTTCGCTCCTGAAAATCCTGCTTATTCCGCCACTTTTTCTACAATCACACGGTCAATGATGGCATGATTTGTGGATAGATTCATATTGGAATCCTCAGGATTCATCACAAGTTTCACCTCATGCTTGCCGGGAGTGAGGTCTACCCTCACCAGATTGCTCTCTCCCCAATCGTCCCAGTTGCCACGTCCGCGCTGAGGCATTACAATGGTGCCGACATCCACACCGTCTATGTAGAGACTGCGTATGGCTGCCTTATTCTCGGTGTTGACCGGACCGTTGCCGTTGGCATACCGGAAGGAGATCGTATAGGTGCCTGCCGGCATCGAAGCGGGATCAAGATCGATTGTGGCGGTTGCAGGAGCAGACTTATCTGTCTCGGCGAAACCGTTGCCATTCCAACCGGAAATCTTTCCCGACGGCTTATAACTTACTTCAGTGGAAGTCATCACCGGCTTCTCCGCACCCATCTCAAACACTTTGCGCCTACGGTTGCTGCGAGGCTCTGAGGCGAAGCTCTGTGTGCCGTCGGAGGCCACGCCTATCACCTGCCACTCACCCTCTGTCAGTGCGGGCCAGCTTGTCTGGTGAGTACGGCCCACCTCTTTACCATCGTGAAGCACGATATACTCCCCTATATATTCTATGGGATTCCACTGGAGGAGATTCATCTGTGGCGCTCCCGCTGGTGCCACCTCTTCAGCCGTAAGCCATGCTATCGGAGTCAGAGGTGCCTTGGAATTGGCCACGTGATTCACCTTCATCGGCTCTATCGGTTGATTGTCGAGCTCCACATGTATATCCACATCCCCTTTCAGCATCTTGGCGGGAATCACCTTCCCCTTCTCCGGATAATAAGATTTACCGTTTACAGTAAGGCTACGCACCTTGTTGCCGAAGCCGCTCACGGTAATGTTGAGTCGCGCTCCGCGATAAGGGAAGTTGGAGAGAGTGCGGGTGCCGCCCATAGCCTCGGGCACGAACGGCTCGATACGCAGACCATTCTTTTCGAAATGTATTCCGAAAAGAATCTGATTTGTCAAGGCAATGTTTCCGGCAAGACTCCAGAGCATATTTGAGGAGTTGAGCTCTGTGAAGATGTCGCCGTTGTCAAGGTTGAAGTTTTCCTTGTTGGTAGCGAAGAGTGCCGCCGGACGCACCACGCTACCGATACCCTCCAGCACACCCTGCTCGTTTCCGGCCTTTGCCTGCGCGAGCGTCCAATAAGATGCCACGAATGGCCACAGGGCATTGTTATGATAGTTCGGGATATCGGCTATCTGCGGATAGAATATGGCAGGACCGAACTTTGTAGTCGGGTTATTTTCGGAGATAGACTTCTGCTTATCTTTCGGGGCTACGTCATAGAGAATGGCAAGCGCCTCGCCGAGAGTCTCGGCCCGGGGGTTGAGAATCTTGTTGTCGCGGCCATAAGTGTACATTCCATAGTAACCCTTATCGGGCATCCAGAAGGTCTTGTCGATAGCCTGGGCGAGATCAAACGCCTCCTTCTTGTAAGCCGCCGCCTCCTTCTTTTTACCGAGCACAGAAGCCATCTCGGAGGCGGCATCGAGAGCGGCCGCATAGAGCACGTTGGTGCCCATGGCCTCGCTCTGCGATATGTCGGCGGTCTGCATCCAGCGAGGATAGCTCTGCTCTCGCCAGTCGATGAAAGAAGTCTCCCCCTTCACCAGTCCATCCTCACTCATCACCGTGGCCTTATCCTTGGCGAGCGAACGAACCACTATCGGATACACCTTCTCAAGCCAGCTTTTCTCGCCGGTGACTTTGTAGATCTCCCAGGCGGCGAGAGTCCATATCATACGGTCGGTCGAGATCGGCCATGCGCCACCTGAACCTGTATCCTGAATTATCTGCCCCTCCGGATTCACCTTCTTCATAAGTGAGATCATGGAGGCCTCGGGCTGCAGAGCGGCCATGGAGAGGATTATGGAGTAGCTCACATCACGAGTCCACACTCCGGCCCACTCCTTGCCTGTGCGGAGTGTTGTATCCGGCTCCACGGCATTCACCATCTCATCGAGGCCCATATTGTAGACGGCCTCCATCAATGGATTTCCACCGCTCACCTTTGGATAGGCCGAGAGGTCGTTCTTCCGGCGCCACACCTGGTCGATGGGCATGAAATAGCCGGGACGACCCTTGTAGGTGGAGCGGATCTCCTCCGGGCTTACAGCCCACGCCTTGAACTCATCCTGATAAAGAGTGTCGCCTTTCCAGGTGTAGGCATCCGTCTTCACTATCACATCCTCTGCGGCAAAGAGGGTGTGCCCTCCTGTAAAGAGAGCCACCCCTCCCACTAATGCCGCCACTGTGTTTCTTCTCTTCATACTATTTTTAATTCACGAATTACTCTTTCCCTTTACGGCGTGAATTACCGCCGTGGCTACGGCTCTTATGTTTTTTATCTTTCGGGTTATGGCGAGGATTCTTGCTCTTCCTCTCCTCTATCGGTTTGTTGGGATTTCCTTCGTCGCTCATAAGAGCGAAGTCGAGCTGCTTGCGCTCAAGGTCGGCACGCGCCACCTGCACCTTCACGATATCGCCGAGGGTGTACTTGTTGTGATACTTTCTTCCGATAAGGCAATAGTTTTTCTCATCGTAGTCATAGTAGTCGTCGGCAAGGTCACGCACCGGCACAAGGCCCTCACACTTATTCTCGTCAAGCTCCACATAGAATCCCCATTCCGTCACTCCTGAGATCACACCGGTGTAGACCTCTCCGAGGCGGTCGCGCATGAACTCCACCTGCTTGTAGCGTATAGATGCGCGCTCCGCGTTGGCGGCAAGCTGCTCCATGTCGGAGGAGTGCTTACACTGGTCTTCAAGCTTCATCTTGTCGGTGCTTCGTGCCCCGTCGGCATACTTGGCGAGAAGACGGTGAACCATCATATCGGGATAGCGACGTATCGGCGATGTGAAGTGAGTGTAATAATCGAGTGCAAGTCCGTAGTGGCCCACATTGTCGGTGGTGTAGACAGCCTTAGCCATGCTTCGTATGGCAAGCATCGCAAGCATGTTTTCCTCGCCTCTGCCCTTCACATCCTTCAGCAACCTGTTGAGACTCTTGTTGACCTCCTTGGCGCTACCCTCGGTCTTCACCCTATGACCGAAGCGCAGGGCTATCATCGAGAAATTGTTGATCTTCTCGGGATCGGGATTATCGTGCACCCGATAGACGAACGATTTCGCCTTCTTCCCCTTCGGTACCTTGCCTATGCTCTCAGCCACCGTGAGGTTGGCGAGAAGCATGAACTCCTCGATAAGCTTGTTGGCATCTTTCGATTCCTTGAAGTAGACGCTTATAGGATGGCCGGTCTTGTCGATTTCAAAGCGCACCTCCGCACGGTCGAATTCCAATGCACCCTGATCGTAGCGGCGGCGGCGGAGTTCCTTGGCCAGCTTGTCGAGAGTGAGCACCTCCTTGGCAAAGTCTCCCTTTCCGGTCTCGATTATCTCCTGTGCCTCCTCATATGTGAAGCGGCGGTCTGATTTTATCACGGTGCGTCCGATGCGGTAGTTCACCACGTTTGCCTTAGCGTCAAGCTCGAAAATGGCAGAGAATGTAAGCTTCTCCTCATTCGGGCGAAGTGAGCAGATTCCGTTTGAAAGATGCTCCGGAAGCATCGGGATTGTACGGTCTACAAGATATACACTCGTGGCACGCTGTTGAGCCTCGCGGTCGATGATAGTGTTAGGCTGCACATAGTGGGTTACGTCGGCGATATGCACGCCCACCTCCCAGTTGCCGTTGGCGAGCTGACGTATCGAGAGCGCATCGTCGAAGTCCTTTGCATCGCGGGGGTCGATGGTGAAAGTGGTGACGCCACGGAAATCCTCACGTTTCGCCACCTCCTCCGGAGTGATTCCGGCATCAATCTTAGCGGCGGCCTTCTCGACAGCCTCGGGATATTTATAGGGCAAGCCGAACTCTGCAAGTATGGCGTGCATCTCTGCGGTGTTCTCCCCTTTCTTGCCAAGTATATCCACCACTTCGCCACGGGGATTCATCTCCTCGTCGCGCCATTGAGTGATGCGAGCTATCGCCTTGTCGGCGGTCTTTCCACCCTTGAGTTTCGAGCGCGGGATAATAATGTCGGCGGCGAGGAACTTGGAATCGGTCACGAGGGCGGCGTAATCCTTCTCTACATTGAGCGTGCCGATGAACACCTGTTCCTTCGGTTCGATTATCTCGATCACTTTCGCCTCAGGCTCCACACCCTTGCGGCGTGCGGAGATCTCCACCTTCACCTTGTCGCCGTTGAGAGCGTGCATGGAATTACGCTCAGCCACCATGATCAGCTCATCGTCGATCATCACACCGTTCTTGCCGTTGCTGCGGCGCACGAAGAGACCTACGTTCTCCGTGCCACGGTTGGCATTTGCCTTATATTTTCCAAGCGCAACCTCCTGAATAAGGTTGGCGGCTGCGAGTTCATCAAGAAGGTTGATCACGTCCATGCGGTTGGCAGGGTTGGTAGCCCCTATTGCAAAGGCGATCTGCTTATAATTAAAAGCCTGTTTATTCTCTTTCTCCAGGAATTTCATCAACTTCTCCTGAAGATCTTTCTTCTTCATTCGGGGAGCCGAAGCTCCGTTATCTTTTGGGTTCTTCATATTTCGTAATTTCTTTTCGTTTGCTTGATGTGGAAGCCACGCACACCATCCGATATGGCTGCCTATGGCTCCCGTTTACTATTATAACGTATGGAGAGTTGATTATTCTTTATCGACCCTCTATTTTACTATCGAAGCATTATAAACTTTCGCTATCTCCACCTCCAGGAGCCTCCTCCGGATGAAAATGCAGATACACCACCTTGGCTTTTGCCGGACCGATCACAGCGGCTATCCCCTCCTCGGCGGCCTCGGAAAGCCTCTTCACGCTCTTGAATTCCTTCATGAGATTCTTGGCTGTCACCTCTCCCACCCCTTTGATATTATCAAGCTCGCTACGTACCTGTCCTTTGGAACGTCGCAGGCGGTGATGTGTGATTCCGAAACGGTGTGCCTCATCGCGGAGATGCTGCACCACCTGGAGACTGCGGCTTTTCTTATCAATATAAAGAGGCAATGTATCACCCGGAAAATATATCTCCTCAAGACGTTTTGCAATACCCACGAGGGCCACTTCGCCACGAATCCCCATTTCATCGAAAGCTTCGACCGCCGCGCTGAGCTGTCCCTTTCCACCATCGACCACCACAAGCTGGGGCAACGGTTCTCCCTCGGCCATCATGCGGGAATATCTACGATGAAGCACCTCCTTCATAGAGGCGAAGTCATCGGCACCGACCACTGTCTTTATGCAGAAATGACGGTAGTCACGCTTAGCCGGTTTGCCATCACGAAACACCACACAGCTCGCCACAGGATTTGTGCCTTGTATGTTGGAGTTATCGAAACACTCTATATGTCTCGGCTGGACGTTCAGGCGGAAATCGCTTTTCATCTGCTCCATGAGTTTCTCCACCCCTCTCTCAGGATCCATCTTCTCCGCCATCTTCTCCTTGTCGGCCATATACTGACGCACATTCTTCATACCCACATCGAGAATCTTCTTCTTGTCGCCTCGCTTAGGCACGATCATCTCCACCCCCTCCAGCTCCGTGTCGGGAAGGAACGGCACCACCACCCTTTTGAATGTGCGGTCAAACCGCCGCGCCACCTCGCCCATGGCAAGCGACAGGATTTCGGAGGGCGTCTCAGCGAGACGACGACGGAATTCCATATTGAGACTCTGCACCACCGCGCCATGATGAAGATGCATGAAATTCACATATGCAGAATCGCCCGACTCATCATATGCAAACATATCGCAATCCTCCTCGTCGGCCACGCCGATCACCGACTTCGCGTTGTAGCTTCTGACAATCTCATATTTCTCCTTAACGGCCTGCGCCTCCTCAAATTTCCAATTCTCGCTGAGGCGTGCCATCTCATCTTTCAGATAATTCTCCAGCACGACAGTCTCTCCGTTCAATATCTGGCGCACCTGTGCCACATATTTGCCATACTCCTCAGGAGCGATAAGGCCACGGCAAGGGCCGCTGCATTTCTTGATATGATAGTCTAAGCAAAGGCTGAACTTACCTCTAGCTATATTTTTCTCATCGAGTGCATGTCGGCAACTACGCAGAGGATATACATCACGGATCAGCTGGAGCACCACCTTCGCCGCCTGCTGGTTGCTGTAGGGACCGTAATACTTTCCCTCCACATCCCTCTCGCGGGTCATGAACACACGCGGATAAAGTTCCTTTGTCACTACTATCCAGGGATACGACTTATCATCCTTGAGCAGCACATTGTAATGCGGCTGATAAGCCTTGATCATGGCATTCTCAAGATGTAGGGCATCCTGCTCCGAGCCAACCACGATAAAACGCATATCCACGATATTTCTCACAAGGAGATTCGTGCGCACGGAGTCGTGACGGCGGTTGAAATAAGAGGAGACTCTCCTTTTAAGTCTCTTTGCCTTCCCCACATATATCACCTTTCCGTGCTTGTCAATATACATATACACTCCCGGTGATTCCGGAAGATTCAGTATTTTCTCTCTGAGATGAGCACCGGGACGATTATTGAAGAGATCTTCCCTTGTTCTGTCAGGAACAATTTCAATATCGAATTTCCCCATTTTATCGATATCACGTCCGGTGTCAGCAAGAAGCCGGTCAATGGTAGCCTTTACATCTACGGGAACTGATTCCGGTTCCGGCGAGCTGACAGGAGCGTCGGTTTCTACAGCAGGATTCTCAGGCATCAATTCAATATTTGTGTTTTCTTTCTGTTGCATCTTCGCGTCTTCGTTATGCTGTTTCATAATTTAAGAAGTGACGGACGCATCACGCATCCGTCACTTTTATCATCGCCGGCCACCGCATCAGGGATAGACCTGAAACCGGGCTCTCTCCCACCCCATCATAATCAAGTTCTGTCAAAAATCGAACCAACGATAGAATCGGAAGAAATCCGGAAGACCTCCGGATCTCAATACTTGAGAAGTGTTGTCACCTCACAATCGGCAGGGAGATGTTCGCGACCGTTGAGAGCAGTAAGCTCAACGATAAAGTTGATATAGATTTTCTTCGGGTTCATGCTCTTCACAAGCTCATAGCAAGCTTCCATTGTGCCGCCTGTGGCAAGGAGGTCATCATGGAGCACCACCACATCGTCAGATGTAATCGCATCGCTATGCAGCTCAATAGTATCCACACCATACTCTTTGGCATACGCCTTCTTCACCGTCACCGAGGGAAGTTTACCGGGTTTACGAGCCGGCACAAAGCCGCAACCTAACTCATAAGCCAGAATACTACCGCCGATGAAACCGCGGGATTCTATACCCACAACCTTAGTCACACCCTTATCCTTATAAAGTTTTGCAAGCTCCCGGCTCATCAACTGAAGAGCCTCCCCATTTTTCAACATTGTGGTGAGATCGCGAAAAATGATACCCTTCGACGGGAAATCGGGCACATCGCGGATCATTGATTTCAGTTCTTCGAGTTCCATAGTTCAGTTGTAATTTTGGAATTGATATCTTGGATTTACTTTGAATTTAATTTTTGAAATTGTTCCACGTGGAACACAATTTTGGGTATTGGTTGTTTCACGCGGAGTGATGATTGTTCCACACACCTGTTCTCCGTCTTGTAAGAGACACCTCCAATCCGATCACAAGTCTCGTCAAGAATGGTCAACGGTTGAGCAGAATCAAGAGGATATTTATATCTGCCGGCGACACTCCCGGTATACGAGAGGCCTGTCCTATCGTGGCCGGACGGATAGCCGATAATTTTTGGCGCGACTCAGTGGAGAGTGATGTGAGTGAATTGTAGTCTATCCCATCCGGGATCTTTACATACTCAAGGCGCTTTGCCTTTTCTGCAAGATCGCGCTCTCTCGCTATGTAGCCGCCATACTTTATAAGGATCTCCGCAGCCTCCACAATCTCATCCCGTCTCTGCTCAGGTATCTCCTGAAGCCGCTTATTCAAACGGGAGATCGCATCCGAGAGATTAGCGAAATTGAGCTGCGGACGTTTAAGCAGCTCCACGATACGTGTGGATGCGGAAAGCGGTGTTGTGCCCAACTCAGTGAGGGAAGCATTGATCTTATCCCCCATCTTGACCGTGAAATTCTCACACCACTCTATCAACTCATCCCTCAGACGGCGTTTCTCCTCCATAGCGGCTACTCGCGCGGGAGTTGCCAAACCGATAGCGCCACCCTTCGGAGTGAGACGCATATCGGCATCATCCTGACGAAGCAGTATCCGATACTCTGCACGGGAGGTAAACATACGGTAAGGCTCGTCGACACCCTTTGTCACCAGATCATCAATGAGCACCCCGATATAAGCCTCGTCACGGCCAAGAATCAACGGTGCATCCCCTCTCACGGCAAGAGCGGCATTCACGCCAGCCATCAAGCCCTGGGCAGCAGCCTCCTCATAGCCGGTGGTACCGTTCACCTGTCCGGCGAAATATAAGCCCTCCACAAGTTTTGTCTGGAGGTCATGAGTAAGTTGTGTAGGATCGAAATAATCATATTCTATGGCATAGCCGGGGCGATAAAAATGCACGTTACGCAGAGCGGGAACTTTCTGAAGCGCCTCCAGCTGCACTTTCCACGGCAATGAGCTTGAGAAACCGTTTATATAAAATTCCTGAGTGGTCTCCCCCTCCGGTTCGAGAAAAAGCTGATGACTCTCCTTGTCGGCAAATGTCACAATCTTCGTCTCAATGCTGGGGCAATAACGTGGACCTATACTTTGAATCTGACCATTATATAACGGAGAATCCGCCAGATTATCATTTAGAATCTCGTGGACCTCAGGATTAGTATGGACAATAAAACAGCTCCGAGGTTTAAGCGAACGCCCTATTTCCGGCATAAATGAGAATTTATGAAAATCTCGCGCCACCAATTCCACAACCGGCTCCTTTGGGGAGTCTTTCTCCTCCACCACAGCCACAACCTTATCGTCGCCATCCTGACGCTCTGTCAAAGAGAAATCAATTGAACGGGCATCGATACGCGCCGGAGTGCCGGTTTTCATCCTCAGAGCCGTAAAACCGATCTCTCTAAGTTGCTCGGTAATACCCTTTGATGCAGACTCAGCGATGCGTCCACCCTCAATTTGCGTGGCGCCGAAATGCATGAGTCCGTTAAGGAACGTACCGGCCGTGAGCACCACCTTCTTTGCCGAGAATGAGAAGCCCAGAGCAGTCTGCACACCGCAGATTCTCTGCTTACCCTCCGCTTCCTCAAACTCCATACCTGTGACCATATCCTGAAACAGGTTCAGATGTGGCGTGGTTTCCAGCACACTACGCCATTCGCTGATAAACTTCTCGCGGTCGCTCTGCACACGCGGCGACCACACAGCCGGCCCCTTCGAACGGTTGAGCATTCTGAACTGAATGGCAGTTTTATCAGCAATTATGCCCATCTGGCCGCCCAGAGCATCTATCTCGCGCACAATCTGACCTTTGGCGATACCGCCGACAGCAGGGTTGCACGACATCTGCGCCACCCGGTTGAGATCTGCCGTAATAAGCAGAGTCTCGGCACCCAGTCGCGCGGAGGCCACAGCCGCTTCACAGCCGGCGTGTCCGGCCCCTATCACTATCACATCATAATCAAATCTCATTCTTATCTCTGATTATCATGAATTTAAATTTTGCGGAATAAATCTTCCGCTATAATTAACCTGATACAACTCTCTATCCGCAGTTCAGAGGGAATCCCAGAGACTGAGGGCCTCATTCTCGGCTTGTTCCATAATCTCACGCTCCCCGGGACCCTTATCGTCAATGCCGCAGAGATGAAGCACTCCATGGGCTATCACCCTAAGCAATTCATTACCGTATTCCACGCCCAAATCCTCAGCATTACTCCTTACGGTATCAAGAGATATGAAGATATCGCCCCCGATTTTATCGCGATGAGAGTAATCGAAAGTAATGATATCGGTGTAATAATCATGTTTGAGAAATTCGCGGTTCACACGCAGAATCTCCTTGTCATCGCAAAACAGATAATTCACATTTCCTATTCTGCAATCGTGGGAATCAGCCACCTCACCCAGCCAACGTTCCACCTTGGCATAATCGAGCGCAGGGAGCTCCACATCTTTAACTTCAAATCCGATCATAAATATAATACCTATTATATTTAAATAAAACATTGATGAGAGAGAAGTTGCAAAAATACAAAAAAAAATGTCATCAGCAACTTTCCCACACTATTTTCTTCTAAGAGTACCAAAAACTACCGGAAAGGCAGTCTTCAACCCCAAAAATAACGGCAGAGATGCCTACAACATCATTTTTCAATTTATTTCACGTTCAAGCCAACAAACTTGTTTAAATCATGTAAACCACTACTAATTAAAATATTAAAACAAATTATCCATAAAATAAGGCCGATGAGAATCGAAAAAAAGCAAAATCGTTATCACTCCCACGAAATTATCAGCATAAAAATCAGGAAAAATGTGTATATTCGCGATATGAAACTCACCCGATGATGAAATCAATTTTTCTAACCGCCATTTTATTTCTAATAACCATATCAGCGACAGTAAAAGCTGCCGATAAAAGTTGCCATGCTGCCCTACCATATTTTCACACCGTCACTACGGCTGACGGTCTACCCTCAAATAAAGTGACAAGTGTATGTCGGGATTCGATCGGATTCATCTGGATTGGTACAGATCATGGCAGTCAACTGACAAGCAACGTTTACACAAATTATTGGTTTTTTTCAGTTTTAAAATAAAGTTTAGATATAAATCGTTTTAACTTAAGGGAGCATATGTAGTTGCAACTGAATAAGTATCGCTGTAGCGATATATGCTCATAATTATATTAATTCCTAAAAAATCACCGATATGAATGCAACCATATCTATGGAGGGACTTTGGACAATTATCGACTCACTGTCTACCAAGAATAAGAAATGGCTTGTTGATAAACTGTTATCGTCTCTATCAACATCAAAAGACTCGAAAGAGGACGTAATACTGGCCGGTATAGCTCAATCTGCAAGAGAGGCAAAATCCGGTAATACACAGCCGATTGATACCTTATGGAATCAACTATAGTCTTCGATTATACCCCAGAGTTCTTAAAATCAGCGAAAGTTCTTGCAAAGAGATATAGATCCTTCAGTGACGATTTAAAAGCTTTATGTGAAGAAATCGTCAAAAATCCCGGAATGGGTGATGATTTAGGGGGTGGAGTTCGAAAATTAAGGATGGCCATCAAATCAAAGGGTAAAGGTAAAAGAGGAGGAGCAAGAGTAATCTCATTTTCAGTAATTGAAAATAAGGAAAAGTCAAAAATGACATTTCTATATGCCTACGACAAGAGCGATATGTCCAACGTTTCAGATAATAAGATTAGGCAAATCATTGCGGATAATGGGTTATCGATAGAATAAGAAGGATGGAATTAACCACGGTTAAAACATCAACATCTATCATAATCGAATAGAAGCATTTGGAGATATGGAATAATTATGCGGTGAATTCTCTTCGGTAAAGGAAAAAATGTGTATATTCGCGATATGAAACCTATAGCTATGATAACAGGCGCTACAAGCGGCATCGGCCTCGCTTGCGCCGAAAGATTTCTCAAGGCCGGATACAGAGTGATCGTAACAGGCAGAAACGTCGCCCGACTCAACGAACTCAAAGATTCCTATCGCGACGACCTCTACCCTCTCATCTTCGATGTGCGCGACCGTGAGACAGCCGCCATGGCCGTCAAGTCGCTTCCACCTACTTGGCAGGATATAGAAGTGCTCGTCAACAACGCCGGTCTGGCACTCGGCCTCGACCGCGAGTATGAGGGTGACTACAATGACTGGGACACTATGATCGACACCAACATCAAGGGTCTGCTCACAATGACCCGTGAGATTGTGCCCGGGATGGTGGAACGAGGAAAGGGCCACATCATCAATATAGGCAGTGTGGCGGGCGATGCCGCGTATGCCAATGGAAATGTATATTGCGCCACAAAAGCGGCCGTAAAAGCGATTACAGACGGTCTGAGGATAGATGTAGCCCACACTCCGTTGCGTGTGACATTGCTGAAACCGGGACTTGTGGAGACAAACTTCAGCAACGTGCGTTTTCACGGTGACAACGAGCGCGCAGACAATGTCTACAAAGGAATCACGCCCCTTACAGGCGACGACATCGCCGATGCAGCCCTCTATGCAGCCCAGGCCCCGGCTCATGTGCAGATAGCCGAGATGCTGATCCTGGCTACTCATCAGGCCAACGGAAGCGTCATCGTGCGCTCATAAGCCAATGAATTTAAAGTATATTTACGAGATACCACACCATCATACTTAAGAAAACAAATTTACCGAACCGTCTGAGACGGTTCGGTAACAGCCCTTCGTCTTGGCATCAACAGAGACCAAGACGGATCATAAATGCCTTTGCTTCTGCCGAATCATTACCGGCAAGCTTATTTTTCAGGCGTGATTTTACTCCATATAAGGCGTTGATGTTTTTATCCATCAGAATTGCTATGGATTCGTTAGAGAAGCCGGAGAACAGATAAATCACAAACTGGTATTGGTCTTTGGTAAGGCTCGGGAAAGTAGCACGGAAACGCTTCATCCAATCATGGGAATACTCATCAATCACTCTCTCAAGCTCCGCGATACTCTCATCACTCCTCAGATTTTCAAGCTCCTTGATCAGGGCTCCTTTATTGTTGACGTTACCCTCCGGATTGCGGAACCATGCCTCACATAGCCGGTTGAGCGGTATCATACGTTCTTTCAGGAGTGCTTGGATTTTTTCTGTAACCTCCCGCTCTTTCATATCTGCCTTCTCATTCAAGGAATCCACCTCCTTGTTCAACATATCCACCTTCATCTCAGCCATCTCTTTCTCCTTTCTTTTAGCTTTGAGCAGATAGAGAACCCATAATAATAGTGCCGTGAAAATTACAGTCAATAATAATGCCACAATTATTATAAACATCTTTTCTCTACGCTCTGAAGCTGATACTTCCTGCTCCAGGATATAGTTGCTTCGAAGAGATTCTATTAATGCACTCGACACTGGATGACTGATGCGTTTGTCATCCTCAGCCATCATAGATCTGCCAAATTCTGAAGCTTTCTCATAAGCCCTACGGAAATCATGATCATAGGCTGCTATACGTGCCTCCAGATCTATTGCCCAAATGGAATCAAGTGTTTTCTTAGCTGTGGGTCTTATATTTACAAGAGCCGAAACCGCCTTCTCACGTTCCCCTATCCGTATGTAGTTTTTTCCGATTATATACCACACATTTGAACCTATATGGCAACCTTTATCAAGTGCCTCCTCATACAGCTGGAGGGATTCATGTGGATTGTCTTGAAGATATTCAATCCATGGACGGTATAAATTTAGTTGAGAAAGAAACGCCGGTGTATCATCTGGATGTAGTGAATCCAAATAACAAATCAAATGTTGGGCCTCATCAACTCGCCCGTTATGCGCCAGAGCCTCTATCAAATCAAGATCAGCCCATGCTGTATGAAGAGGTAAGGATCCTTTATTAAATTGATATTTTTGAAGTTCAGCCCAGTAGAGTTCATCCTGTCGCCCATAAAATCTATTATAAATAAAGCACAATTCACAGGCAGCCAAGCCTGCACTCCTATACTCGTTCAATTTATCTGCAAGATCATATGCAAAAATTAGAGGAACCATAGCCTCCTCATACTTACCATGCTGTCGGAGTGCCATCCCATAATATAATTTTGATAATACCTCCAACGAATCCTTTCGGCCTTCATAATATCTCATCACAATATCCGCCATGGAGTCAGACTCAATATCCAAATGCTGTTTTATCACTGCCTTCTCTTTAAGTAGGGCATGAAGCATCTTCCTTTCAAGGTCTGTGCTGTCAACTTTAATAGCATCAAGTATCGACTGAGCCTTGGCCGGATCTGAATCCATCAGTGCATCAGCAGACGCCAAAGCACTGTCCGTTGCATTATGACAACCGGCAAGCATACTTATGATTATTCCGACAAATATAGAAATTCCAAAGGGCAGAGATTTCATAAAACTATTTTTTTAATTTTCTGCAAAAATACAAAATCATCATATTTATTGCAAGCAAAACCCTCGGATTATCTTCTATTATTTCATGACATATCGCATAATTTCATCTTACGAACCTCAAAATAATCTTATATTGCTTAAAAAAATCTTATGTGGAGTAGCCACTCCAATAATTCATATATCTTATTTTCATTACTTTACTCCAATTATTGCAATTTAAAAATCTTACATCAGCCGAAATTCACCTTATGGCTGTTGCAAGACCCGAAATCAGATGATAACTTTGCGAAAAACCAACACCGGAAAATATTCTCCATATCCTGAGGGTGAGTAGATCCTAAAGTAACCTTACACGCAAGCACCTCCTGTATATAAACCAGTGAGACAACCGGAATAATATTCAAAACTTAAAACCGACATGAAACACTTTGTTATAATTCTCTTTTTTACAGTCATATGTTTGGAGACGTATGGACGTGAAATCATTGAGGAGATAATTGAACCTGCTATTCTGGAGATTAGATACGAACGCCGGACCGTGCTCGACACTCTTGATATGGAAAATGTTTTCAATAAAGATTTCCTGACCCTGAAGATCGGGAAGACAGTCAGTGCGTTCTACTCCGCGGAACGAAAAACCTCCGATTCAATTGAAGAGAGACATCCCAAAGCAAGACTACGGTATTCCGAAAATCCGGATGCATGGAAAGCCCGTTCCCGTTTGCCAAAAGAGAAGATCTTTAAGAATTATCCCACAGGGAAACTCCGGGTACACGACAGATTTGACTTGAGTAATTGGTTATCTGACGAGAATCTGGAAAAACCGGAATGGACGGTGTCCGATTCAGTATCCAATATCATGGGATATGAGTGTATATTCGCTGAGACAGACTTCAGAGGACGTCACTGGGAAGTTTGGTTCACCCCCGAAATTCCTATTTCAGACGGTCCTTGGAAGCTTTGGGGATTACCTGGGCTTATCCTTTCCGCAAGAGATTCCAAGGGGCACTATACCTACCATTCTGTTGCAATTCGGTCTGAATGTATAGGTAATGTGGAATATTATGATTACGAGGCGGGGTCACGGTTGAAAACTACCCGTGAGAAAGCTCTTTCTCATAAATGGAAATCTATCCATGAAGACATTCGGGACAAGATTGCAGCGATGGGTATGATGCAATTTAAAAATACATCTTCCTCAAGGAAAAATTTAGCTAATCATCATGATAATTATGATTTCGAGGAGATGGACTATCCCCATCAGAGATAAGATGATAATGTCTGTGCTGAAAGCTGCCCTTACCTCTAATCGCTCTATGCTATACTCTCCCGTATCATTCCCCACTTAACTCATTAAAATATGCGATACATTACTCTGGTGACTCTGATTATTTTTGTCAGTTTCGTTTGCTACAGCCAATCCTCTTCTGTGACCATCGTTCTTGATACAGCTTTAGTAAATGTCGGATATGATCGTTTTATCGTCCTTGACACACTTAATCCACAGAATGTAAAGAAAGATTATCTGACTTTACAGTCTGGAAGGAATGCTTCGGTTTTTTACTCAGAACAACGGCGCTTAGAAGACAATCTGATGGCTAAAAATCCTGATTATACACTTGAGATTTTCAAAAATAATTCAATGCTTGAGAAAGTTTCAAAACTCGAAAAAGAAGTAATAATCAGAAGATACGACATCGATCAGACTTGGAGCCACCTGCGTTTTAACCTCACAAACTGGATTCTTTATGAGAGTCTTGAAAAACCGAATTGGGTAATTACAGATGAAACCGATATCATCTTAGGTTTTCCCTGCATAAAAGCAACCACAAATTTCAGAGGCAGAGAGTGGATAGCTTTCTTCACTCCGGATATCCCCGTACAGGAGGGCCCTTGGAAACTCTACGGACTTCCCGGGCTGATTCTTAAGGCATATGATTCAAAGAGGCACTACTTCTATGAAGCTAAAGACATCAACTCAAAATCTCCGGGATTGGTGGAGTATGTGAATGATTGCGACAGATTAGCACTTAAGGACCGGATTAAGTCACTGAGACTCCGTAATGAGGCCAAAAAGAAAGATATCCGCCAGATTATGGCCCACGCATTCGGCATCAAGATAAAGCTCAACCAGCAAATGAAAAAAGAGGATGAGGCTGCCAAAAACCATGATTTCGAGGAAACTGACTATCCGCATCAGTGATTGTATGTCTTGATTAGAGTGTTTCTCATTTCATATCAAATACTCTTGGCTTAATAGCCTCATTATAAAAAACAGGTATTCCAATATTAAAACGGAACCGCCTGCATGAAAAAAGCGGAAAACATTAACCCTTTTAATCTTTATAAAAATGAAGAAGATTAACATTATCGACATGATGAATCTCTTTGGAGGGGCAACTGAAGACCTCTGCACAGCTATGCAGAACTATCTAAATCAGTTTGGTGATCAAATGACTGATCAGGAAAAGGGAAAGTGGATAGATGATTTCTACGCATATGGTGTAAATTAATCATTTAAGGGAATGCCGGGAAATATTTTTAACAGCATTCCCTTTAAATCTCTTTTAATATATCTTATGAGACTGATTTTTTCAATTTTGTATATCGTTTTTTGTCTGAGTCTCAATGCGCGAACTCATGAAATCATTTTTATTGACACTGCTTTAATCAAAGTGGACTATATACGAACCATAGTACTTGATACACTAAATCCTAATGAGAGACTAAAAAAGGATAGACTGACTCTCTTGGCCGGAGAAAAAGGAGCCGCATTTTACTCAGAAGACAGTAGAAAGAATCTTGAACTTTCTGACAATCCTGAATATCTCCTAAAAATTCTCCAGAATCCAAAGTTATATGAGGAGCGGAGCAGACTTGACAATGAAGCTATTTTTCGAGACAATACGTCAAACACTACCATTGTACATCAAAGATATGATCTGGAGAATTGGGAACTTAAGGAAATCTCAGAATCTCCGACATGGAATATTCAGGATTCAACCATCTGTATATTAGGATTCAATTGTATTATGGCCACTACAAACTTCAGAGGTAGAGAATGGACTGCTTTCTTCTCTCCTGACATTCCTTTACCGGAAGGGCCTTGGAAACTGACAGGACTGCCCGGTATAATTCTAAAAGCATATGACAAGAAAAAGGAATATAGCTACGACGCCATCTTGATTGATACCCATAAGCCTGGATTAGTTGAGTATTATAACTATCGTGACCGAATAAAGATAAAAGATCGTATCAAGGGTCTAATTCACAGGCATAAAGTGCAACAATCAGGAATTACGTCAAAATTCAATCTAATAGCAAACGTCAACCTGATAGAGAATAAAACAGACAGTCTCAATGTAAAAAGATATGATTTCGAGGAAACGGATTATCCTCACGTTTCAAAATAATTAGACTATCTTACACACATTCCACACATTCACCAACATTATGAAATTATTGCTTTCCATATTGCTCATTTCTATCCTTAGTGGAGCTGCCTTAGCACAGACCACTGTCAACGGAACCGTGACGGAGGCTCTTTCCGGCAAGTCAATCGCCGGTGTAAATGTCATGGTGAAAGACCTCTCAGGTAAACTTATAGGATTCTCACAATCGGATGAAACCGGTAAATTCTCATTGGAGGTGAACCTCCCGGGCGACAGCATAATGCTCACGGCTACCATGCTCGGCTACAAACCATATGCCCAAAAAGTAAAATTCAGCAGCGAACCGGTCTCCATCCTTATGGAGGACGGGGCATTGCAGTTGCAGGAGGTGGTGGTTAAATCCAATCGTATGAGGGAGAATGGCGACACTATCACTTACAACGTGGCCGGATTCGCTCAGAAGCAGGATAAGACCATAGGCGACGTGCTCAAGAGAATGCCGGGTATCGACGTGAGCAACAGTGGAAAGATACAGTATCAGGGCACAGATATCAACAAGTTTTATATCGAAGGCAACGATCTGCTCGGCGGTAAATATGGCATCGCCACCAACGGCATCTCACATCAGGATATCGGAGCTGTGGAGGTGATGGAAAACCACCAGCCAATGCAGGTGCTCCGCGGACTGAGTTTCTCCGATCAGGCGGCCATCAACCTGAAGATGAAGAACAGGGCTAAAGCCACGTTCCTTATACACGGCACAGCGGGTGGCGGATGGTCGCAACAACCACGGGGAATGCTTTGGAACGGGGATATATTCACCATGATGGTGACAGGGAAATATCAGATGATCACAACTCTCAAGACCAATAACATCGGTCTCAACCTTGCTAATCAGCTCACCGACTTCACCTCCGATAAGTCTGACGAGACCATCTCCGGATATATCTCGCTCTCCTCTCCCTCCACTCCGAATCTGGAGCGCAAAAGAAGTTATTTCAACCGCTCCTGGATGGTGTCGTCGAGCCATCTTATGAAGACTGCCAACGGTGGGGAATTCAAGGCTCAGATAGACTACAGCAACGACCGTGTGACTGCGCAGGGGAACAGCTCAACCACTTATTTCCTCGAATCGGGCGACAAGGTGATTGTGGAAGATAAAAACTCATTGGGCCACCGCAATGCCGTGGATGGCAAATTCTCTTTCGAGTTGAACGAGAAGACTTATTTCCTCAACAATACCCTCACAGCCAATTTCTCATGGAATGACCTCACACTTAACACTACCGGCACTCTTCCCAACAGCCAGTCGGCACGTATGCCGGAATATTCCGTGAGCAATCTGCTGAAGGTAATCAAGCGTTTCCGCAACAACAAACTCGTGACCTTCACAAGCCGCAACGAATGGAACTCGCTGCCTGAACATCTCACTGTGAGCCACGACGGTATCTCTTACGGGGAACGAATCAAACAGCATGCTTTCTACACCGATGAGAGGGCTTCGCTCGGTTTTGTGCTCAAGAGACTGGTGCTCTCGCTGGAAGGGGGCATTACAGGGTATTTCAGAAATCTTGACACAGGATTATGGGGAATTGAGGCGGATGGAATCATGGGCTCGGAGGCGCTCACTACAGACTATCTGCGTGTGTTTGCATCTCCAAAATTGGATTGGTCACATGGCAAGATAGAACTAACCATGAGGGTGCCGGTGAATCTATATTCTTATTTCTTTTCCGGAGCCATGCAAAACCGCACGGAGTTTTTCGTTTCTCCTTCGCTATCGGTGCGCTGGCGCATCACCCCGAGGATGACACTCTCGCTGCGAGGGAGTGCAAGACGCTCCCCGGCGTCTCTGCATAATATTCACGACTCTTCGATACTTACCGACTACCGTTCGTTCAGCGCGGGTGTGGATGACTATTACACAGCTTCCGGACAGTCTGTCTCGGTGTCATATTCACTACGCAACACGCAGACCGGAATATTCATTATAGCGATGGGGGGATTAGGCTGGAACAAGTCGAAATTCGGCACTGTGCAGGATATCTCAGGTGATTACATATTCTATTCCTACCGTTCGAAGCCCTCGGAGTCTCGCACAGCCTCAGCGATGTTAAATCTCACCAAGTCGCTTGATTTCATGAGGGGAGCGGTTGGCATGAGGGGTAATTATGCGCGAAATGAGAACTCGTTGCTCTCGCAAGGTGTGAACACCCGTTATCAGAACGACTCTTTCTCGCTATCCCCGTTTATGAACGGCAACATCTCTTATTTTATCAACTGGAATCTTGGCTTCACATGGGATCGTTCAATTCTCAGCATCTCGGAGATGTCGTCGCGTCATACCGACAATTACATATACAAGGGGAGTGTGACGCTGACTCCATGCGACCTCATAACGTGGACTGTAGGTGGAGAAATTTATAATAACCAGATTGAGGCGGGGCTACACAAAAACATGACGATGCTCGACACTAAGCTCTCTTTCAACATCACAAAGCGATTGGAGATTTCAGCTTCCGTGACTAATCTCCTCAACCGTAAGACCTACAGCAACACCACCTACAGCACCGTCTCGCAGCTTGAGCGTTCGAGTCTTCTCCGTGGCCGCGAGTTCATGCTCTCCATCTATCTCAAGAAGTAAACATTGCGTTACACGAATGTCCAGATTTAGACATAAGGGCTTGCATAATATTCAGATTTAAACTATATTTGCAAATTATTGCTACAAAATAACTATAATATGATGTATTATTAATTCAGGTAAACAGTTGTATCTATAATATTCAATTGCTTACCTAATTATAATTGGAGCCATTAACGAATTAAGTTGCTTAAATCATGGAAATTATTATCAATAGAGGCTTTAGTAATTACCTCACGGATATGATTGTTTTCAGAAATGGAGAGGAGATAGCTCACTGTTCACTGAAAGAGGATTATTGTTTTGTGAATCCCGAGGAAGGGGACAAAATCTCAATAATGTTGAAATTTCCGGTTTCCTTAACAGCGGGACTCTGCACTTTCACCTATCACAAGGAAAACGAAGTAATCTACATAGCTCCCACTCTATTGGCGAAATACTGGGATATTATAAACTACTCAATATTACCCTATCTCTGTCTTGTGCTTTTTGCATTACAAGCCGTAATAAAATCGGACGCATACACGTGGATATGTGCAGCCATTATCTCACTCACTGCCCTATCAATAATCATAAGTAAAACTTTTATGCAGTTTCCTTCCACACGTAAAAAACTTATAAATACACACATCCTATAACCAATACCTGTCGTTGGAATCCATAGCTTGAGCGCAGGACTTACATTTACATAAGCCGATAAAACATTTCCATAAGCCGACATAGGGCATCCGGATAGATTTTTTCTTATCCTGATGCCCTTTTCAAGTTATTTTTCGTAATTTTGCAGTCAAAGCACGTAATTTTGCAATCACAGCAAAAGCAGTAGCAGTAGAATTATGAGGGATTTTAACGAAACCGACATAGAAAGCATCGAGCATATTATCGACTCCCAGAACACGGAAGCCGCTCAGAACGAGGTGAAAGAGATGCACCCGGCCGATATCGCAGAGCTTTTCCAACACCTTAACCTGAAACAGGCCGAGTGGCTCTTCAACCTTATCGAGGATAAGGAGAAAAAGGCCGATGTGCTGATGGAGCTTGATGAGGAAGACCGTAAGAAACTGCTTGAGGGGATGGATCCTGAGCAGATCGGTCATTATATAGATTTGCTTGATACTGACGATGCCGTCGACCTTATCCAGGAACTCGACAAGGAGGACCGCGATGAGGTGATCTCTCATATCGACGATGTGGAACAGGCCGGTGATATCGTCGACCTTCTTCAATATGACGAGGACACCGCCGGCGGACTTATGGGCACGGAGATGATCGTGGTGAACGAGAATCTTTCCATGCCTGACTGCCTGAAGGAGATGCGTCGTCAGGCCGAAGACCTCGACGATATCTATTACGTTTACGTGGTGGATGATGACAACCGCCTCAAAGGTATTCTCCCCCTCAAGAAGATGATAACCCACCCCTCCGTCTCGAAAATCAAACATGTGATGGAGGCTGACCCGATCTCTGTGCGAACTGAGACTCCGATAGATGACGTGGCAATAGACTTCGAGAAGTATGACCTCGTGGCCATGCCTGTAATCGACAGCATAGGCCGTCTGGTGGGACAGATCACCGTCGACGACGTGATGGACGAGGTGCGCGAGCAAAGCGAACGCGACTATCAGCTGGCATCCGGTATCTCCTCCGATGTGGATGCTTCCGACTCGGTGCTCGCCCAGACAAAGGCCCGTATCCCATGGCTTTTGATCGGCATTATCGGCGGTATCGTAAACTCTCTGATTCTCTCCGGTTTCGAAGCTCAGATTGCCGCTGTGACAGCCCTTGCAATCTTCATTCCGCTTATCGGTGGCACCGGTGGAAACGTGGGTGTGCAGGCCTCGGCTATCGTGGTGCAGGGTCTTGCCAACGGCCGTCTGGAGATAAAGAACGCCTGGACACAAATCGGTCGTGAGTTTCTTGTGGCAATGCTGAATGCCGTGGTGATCTCAACGGTGGTGTTCATCTACATTTTCTTCACACAAGGCCCCGAGTATAAATACTCCGTAGGCCTTGCGGTAGGGGCATCGCTGTTTGCCGTGGTGATTTTCGCTACCGTCTTCGGCACTCTCGTGCCCCTTACACTCGAACGTCTGAAGATAAACCCGGCTCTCGCCACCGGTCCTTTCATACAGATTACGAATGATGTGGTGGGCCTCCTGATTTACGTGGGAATGTCGACCTGGATGCTCTCAATCTTCAACTGAATTTAGAGGTTAAGACCCTCAGCCATAACAACTATAACAACCATTAACCATAATAAAAGCCGTGGCCAAAATAGCCGAGACTCCGCTCATGCTCCAGTATCTGGAGATGAAAAAGAAACATCCCGATGCCATACTCCTTTTCCGTGTTGGCGACTTCTACGAGACATTCTCCGATGACGCTATCGCGGCCAGCGAGATTCTTGGAATCACGCTCACCCGACGCGCCAACGGTAAGGCTCAGTCGGTGGAACTGGCCGGATTCCCTCACCATGCGCTCGATTCTTACTTGCCTAAGCTCGTGAGAGCAGGACGGCGTGTGGCCATATGCGAGCAGCTCGAAGACCCTAAGCTCACCAAGAAGCTTGTGAAGCGTGGCATCACTGAGTTGGTGACTCCGGGTGTAAACACTTCAACCGGTGCTCTCCAGGCAAAGGAGAACAATTTCCTTGCCGCCGTGCATATCGACAAGAAGAGGGTGGGACTCGCTTTCCTCGACATCTCAACAGGTGAATTCCTATGTGCCGAGACCTCTGCAGAGGAGGCCGACCGCCTGCTCAACCATCTCCAGCCTAAGGAGTTGCTGAGAATGAGGGGTACGAGGGATTTCTGCGCGGCCAACTTCACCCATAAATGCAGTGTGTTTGAGCTCGATGACTGGGTCTACACCTCCTCGGCTGCGGAGGAGAGACTTCTGAAGCAATTCTCCACTGCCACGCTCAAGGGATTTGGCGTGGAGTCAATGCCTGCCGCAGTGATTGCGGCCGGAAGCATTCTATACTACCTCGACCTCACAAGCCACACGAGGATATCGCATATCACGTCGCTCTCGCGCATCGACAACCGCCGGTATATGCACCTTGACCGTTTCACGGTGCGAAACCTTGAATTAATCGACTCGATGAGCCCCGAGGGTAAGAGTCTACTGAAGGTCATAGACAAAACGGTGTGCCCTATGGGTTCGCGACTTATGCGCAGATGGCTAATGCTTCCGCTTCTCGATCCTTCGGCCATAAACCGCAGGCTGGATGCGGTGAGCAAGCTGACGGCAGACCGTGACCTCCGCGAGAGAGCGCGGGAGGCTACGCGTCGCACGGGCGATATCGAGCGTATGTGTTCTCGCGTGGCCTCCGGGAAGATCACACCGCGCGAGATGGCTCAGCTCTCTGTGGGCATAAAGGGGGCTATGGTGTTGCGCAACCTTATGAAGGGGAGCGCGGATAAGGTGCTTGAGGCGCACGCAGCCTCCATGCCCGACACTATTGAAGTGGCCGGGTGGATAGATGCCACGATAAATCCGGATGCACCCAATTCTTTCGGCAAGAGCCCGGTGATTGCCGATGGTGTCAGCAAAGAACTCGACGAGCTGCGCGACATACGTGCCACCGGAAAGGAACGTCTTCTCGCCATTCAGACGCGTGAGATAGACAACACCGGCATAACCTCTCTCAAAGTACACTACAACAATGTGTTCGGCTATTACCTTGAGGTGCGCAACACGCATAAGGACAAGGTGCCGGAGCATTGGATACGTAAGCAGACTCTCGTAAACGCTGAGCGTTACATCACCCCCGAGCTGAAGGAGCTTGAGGAGAAAATAAACGGTGCGGAGGAGCGCATTGCGGAGATTGAGTTGCGTATATACAACGAGCTTCTCGCGAAAATCAACTCCCGTTTCCCGGAGCTACACGCTATGGGCACCACCGTGGCTGAGCTCGATTGCCTACTCTCTTTCGCCGAGGCCGCCGATGAATATGGCTACGTGCGCCCGGAAATCAACGATTCAATGGCGCTATCCATCACCGAGGGGCGTCACCCCGTGATTGAGCGTAACATGCCTCCCGGGGAGTCTTATATATCAAATTCGGTGAACCTTGACTCCGACACTCAGCAGATAATGATGATAACGGGGCCAAACATGAGCGGTAAATCGGCTCTCCTGCGCCAGACGGCCCTCATAGCACTGATGGCGCAGACGGGTAGTTTCGTCCCCGCCAAGGCCGTGAGAATGGGTGTGGTCGACAAGATATTCACCCGTGTGGGTGCAAGCGACAACATCTCGTCGGGAGAATCAACCTTCATGGTGGAGATGAACGAGGCGGCTGCCATCCTCAACAACATGAGTGCGCGTTCGCTGATACTATTCGATGAGCTGGGACGCGGCACATCCACCTACGACGGCATCTCGATAGCCTGGTCGATTGTGGAGCATATCCATGAGAATGGCCGCGTGCGCCCCAAAACTCTCTTCGCCACCCACTATCACGAGCTCAATGAGATGGAGAAGAATCTGAAGCGCATAGCCAACTATAATGTGGCTGTGAAGGAGATAGCCGGGAAGGTGGTGTTTCTGCGCAAATTGGAGAAAGGGGGATCGGCCCACAGCTTCGGCATACATGTGGCCAAGCTTGCCGGAATGCCTACTTCGATTGTGAAACGCGCCGACGATGTGCTTAAGCAGCTCGAAGCGGCCGCGGGCTCGGCCAACGCTACGGCCGACACCGTGTCGGGAAAGAGCCTCGCCGCCATAGGCAATGCCCCGGGCGCCTACCAGATGAGTTTCTTCCAGCTCGACGACCCGCTCCTCTCCCAGATACGCGACCGTCTGCTCAACGTGAACATCAACAACCTCACACCAATCCAGGCCCTCAATCTGCTCTGCGACCTGCAGGGCTTGCTCACCGGCAAGGATTCATAAACCATCGCCTTTACCAGAGGTCTCTTATTGTAACACTACTCTCCTTTCAACGTGACTCATATCCGAAACAGAATCATACGTAGATTTCAAAATATCTTCCGGGCAGCCCGGCTCAACTCCATACAAATAGCGGTGGGGCTGCTCGTCATCACCCTACTGCTCTCGGCTTGCGGCACGAAAAAGAACACTCCCATATCGCGCAACTGGCAGGCTTTCACCACGCGCTACAACGTATATTTCAATGGCTCCGAGCATTACAATGAGCAACTGAAGACTATGGAGGATTCCTATGAGGATGACTATACCCGCACTTTGCTCACTCACCCCGCCGAGGCCCGGGCCGATGCCAAACTCCCCCAGCCAACAGGAGATTTCAAGCGCACTATCGAGAAGATGCAGAAGGCCATTCAGCTACATTCCATTACCAAGAAGCCGGCCAAACGCACCTCCTCTCAAAAGGAGAAGGCTTTCAGGGCGCGCGAGGAGTTTAACCCTTTCCTGCATAACGCATGGCTCATGATGGGACGCGCACAGTATCTCAACGGTGACTTCCTTGGGGCGGCCTCAACTTTCCTCTACACGGCGCGTCATTTCAAATGGATGCCGGAGGTGGTGACAGAGGCACGGCTATGGCAGGCGAGATGCTATTGCGCCCTCGACTGGCTCTATGAGGCTGAAAACACGATGCGTCTCGTGAAAGAGAAGGATCTGACGTCGAAATCATTGCGCAATCTCTACAATCTCGTGAGGGCCGACTGGCTGGTGCGCTCAGATGATTATGCTCAGGCTGTGGCCCCTCTGCGTGAGGCAGCTAAGGGGGCGAAGGGCACCCAGAAAAACCGGCTCTGGTTTCTTTTGGGTCAGATCTATGCCAATCTTGGAAAAAGGGAACTGGCCTACGAGGCATTCGGGAAGGCTGCCTCGGGTGCGTCGACACCCTACCGCACCAAGTTTAACGCCCGTATCCGGCAGAGCGAGGTCTACGCCGGCTCAAATATACGCAAGGAGGTGAACTCCCTCAGAGCTATGACCCGATACGAGCGCAACAAAGAATATCTCGACCAGATATATTATGCCATAGGCAACCTCTATCTCTCGCGTGGCGACACTGCGCTGGCGAAAAAGAACTATATCGAGGCTGTGGAGAGATCCACACGCAACGGCATCGACAAGGCTATGGCACAGCTTGCCTTGGGCAATATATATTTCAAAGAGGGGGATTACGTGAAGGCTCAGCCTTGCTATTCAGAAGCGGTGCCGCAACTTCAGGAGAATTATCCCGGCTACAAGATGTTGCGCCTGCGTAGCGATGTGCTCGATGAGCTTGCCCTCTACGCGGGCAACGTGCATCTGCAGGATTCGCTGCTCACTCTCGCGGCCATGCCTCAGGAGGAGCGGGAGGCGGCATGCCGCCGTCTAGCCGAAGAGCTTATCGCCAAAGAGAAAGCGGCCGCCGAGGAGGCCAAGAAAGAAGAATACCTGGCTCAGCAACAAGCCAATAAGCCTACCAACCTACCGGGTGCTCCCACCCCCGGAATGACCATGAACAGCGACAAATCGTGGTATTTCTACAACACGATGACCAAGAGCGCCGGAAAAACTGAGTTTCAGCGTAAATGGGGTGCCCGTAAACTTGAGGACGACTGGCGCCGGCGCAATAAGGCCACATTCTCGCTCGATGATGAGGAGAATGATAATGAAGAGGATAATGAGAATCTTCCGGCCGATTCGGTGTCTCAACCCGACAAAGAGAAATTGGAACGGGAAAACGACCCTCACAATATGGAGTTTTATCTCAAACAGATACCCTCCACTCCGGAGGAGATCCGCACGGCCAACGATATCATTCAGGAGGGCCTCTACAATATGGGCATAATCCTGAAAGATAAACTTGAGGATTATTCTGCCACACGTGAGGAGTTCAACCGTCTTGACACCCGCTATCCCGATAATATCTACCGTCTTGACGTCTACTACAACATGTATCTTATGGCCGTGAGGGAAAATAATGAGGCTCTGGCCGAGGAGTGGCGACAGAGAATACTCCGTGATTTCCCCGAGAGTCCTTACGGACAGGCCATGCTCGACCCTCATTATTTCGACAATCTGAGGCAGATGCACAGAGTGCAGGAGAATATGTATCAGACCGCCTACAACGCTTATCTCTCCGACGATAATAGCGAGGTGCATGCTCTCACCGCCAAGATGGAGAAAGACTATCCCCTCTCCCCCATCCTGCCTAAATTCGTATTCATCGACGCTCTCTCCTATCTCACCGAGAAGGATTATGATCAATTCAAGGATCGCCTTACGGAACTGCTCAGGAAGTGGCCGGAAACAGATATGACCGATATGGCCTCTGCCATTGTAAAGGGACTTAAGGAGGGCCGGAAGCCTAACGCCGGGCTCTCCAACTCGCGTGGTATGCTCTGGGATATACGTCTTTCCGACGCGGAGGAGGGTGAAACGGATGCCGATGGCAATCCGGCCAATTTCGAACGCGATCCCGACGCACCCCAATATCTGGTGTTGGCGTTCCCGCGTGATGAGGTCAACGCCAACCAGCTTCTATATGATGTAGCCAGATTCAATTTTTCATCTTTCGTGGTGAAAGATTTCGATCTTGAGCAGATGAGCTTCTCGAATATCGGACTGCTGATTGTGAAGGGATTCGCTAATCTTAAGGAACTTGAGCATTACCGCACGGTGATGGAGCGCGACGGCTTTGACCTGCCTGAATCGGTAAGGCCGATCATGATAAGCCAACACAATTTCGAGGTGCTTCTGAAGGGAGGACACTCTTTTGAGGAGTATTTCAAATTTGAGGAGGAGGCCGATGCGGAGCATACTGAGGAGGAACTTCTCGGTCCGGGTAAAACCATGCCGACTCCCGATGACCTTTCCGGGGAGGAAAGCGCGGAGGAAGAGACTGAAGCTACGGAAGAAGAGACTGAAGAAAAGGCCACAGAACCTGACCCTACAGATTTCCGTTAACAATAAGTGGACTTCCGCTGCCATCGGGAAAATCCCCGTGACCTCGGGCGCACAAATTAAAACTTAATAAACACGCAACAATGGAAAAAATACTCTGGGCTGACGATGAGATCGATCTCCTGAAGCCGCATATAATGTTTCTGAAAGCCAAGGGCTATGACGTCGCCACTGTATCCAACGGACGTGACGCCCTCGACGCTCTCGCACGCGAACGCTTCAGCCTTATTCTTCTCGATGAGAATATGCCGGGCCTCTCCGGACTGGAGACATTGGCGCGTATCAACCAGACTCATCCGGAGGTGCCCGTGATAATGATCACCAAGTCGGAGGAGGAAAATCTTATGAACCAGGCCATCGGCAACCAGATAGCCGATTATCTCATAAAGCCTGTGAATCCCAACCAGATACTCCTCTCAATCAAGAAGAATCTGCATAGCGGTCGTCTTGTGGCAGAGCAGACCTCGTCGGGCTATCAGCAGGAGTTCCAGAAGATATCCTCCCTCATCAACATGGCCGCGACGGTGGAGGAATGGATGGAAGTCTACAGGCAGCTTGTGTATTGGGAGCTGAAGCTTGCCGACACCGACAACTCCATGAGCGAGCTATTGCTTATGCAGAAGCGCGATGCCAACAGCAATTTCTGCAAGTTTGTGAAGCGGGAATATGAGGGATGGGTCACTACCGACAATCATCCCCTGATGAGCTACGAACTCTTCAAACGCCGTGTGTTCCCCATGCTCGACAACGGGGAGAAAGTGTGCTTCATCCTTATCGACAACTTTCGCCTTGACCAGTGGAGGGTGCTCCAGCCGCATGTGGCTGAATGGTTTAATATCGACGAGGAATTATACACCACCATACTGCCTACATCGACTCAATACGCCCGCAACTCCATCTTTGCGGGGCTTATGCCTCTGCAGATTGCCACAATGTTTCCGAATTTATGGGTTGATGAAGATGAGGATGAAGGACTCAACATACATGAGAGCGAGCTGATAAAGACTCAGCTCGAACGCTTCCGCCGTAAAGAGACTTTCTCCTACAATAAGCTCAACGACTCCTCTGCCGGCGAGAAATTTCTCCAGAAATTGAATTCTCTCAAGGAGACTCCGCTCAACGTGGTGGTGCTTAACTTCATAGATATGCTCTCCCATGCGCGCACAGAGTCGAAGATGATTCGTGAATTGGCCAATTCGGATGCGGCTTACCGTTCGCTCACGGAGTCGTGGTTTCGCCATTCATCATCACTCGACATCTTCAGGCGTATGGCTGAGTTGGGATTCAAGGTGATTGTCACCACCGACCACGGCACTATCCGTGTGGACAATCCGATAAAGGTGGTGGGTGACCGCAACACCAACACCAACCTGCGTTATAAGGTAGGTAAAAATCTGAATTATAATCCAAAGCAGGTATATGAGATGCACAATCCCAAGAAGTTCGGCCTTCCGGCTCCCAACCTGTCGAGCACATTCATCTACGCCTGCAATGAGGATTTCTTCTCCTATCCCAACAATTATAACTATTACGTGCAGTATTACACTGGCACATTCCAGCATGGAGGGATCTCCCTGCAGGAGATGCTTGTGCCATTCGTGACCCTCTCGCCCAAGAAATAAAGAATGAGATCTCTCTTACCCCTGATAATAGCCCTTTTGACAGGGTTGGTTTGCGCTCAGGAAGCCACCCGTCAGCGTCTTGCCGTGAGAGAAGTGGCCGCAAAAGCCGCCACCGGTGACGCAAAGGCTCTTTATGACCTCGCCATGCTTCATGATATGGGCTATGACTCGATCCCGGTGGATTCGGTCCGTTCCACAGCCCTCTATCGTCTCGCAGCTGAAAAGGGTTATGCTCCGGCACAGAATTATCTCGGGTTCCGTTATTTCAACGGTGAGGCAGTGCATGAAGACCTTGATTCAGCCCTCTACTGGATGGCTAAGGCGGCCGGAAACGGAGACGCAAAGGCTGCCAACAACCTCGGCTATCTTCTTGCATCCGGTGAGAAGGTTACGGCTGATTATCCCCAGGCTATCTATTGGCTGTCGCAAGCTGCCGAGGCAGGATTGCCGGCGGGGATGAGTCAGCTGGCCGATCTATACCGTCAGGGACTCGGCTGCAAGCCAGACACGACCCGGGCCGAGGAATTATACTCACGGGCGCTTCAGGCCGGACTTCATGACGCCGAATTGAAACTGCTCGCCATGAAGGGGCATAAATGGAGGTCGCTCTCTCCGGATTCGGCACTCAGTTTAGGCAAGTATCATTACACACATGGCGCACCCCTCATCGGCGTGACCCTATTTGAGAATGTCATCGACAAGGGGGGTGCCTCCAAACCCCTTGAAGAAGAAGCCGCTCCCGCATCGACAGCTAAAGAAGACAGTGCGGCATATAAAGCCGTGTCGAAGGCACTCGCATTGCTCGGAGATGCTTATTCGCGTGGAATCGGTGTGGAGTATGATCATGATAAATCGATAGCACTCTATCTGGAGGCGGCCATGAGGGGTGAGCCGGCGGCTCAATTCGTAATCGCCGAACTCCTCGACATTTTCCCAGATGCTATAAAACCCGACGATCGAACCCTGACAGATCCGGGCTATTGGTATTCCTTAGCGGCGTCGCAGGGTGTCACCGATGCAGAAAGTGCCACCCGCCGCCTCTACGAATGAATCAGCTTCCGATAGAGGATTGAATCAATTCCAGGTAAGATCTGGCCACTGCACGGGAGGAGAAACGTTCCCTTACACTTTGGCGCATACGCTTTATGATAGCCTCGCGTTTCTCCGGAGTGTCAAGCTCCGCGACAGCCCATATCACACCCTCGGCCAAGCGTCTGCCGGCCTCTGCTGGATCTTCGATATACTCGGCTATATAACCGGAGGAGAGATGGTCTACAATATCACTCTGCCCCCCCTGGTTGAAGCTCACGGGGATGCAACCGTAGGCTTGTGCCTCCACAAGTGTGCCGGGAAGGGTCTCATAGCTTGAGGAGGAGACCACTATATCCCCCTTTTCGTAAACTTTTCTTATTATTTCCTCCCCCTTCAACATCCCGAGATGCTTATGAGGTATGGCGATTCCATCAAGAGCCGCCGTAGATTTTACGTTGCCGAATGTCACAAGTTGCAGCCGGGAAGCCACATCCGGATAGTCGCGGCTGAGCGCCTTGGTCATCTCCACAAGAGCAGGGAGATTCTTGATCGGATCGTCAAGTCGGGCCGCTCCGAAGAGTAGGTTGATCCTCTCTTTTCCCCTAACGTCATCGGCAGGAGAACCATTGGCCGGAGAATCATTCAATTCAGGGAGTCGGAAGGCATTGGGAATCACAGTTACGCTCTGATGACGCAACAGCGAACTCAAGGCCGCTTTCTCCGCAAGCCATCGGCTTACAGCCACATACCTGATCTTATGCCGCAGTCGGCCAAGGCGTCGCTTACGGAGCCACGTCTTCCGTGATATATCTTTCTCACCTTTCATACGCCCCAACAAGGGACATTCTCCACATTCCCCCTTATATCTCTCACACTCCCCGGCATGATGACAGACTCCCGTCATGCACCACATGTCGTGCATTGTCCATATCACAGGCTTCCCGAGTGCCATAATCTTCTCCACTCCACGCAAGGAGAGCATACCCTGGTTCACCCAGTTGAGCAATATGGCATCGGCATCGGCAACAAGGGGATGCTCCCACAGAGGAAGTCCATCGGAAGCCGTGTCGATCTTGAATAACGTGGACCGGTTGAAACCGTTTGCGACGAAAATCTTCAGACGTTCGGCAAGGAAAGGGCGTTTTATATCCCTTTTGGAAGCCGCGACCTCAACGTAAGGTGAGTCGGTGAGCTTCTCCACCACAAGCATACGGGCATCTACACCCTCCTCGCGGAGTGCTTCCATAAGCCGGCGGCTCACCACCGCCGCGCCCCCTGTGGAGTCGCTCTTGTTGATTATCACTACCTTCATGATCTGGAGTCTCTATCAAGAGTGACATATCTGTATCTTACTCCGTCGGCGGTCTCCCAGTCGCTCTCCTCCACCCTGTGCCATATGTCGGTGTCAAGCGGATAAGGGAGATGCGCATCGGCCTCCGCGCATGTCGCGTCGATCTCAGTCAGATAGATTCTGTCGGCAATGGGGAGGAACGTGGCATAAAGTTCAGCGCCGCCGATCACGAAAATATCGCCACACTCCCCGGGGGCACCATCACCATCTTCCGAAAGGGCGATCGCAACGGCATCCTCGGGCGATCGGGCCACGAAACCACCCGGAGCCTCATAATCCACGCTACGGGTGACCACGATATTGCGCCGACCGGGCAAAGGACGTTTCGGCAGGGATTCCCATGTCTTACGACCCATGATTATCGGATGTCCCATAGTCAAGGATTTGAATCTGCGAAGATCGGCCGGTATCCGCCAAATCAGGTTGCCGGAGCGACCTATCTCACCGTCAAGTCCGGCTGCCACAATCATATTTATTCTTCCCGTCTGTCGGGGAGCAATCACTTTTTCCATATCATCTGTAGGTTAGTTTATCATGGAAGTCTAAACATCCAGCATGAGGCAGATCCGGGCTCCACACATCATCCACGTCTAAACTTCACGACAAAAATAGGCATATCCCGCGACAATAGGAAATAATTTTGCCAAGTTAAGGAAATTTCATTAATTTTGCCAATGAAGTTGAATGAACTTCATAAACGCATTAATTCGATTATCGATGAACTATACTATCCTTGACTTCATCAGCCTTCTCGGAGCTGTGTGCCTGTTTCTTTATGGCATGAAAGTTATGAGCGAGGGTCTCCAGAAAGTGGCCGGCGACCGCCTCCGCAACATCTTGGGAATAATGACCAAGAACCGCCTCACCGGAGTGCTCACAGGTATTATCATTACCGCTTTGATCCAAAGCTCCAGTGCATCCACGGTGATGGTGGTGAGCTTCGTCAACGCCGGTCTGATGAGTCTTGCCCAATCAATGGCCGTGATATTCGGAGCCAACGTGGGCACCACCGTGACCACCTGGATCATCTCCGCCTTCTCTTTTGAAGTCAGCATATCCGACTATAGTATAGTGTTGCTGGCCGTGGGCGTGCCGATGCTTTTCATGAAGAAGAGCACCTACAAGAGCTTGGGCGAGTTTCTCATCGGCTTCTGCTTCCTCTTCATGGGCCTCGACCTGATAAGCAAATACGTGCCTGACCTTCAAGCCAATCCGGAGATGCTAAAATTCGTGACCAACTACACCACCCTCGGATTTGGCTCGGTGTTGATATTCTTCGCGTTCGGCATCATACTCACCATGGTGGCCCAGAGCTCAGCCGCCACCTTCGCCATCACCCTCATAATGTGTTCGCAAGGCTGGATCACCTTCGAGCTCGGGTGTGCGATTATCCTTGGTGGCAACATCGGAACCACCATCACCCCTATCCTCGCCTCGCTCAGCGGAAATCTCGCGGCCAAGCGCACGGCTATGGGCCACGTGCTCTTCAACGTGATCGGATCTATAATCGTGTTGTGTATCTTCACTCCATTCATGACTTTCGTGTCAGACATCACAGAATGGTGTAACGGCATCAACCCTCATGACATCACCAAGGCGGAGGAAGCGGCCATGGCCGACAGCACTCTCCTTAATCCCGCAGGAGGGCTCACTGCGAAGGCACAGAGTTCGATAGCCTTTGGTCTCGCCATGTTCCCCACAGTGTTCAACGCCTGCAACCTTCTTGTGATGATATGGTTTACGAAGCTCTACGTGAAGGTGGTGTGCTGGATCATGCCTGCCAAGCACAAAGACGAGGAGGAGGAATTCTCGCTCAAATTCATCGGACGCGGCATGCTCTCCGCCTCAGAGCTCAACATCACCCAGGCGCAGAAGGAGATCGTGGTGTATGGCGAGCGTGTGGCCCGTATGCTCAAGATGGCCCGCGACCTCATACATCTCTCCACCAAAGAGCCCAAATATACGGAAACCTACAATCGTCTTGAGAAATATGAGGAGATCTCCGACCGTATGGAGATCGAGATCGGCAACTACCTCAACCATGTGGCTGAGGGGCGCCTGAGTCCTGAAGGCAAGATGCGTGTGGCCGGTATGCTACGCATAATCAGCGAGATCGAATCTATCGCCGACGGATGCTTCAATGTGGCCAAAGCATTGTCACGCCAACACACCAACCATGTGGATTTCGATGAGGCTGTGCTCAAGGAGATCGACACCATGTATAACCTTGTGGATGAGGCCATGCAGAACATGCTCGGAATCCTCCGCGAGATGGAGACTCCGGAAGACTCCCTCATAATCAAGGCCTACAACAAGGAACGCGAGATCAACAATCTCCGCGACAAGCTAAGGGATTCAAATATCTTCAATATCAACAATAAGGAATATAACTATCAAGAAGGCATCTTCTTCATGGACCTCATCAGCGAGGCCGAGAAGATCGGCGACTACATGCTTAATGTGGTGGAGGGCGTGAAACATCAGTTCCGTCCGGCCACCGACCAGTGATCGCCCGAGGCCATCAGTAACCAAACAACTTGTCACATAACCAAAAAACAGAACCATGAACAATCATCGCTATTGTGTGATCATGTGTGGAGGCGTAGGGTCACGTTTCTGGCCTTTCAGCCGTAACGACCGTCCGAAACAGTTTCTTGATTTCTTCGGCACGGGTAAAAGCCTTTTGCAGCTCACAGTCGACAGAATCTCCCCGATTGTGGGGTCTGAGAATATCATACTCGTAACCAACCGTCAGTATGCCGGCATCATACGCGAACAGCTCCCTCAGGTGAAGGAATCCAACATCCTTCTTGAGCCGGCCCGCCGCAATACGGCCCCCTGTATCTGCTGGGCCGCACAACACATACACGCTCTTGATCCGGAGGCATCCATCGTGACTCTCCCCTCCGACCATCTTGTGCTCAAAGAGACGGAATTTCATAAGAAAATAGAGGAGGGTTTCCGCTTTGTGGAGAGCGGCGACCGTCTGCTCACACTCGGCATAAAGCCCACGGGGCCCAACACCGGCTACGGCTACATTCAGCAGGGTGCCATAGTGGAAGACTGGGAGGGGATCCGTAAAGTGAAATCATTCACCGAGAAGCCCACCCTTGATGTGGCGAAGCTCTTCCTCGACAGCGGAGAGTTTTTCTGGAACGCCGGAATATTCCTCTGGAGCGTATCTTCAATCCTGAAAGCCTTCGCCCGCTACGCACCCGACATGGCCCAGCTTTTCGATGCCCCCGCCTCTGTCTATGCCACCCCCGAGGAGCCCGCTTTCATCGACCGTATATTCCCTCAGGCCACCAGCATCTCCATAGACTATGCCATCATGGAGAAGGCCGATAACGTATATGTAGAGACCGTAGATATCGGCTGGAGCGACCTTGGCACCTGGAATGCTCTCTACGAGGCATCGCCACGCAACCGCGACCGCAACGTGACACAGGGCTGCAAAGTGCTCACTTCCGGATGCGAAGGCTCGATGTTTGCCGTAAGCGGCGACAAGATTATCGTGGCCGCCGGCTTGAAGGATTATATCGTGGCCGACAATGGCAATGCTCTGCTCATCTGCCCGCTCGCCGACGAGCAGAAGATTCGTCAGATCGTGAACGAGGTGAAAGACCGTTTCGGCGAGAATTACGTTTGACACTACACTATGCTTCATAAACTTCGTATATCCCTTGTGATAATCATATCCTTCCTTCTTGCCTCTTGCGGCAAGAAGGAAGTTGCTCTTCAATTCTCTCTGCCCAAGGATCTCTCGGCCAATATCCGGGTGGTGCATTATGCTTCCGACAAAAAAGGGGGCATGATGATTGAATCCGTAGCCACAATAATGGGAGGTAAAGGTGAATTGCGTCTCCCCAATGTGAATCCCACCCTAATCTATCTCTACGCCGGAGGCAATCTTCCCCTGGCGGTGTATGCGGAGAAAGGTGACAAGATCACCATATCGGGCAGTGACAAGAACCCCGACCACTGGTCGATCGGGGGCAACGGGATAAACGAAGACCTGACACTATGGCGCAACGCCCACGCCACCACCCTCTACTCCGGCACCCCGGAGGAGGTGAATGAGGCTGTGGCAGACTATGTGGAACGAAACACCGACAACCCCGCCTCCGCCATCCTCCTGCTCACATCTTACTATCGACAGGAGAACGAAAGGCAGTTTCTCGACCTTTGGTACAGCCTCGGAGAGAAAGCCGACCGCAACCGATGGATGAAGATGGTGGGACGCGCCGATCTCACCGAATCCTCTCTCCGGCATCCCGGACAACTGAAAAGCATGGCGTTGCGTTCGCTTGCGAATGGTGTCGACACCATTCGCCCGGCTGCCGGAGGAGCCACAATCCTCTTCTTCTGGAGCAACGGCATGGAGAGCCGTAAGGAGATGATCGATTCCCTGAAAGTTCTCGCCAAGGAATATCCCGACTCCGCCAAGAGAATTATAGCCGACATCTGCGTTGATCCTGACTCCATAAGCTGGCGTTCGCCGCTGCGCAGAGATTCAGTGAAGAATATAGCCCGCTTCTGGGTGCCCGCCGGATTGGCCGACAGGCGACTGATGAATCTTCAGGTGTCTCGCCTACCCTTCTTCATGGTAGTGGCTCCCAACGGCATACAGACCTACCGTGGCTCCAACACCGGGAAAGCTATGGAGGCCTTCCGCCGATTGGTAGCATCCGACTCCACTCTCTCTAAGAAAAAATAAGCTCTTCCCTATATTTACACCTCCAAGCCTGAACGAAGCGTGCTCACCAAAGTATATTCAGCAGCCATCCACGGCATAGATGCCTTTCCCGTGACGATAGAGACCGACACCAATAGCGGTGCCCTCTTCTCCATCGTAGGATTGCCCGACACCTCCATCAAGGAGAGCCACCAGCGCATGATGTCGGCCATCACCAACAGCGGCATCAAGTTTCCGAGGCGTGGACTCACCATCAACCTTGCCCCGGCCGACATAAAGAAAGAGGGGGCCGGATTCGACCTCCCCATGGCTATTGGCGTGCTCACAGCCTGCGACCTTGTGGTGGCCGAGAATCTCGCCGACTATATGATGCTTGGAGAGCTCTCTCTCGACGGTTCGGTGCTTCCGGTGAAGGGAGCATTACCTGCGGCCGTAAAAGCCCGTGAGCTCGGTTTTAAGCGCCTTATCGTGCCCGAGGAGAACGTCACTGAAGCCGGGGTGGTAAACCGCATTGAGGTCTACGGTGTGAAAAATCTTGCAGAGGCTATAGAATTGGTAAGCGGCAAGTCGATGATGGAGCCGATCCACATCAACACCCGCGAGATATTCGCCGCCGAAGCCGACAGCTTCGACTTCGATTTCTCCGAGGTGAAAGGACAGGATTCCGTGAAAAGAGCCTTCGAGGTGGCCTGTGCCGGTGGGCATAATCTGCTTATGATCGGACCTCCCGGAGCCGGAAAGTCGATGATGGCGAAGCGGCTCCCCTCCATACTCCCACCGCTCAGTCTTGGTGAGGCTCTGGAGACCACCAAGATCCACTCCGTGGCCGGCAAGCTGAAGCGCGGTTCTATGCTCATGACGCGCCGCCCCTTCCGCACGCCCCACCACACCATCTCCCCGGTAGCCCTCGTAGGAGGAGGCAACACACCTATGCCAGGTGAGATCTCATTAGCTCACAACGGAGTGCTTTTCCTCGACGAATTTCCCGAGTTTTCCAGGCAAGTTTTGGAAGTGATGCGCCAGCCGATCGAAGACCGCATCATCACCATCTCGCGGGCAAAATACAGTGTAGACTACCCCGCATCCTTTATGCTTGTAGCCTCCATGAATCCGTGTCCCTGCGGCTATTACGGACATCCCACAAAGACATGCAGTTGCCCGCCCGGAGCCGTCAGCCGCTACATGAACCGCATATCAGGCCCATTGCTCGACCGCATCGACATACAGATAGAGATACAGCCGGTAGGCTTCGACGACATGGCCGACCCCAGTCCGGCAGAGAGCAGCAGCTCCATACGCGAACGCGTGATCAAAGCCCGGGCCATACAGCAAGCCCGTTTCCAAGGGGAGAAAGGGATCTACTGCAACGCCCAGATGAACTCCCGTCTGCTACACAAATACGCCTGGCCCGACGAGAAGGGACTTCAGCGTCTCAAAGAGCGCATGACGCGCCTCAACATGTCGGCCCGTGCATTCGACCGCATACTGCGCGTAGCGCGCACCATAGCCGATCTGGAGGGGTGTGACCACGTCTCCACCACCCACATAGCGGAAGCCATCGGCTATCGCTCCCTCGACCGCGACTCCTACGGCAAAATATTCTGACCCCACCTGATACGAGCACTAAAGTTTACGCCCGAAACAAAAAATGCATATGTTGGCTATTAGCTTGCCGAAGCAAATTTTTGTTTCCGGCCCCGAGCTTCAGCGAGGGAAAAAGAGGAGTAAATTTTTGTCTCCGGCCCCAAGCTTCAGCGAGGGAAAAAGAGGAGTAAATTTTTGTCTCCGGCCCCAAGCTTCAG
>CAZEOI010000007.1:0-35289 GCA_964513775.1 uncultured Sangeribacter sp. | reverse complement strand
AGCTTCAGCGAGGGAAAAAGAGGAGTAAATTTTTGTCTCCGGCCCCAAGCTTCAGCGAGGGAAAAAGAGGAGTAAATTTTTGTCTCCGGCCCCTGAGCTTCAGCGAGGGAAAAAAGTATAAAAAATCATAAATGAGAATTTCAATGAGCAGAATATGGACAGGCAATAATCGAGCTTCCTGGCATGACTATACTTCTCGGTGTATATATCATTTAACTTTGATGAAGCATCCTGAAGCTCCGGCATTCGGCATGCTTGCCGGTGATTGCCATTTACCAATAGGCACTCCTGGCAGTTCACATATCCGTGCTTCAAAGATTGGAATTGCCATAAAGCAAAGTCTTCGCCATATTTCCGACATTCATCCTGCCTTGCGTCTTTTCCAGTATGCCCTCATGCCAGATCATCTTCATATCATTTTATCAGTGGAGGATAAACTTGACGATATTGTAGGGCGAAAGATTGCAATCTACAAAGTAAGTGTAAATCATAGAGTTGGAATAGATCATATCTTTGATAGAGGATTCAATGATCAGATATTGACAAAATCCCGGAAGCTTGATATAATTTACAATTACCTCAGATCAAACCCCTACCGACTGGCAATCCGCCGAACCTATCCCGATTTCTTCACAAGATGCAGTAATCTGATCATAGGAGATACTATCTGCCAGCTATATGGCAATATCCACCTTCTCGACAATCCATTCAAAGATCAGGTAATAGTGCATAGGGCCGATGATGATCAGACCTTTCTTTCCAATCGAGACCGCTGGTTGCACACGGCCACGAATGGCGGTGTATTAGTCTCCCCCTTCATAAGTCAAAGAGAAAAATCAATAAGAAATGAAGTTGAATTGTCAGGAGGAAGACTAATCATTATCACCAATCGCCCGTTCGGTGAAAGGGAAAAGCCATTCGGAAAAGACTTCGAACTATGTGCCCAAGGACGACTGTTAATAATTGCTCCTAAAGTCCCCATGCCCCTTGACCGAGCTGCCTGCCTAAAAATGAACGCCCTCGCCAAGACTATTGCGAACGGTATTTAACTTCACTCAAAAGCTAATTTTTGTCCCTGGTTCCGATAAGCTGTTTTTGTCCCCAGTTCCGATAAGCTGTTTTTTGTCCCCGGTTCCGATAAGCTGTTTTTTGTCCCCGGTTCCGAGCTTTAGCGAGGTTTCAACTAAAAATTATAATATCCTTCACTTCCTCCCATTAACTCATATTAGGTAAAAACGAGCTATTTCTTATCCATTTTATCCATAAGTACATCATCTCATCTCCACTGCCCACCCGCTTAGCCTTGAGTATACCAAACTATCTGGCTTAAATGAAATTATGTAGGCATACCATGTCTCGGTTCATCAACCTCCACTTGGCAGGTGTGAGTCTTGGATATCTCAATCATAAGATGGGAAGAAGTTCATTGGAACCTCCACGAATGTAAGAGCCGATAAATCGTAGCCCAAAGCGTTCAGATAGTAGGTGATACGTTCGGCTGCGGAATTTATATCGCGGCCAAGCTTTATGAATACCATATGCCAGCCGTCATTAAACCTATATAGTTGGCTATGATGTTGAGGGTGGTGCGACGGGGAGTGAGTTTTTCAGACTGTATCACCCCCACAAGTCGTCTCACTGTGTTGAGGCTCAACGACTCTCCTGTTACGCTCTCTATGTCGAGTTGCAACACTGAGGCACCGGCCGGTGTGGTGACATCCTGACCGATCTTCTCGGATAGTTTTGCAAGAATGAGCGAATCTAAAATCATATCTATCCTAACTGGATTTTTAAGTGTGAAAACGTTCTGATGATTATACAACGGCTTCCAAGTAAGAATTTGTATATTCGGTTATTACTAAAAAGTGAGTCTTTCCACGGAGCAAACTTTTGTTTTGCTCTTGATTTCTTCAGGAATTTGATTCCTCGGATGGATAATATCATTATTTTTTGCTAACTTTGAAGCGATAAAGGATTTCACCCAATATCCCTCTCACTCAATGATAAAATGAAGTACAGAATCCAAGATATAATTGAATACACGATAGCCTCTATAAATGAATTTGCCAAACGGTTTAATCTTACAGAAAGAGAAGCATACCGTTATCTAAATTTTCATAATGCTCTTTCATTTATTGAGAAAAACTATGGAATCATCCATACCCTTGATTTTGATGAGGCCGTGGATAGTCTTGCTATGTTTTGTAGAAAATCAGGAGGGAAATTATGAAACTTTATCACGGTTCAAACATAAGGATCAACACCATAGATCTCGCTAAGTCAAAACCCTTCAAAGATTTCGGCCAAGGATTTTACTTATCGGATAATGAATCGCAGGCTATGGATATGGCAATTTTCAGATCATCTATCAGTGGAGGCGATCCGATTATAACCGAATTTAAATTTGATGAGCAGGGTCTAAATGCATCAAATTTGAGAATAAAGAGATTTGATTCATATTCCGATGAATGGCTTGACTTTATAATAGCTAATCGAGAAGGACATGACACAGACGTGTATGATTTTGTGTATGGACCTATTGCTGATGATAAGGTTGGATTCCAACTGCGTAGATATAAAGATGAGATTATAACCAAAGCTGAGCTATTGGAAAGGCTTAAATATATGAAAGGCATAACTTTTCAATACTATTTCGGTAGTATGGAAGCTCTAAAATATCTTGCACTGCTATGATTAATGAATTTAAATATATGAAGGAAGGGATAGCTGCAGATCTTGTTCAATATCTTATGAATGACTATAAGATGGATATGCTGAGTGCTCTAAATACTTTCTATGAATCAGAAACATATGCCAAACTCAACAACCCCGCAACCGGTCTGTATTTTCAAAGCAGTCCCTACATTTACTCTTATCTTCAACACGAATTACAACATGGTGTGATTGGTTAATTCATTCTTTCCTACGGGCTCTATGTGAATCTTTAAACTTAAATATTTCAATCTACTTAATATTAGAGAACCATGAACCATTATAAACATATTTTAGGAGTTTGCATTGTCACTATAGTTGGATTAAGCAATCCTCTGCTATCTCTTGGAGATAACCCCGAAGGTCCGAGCAACACGACCGATTCGACTAACCCAACCGGTGAGAAAAACTTCAAGAGCCCTAAAAGGGGCATATGCTGGGAGGAGGGGAAAGTGAACCTCAACGCCCGCCACGCCTCCATGCTGACACCGGGAGTTTCCTGGGCATACAACTGGGGTCCGTCGCCAGCTTATCCCGACATCTATTCTGACCAATTCTACTTCGTGCCGATGGCCTGGAACGCTTCCTACAACGCTGCCAAAATTCGTGAGTGGCTCAAAGACCATCCCGAAACCCGCTACCTCTTAGGATTCAACGAACCGAACTTCTCCGACCAAGCAAAAATGACTCCCGCACAGGCCGCCGAAGCATGGCCCGGACTTGAAGCCATAGCCGAGGAGTTTGACGTGAAACTTGTGGCCCCGGCTCTCAACTTCTCAAATTCGCAAGTGGAGGGCAAAGTCTGGGGTATCTATGAATGGTACGACGAATTTTTCCGTCTATATCCCGAAGCCCGGGTAGATTGCCTCGCGTTGCATTGCTATATGAACTGGTATACGGCCATGAACTGGTTCGTTACAGAATATTTCTATAAAGACCTCTACAACCCTTCGAATGAGAACTATGGCAAGTTTCCTCACTTGGTGAAGTTTCTTGACGATTACAAGGAGACTCACGACGACTTCCCGCATATGATGCTCACGGAATTCTGTGGCTGGGAATATGACTATCTGCCCGACGTGTATTTCCAGATCGACCAGATGACACAGAAGGTGCAGATGCTTGAACAGAGCGAAATAGTGGATGGATACGCATGGTTTATGGGTAACTTCGACGGTGGTGCCACGGCGTTCCCATATATGAGTATTTTCCAGACAAACAGTCCCACAAGCCAATTGTCGGAATTGGGAAAAGTGTATGTCTATATGTCGGCGTTCGATACCTCCCGTTTTTATACACCGGGTGAGTCTGTTATGGCGAAAGACTACATAAACGCCTCAACCGACAATCAGCAGGTAAAAGTGCGTCCCAACAGTGAAGAGGAATCCTCGATACCTTTGCAGATAGAGATTCCCGCCGGGGGAAAATGTGAATATCTTATCGATGCGCCCGCCGATGGCACATATACCTTTACGGTTCATTGCAAAAGCTCCGGCAACTCAGCTTTGACACTATATTCTGATGCCGTAAAGAGTGGCGAGGCAAAAACTACCGCCGACAACAGCGAATGGAGCGATATGTCCGTGAGCGCAGAGCTTCCTGCCGGCCAGCAGACCTTGACCTTAGCCAATTCAGGCTCGTCGGTAGTCACCATCAATGCCTTTGCCTATGCGTTGGATTCAAGTGGCGTGGAGAGGGTGGCAAGCGATGATGATGCAATCCCGGAGGTATTCACCATTCAAGGGGTGAGCCTCGGAAATGTAGATTTAAAGTATCTGAGTCCCGGCATCTACATGGTCAGGAAAGCAAATGGAAAGACGGTGAAGCTTTTGAAGTAACTTTATAGCGTCTGCGGTGTTTATAATTATTATGAACAGTATAAATTCTTTATCTAAAACACCGGCCATAGGATGTCTTATAGGCACAGCATATCAGATATTGTTGTCTCGTCTGGCCTCGGCATTGAAAGAGGCCGGAGTGAATATCACCACGAGCGAATATCTTGTGCTTCGTGCTATCTACAGCAAAGACGGGCTTCAGCAGTGTGAAATTGCCGATATGGTAGGAAAGGATAAGGCAGCCATATGCCGTTGTGTGGCCGGACTCGCCAAGAAAGGGCTGGTGAGAACGGAATCCGTGAGCCATAAATGTCTCCGCGTTTATTCTACGGAAGAGGGGCGCCGCATAGAGCCGGATATAATGAGAGTGGCAGCCTTGAGACACAAGGAATTGGCAGAGATGATTTCCCACAAAGAACTTGAAGTGTTTACCAAGGTCTTGGAAAAGATTGTCAAGTAGATCAGAGTAAGCCTCTTATATTATCACTGTTTTCCGGAAGACTTCGCTTGAAGCTCTTCCGGAAAGCACCGTTTCCGGATACGCTTCCGGAAAAGCATCCGCCATCTATCGGTGCTTCTGAAAGGCAACCCTTGGCGAACCGTCGGCAATATATATTATGCCACACTTCTGGAAGCCGAGTCTGGTGATGGCGTTGAGCATCGACCGGTTGTCCTTATGGGTGTCTATACGTAGATTCGGTATCAATCCGAAACAATAGTCCACACACTTTGCAAGCATCCCCGGCTCAACACCTGTAGAGGCGATGCGGTGGATGGTGCCATATGGCATATCGTCAAGCCATTCCCCCTCCTCGATCAGTCGGTAGGTGGGGTCGTCGCCGATTATGAAACTGAACACTGCCAGCACTTCGCCATCCTCTCTCTCCGCTATATAATGGTTCCCTTTCGAGATGTCGTTAAGAATGACCTGTTCGGAGGGATAACCACCTATCCATTGCGACATATTCCCCTCCCTTCGCATGTATGCTTTTGCCGATTCATACACCGGCATGATCTTACCCAAATCCTCCACTCCGCTTCTGCGTATCATAACCTCGCCCTCCATAACCTTACAATTTATTTTTCTACTTCTATTTATCCCCATAATGCCCTTTCAGTGACACTACAACCACTATCACCTTCTCATCCACTATACGATAAATCATACGGGAACCTTTATCTATTTTTCGACTCCAAAAACCGGATAAATTACCTCTGAGTTGTTCTACTTTCCCGGTGCCCGTAGTGGGATGAAGACGCAATTCCTCAAATAAATCAGCAATCTTCTTCAATATTTTTTTCTGTCCCGATTTTTTCCATTCAAGAAGATGTTGTTCGGCCTCGGGCACAAGAATAAGCTCATAAGTCATACTCCCAACAAATTTCGGATCTCTTCCATTGAATAGGCACGACCTTTGCCGGCTTCCATTTCCTCTATTCCTCTCTTAATGGAAGCGATATGTTCAGAATTATTAAACCATTGATCTCCTGAAGGTGATGGATTTTCACTCACCTCAACAGAAATTGAATTAGCTTTTGAAATTAAAATAGACTCAATATAGCTTTTCAGACTCTTACCTTGCGCTACTGCCATAATCGATAGTTTCTGAAGTGCGTCTATAGGAAGATCGATATTCTTTCGTTTTATATTTACAGCTGTTGACATAATCTTTAATTATCTTTAATTATCTTTAATCTTGCAAAGATATATAATATATATGAGATATACAATATACAAACGAATATGGATGGCGGGGGGATACACGATGGATGATTCGGGATTTTTGATTAATTTTGCGATTGATTATGAACACTGAGAATTTTCGGAAGGAATATGAGAAGATGTGCATGCCGTTGGGGATGTACGCACTTCGCCTTGTCGGAAATGTAGACGATGCAAATGATATAGTGCAAGGGGCTTTCCTTACAGCATGGAAAATGGTGAACGACGGGAAAGAGATCCGTAACTTCAAGCCTTACATGTATAGAGCCGTTCACAACGCCGCCATGACATTCCTACGTCAAAACCGCCCTACCGAGGATCTTGAATCTCTCAGTGATGCAGAGCCCACTGAGGAGATGATCGACACCTCCGAACGCGATGCCGCTCTCTGGCGGGCCATCGACTCTCTGCCACCGCGATGCCGCGAGGTATTCCTCCTGAGCAAACGTGACGGCCTCTCCAACGCAGCTATCGCCGAAGAGATGGGGATATCGGTAAAAACGGTAGAGAATCAGATCACCAAAGCTTTCGCCGCCCTACGAGGCCACACCAATCTCATCTCGGGGCAAGTCTTCTTCCTCCCCTTCCTGTAAGCCGGAAGTTCCTGTAGGCCTCAAGGGTCCTTATCTGCCATTTCTCCGCAAGCCGAAAGAAATTTTTCTGAAAACCGCATAGGGGTTTTCTCCGCTAACGCTGTCATAGGAATAGAAAGTATCACGAAACATACTGCGACTCTCCAACAGGACAAAACCAAAAATCATGACAGACAAATTCAAGGAATCACTCAGATTCGTGGTGAAATATTACCAACCTGACTCTTTCAGGCCGGATCCCGATCTTTTCCATATCCCGGCTCTAAAACGGCCTTGGTGGCGGCGCACATCCGTTGCCGCAGCGGTGGCGGCCGGTGTGCTGGCGGCATCAGCATTCGTATATATGGAACTTACTCAACGGCATTCTGCAGCCGTGGAGCCGGCTCCTCAAGAGTCAATCATCGCAACAGAGCCGCAACAGGTTGTGGCCGAAGATCCCGTATCCCGTCGCATAGAATTCAAAGACACTCCGTTGCCCAAGGTGGCTGAAGCTATCGCAGAGACCTACGATGTGGAAATCACAGGCATAAAACCCGGCGACGACACCCGACTCACCTTAAGTTATGAGGGCACGGCCGAGGATCTCGTAGCCACCATCAACGAACTCTTAGGCACCCGACTCAGAATTGTAAACCATAAGGATAAGGAGCCTGAGAGATGAGAAGAATAGCCATAATCATGCTCACGCTGTTGCTGCTTGCTCCGGTTTCTCTGATTCATGGTCAGAAGATAACTCTCTATGCCGCCAACCGTCCTGCCGAGAGAATCTTCACTGAGATAATGCGTCAGAGCGGAATGAATTTCATCTATACCTCAGATCTTCTAAAAGGTCTTACCTTTACGGTGGATGTCAAGGATATACCTCTGGAGAATGTGTTGAGAGAGATTTTCTCCGGCACAGACATAGCCTTCCGTATAAAGGGACGAAACGTAACTCTCTTCCGTCGCACCAAGACTGCCCCGAAGCACAATCCTATTACGGATCACGCCCAAACCGACACAGTACATTCTCTACCGGGTGTGGAGATCAACAGCTCCCGCAACTTCACCCTTACAATGGAGAGTCCGGAGGTCGGGGCCCTTAATCTCAACCGGAGTGTGATAGCCTCTACTCCGGTGGTGTTCGGCGAAAGCGATGTCATAAAGACCCTTCAACTCGAACCGGGAGTGTCGGCCGGGGTCGAGGGTCTGGCCGGCATGTATGTTCATGGCGGAAATGCCGATGAAAACCTTTATATGCTCGACAATGTGCCCCTCTATCAGGTGAACCACTTAGGCGGACTATTCTCAGCCTTCAACACGGAGGCTATACATAACGTCGACTTCTACAAATCCACCTTCCCGGCATGCTTTGACGGGCGGCTCTCCTCATATATGAACGTGCAGACCAAAGAGGGTGGCACGGATGGTCATCACGGTTCATTCCGGCTCGGGCTGACCTCCGGAGCCTTCAACATCGATGGTCCGCTCTGGCGCGACCGTACCAGCTATTCCCTCGCTGTCAGGAGATCATGGTACGACCTGCTTCTTCTCCCCACCGTGGCCATATTCAACAAGGTAAACAAAGAATCCAACGTCTCTCTCGGATATGCTTTCACAGATATCAACGCCCGCGTCGACCATAGATTCTCTCCCCGCAGCAAAGCTCACGTGGGATTCTATCTCGGCGACGACTACCTCAAGCTGGGTGAGGAGGATAAATACAACAAAAACTATAACGAGCTCAATGGCAACAAAAACAGCCTGCGGTGGGGAAATATCTTAGCCTCGGCCGGATGGGATTACGCTCTGTCTCATGTAATGACAGGCCATCTCACAGGCGCTTTCACTCGCTATAGCACCCGTCTCTCCCACGAGGTCTATACGAAGCTCCTTGAGGAGGGCAACACGGTGTCGCAGAGCACCGACCGCATCACATCACGCAACCATATCAACGACTGGATACTGAAGGCTGATTTCGACTGGCTTCCGCGACACAATCACAACGTGGATTTCGGCTCATCCTTTACTTTCCATCATTATCTACCTTCGCGCATCACCCGCACCGTAGACACCCCGCAAATCTCTGCCGGCGCACGAGGAGAAGAATCCTCATTCAGAGCCAACGAATTTAATCTCTATGCGAGCGACGACTGGAGCCTCAATGACAATCTTCGCCTCAATTATGGAGCGCACTTCTCACTGTTCCGGATTGACGGAAAGACACACTCCTCCCTTTCACCTCGCTTTTCCATGCGTTACACTCCGGCCGACGGATGGGCCGTGAAGGGGGGATATGCACGGACTGTGCAGTATGTGCATCAGATCATGGAGAGCTCGCTATCCCTTCCCACCGACCAATGGGTGCCGATAGTGGGCAGTCAGAAGCCGTTGACCGGCGACCAAATCTCAATCGGTGCCTACTGTAGTCTGCTCGAAGGCTTCACTTTATCACTCGAAGCCTATTGGAAAAAGTTGAACAATCTTCTGGAATATGGCGATGAGCACTATCTTCTGCCTCCCGACTCCTTTCTGGGCGAGAAGATGACCGCCGGCTCAGGACGGGCAAGGGGAATAGACTTCAAGGTGACGAAAGAGATTGGCAATCTCACAGGGCATCTGAGCTACTCCCTCCTTTGGGCCGACCGTCGTTTTCCTGACCGCAACGGCGGACGAAGATACCCTGCCACATACGACAACCGGCACAAGATAAACCTGCTCCTGAACTGGAAAATCAACCGGAAGTGGGACATCTCGGCATCTTGGATAGGGATGACCGGCAACCGTATGACTCTCCCCTCGCAGATATGGAGCGACCCTATGATCGGTCCATATCACTACGATATGTATCTCCCTGCGGAGACCAACAACGTCAGGCTACCTTTCTACCACCGGTTAGACCTGAATTTCCGACGCAACACCCGCCGGGGATTTTGGGACTTCAGTCTTTACAACGCATACTGCAATATGAACACCGTAGCGATTGTAACAGCCACCCACAGCTCCTATTTCCATTATTCCTATTCCGACAGCTCCTATCATACCTATAAAAAACTCCGACTTTTACCAATAATACCCTCAGTATCTTACACATGGATTTTCTAAAACAACTTATAGCCCTTATTCTCCCAACGCTATTGCTCGGGGGATGCTACACCGATTACGATTTTGACGACCACTCCGACCCTGTGGTCTGTCTGAACTCCGACATCACTGCCGGCGACACCATACGCGTGCAGGTGACCCGCACTTGGGCTTTGTCGGAAGGCAACCCCTATATGTCGCAGGAGTTCTATCCCGACATAAAAGATGCCGACGTGAGCTTATATGTGGATGGAATATTCGTGGAAAAGATGCGGCGTGGATTATATTACGATGGCTACGGTCTCACTATGTACGGAACCCCGCTATATGGCTATGTGGCCGATTATATCCCGAAAAGTGGCGATGAAATCCTTATAGTGGCCGACACTCCGCTTTACGGATCTGCCCGAGGAGAGGTCACGGTTCCTTATCCCGTGGAAATAGATGAGATCGACACTAAGGTGATAGGCTTCAATGAGAATATACGCACTCCCGACCAATACGGACTCTTTGACAGGAAATATTCCATGACTCTCGACCTCTATGCCCGTTTCACCGACCCTGACCTTACCACCGACTATTACAAACTCGATGTCGCATGGCAATCCTATATTCTCGCGTCTGATTCCGGTCATTCCGCATCCGCACCCGAGGAAAACGACAACTATCCGATTGCACATATAAGCTATGGCACTCAAATTGATTTCAGTGGAGAGCCTCTGCTTACCGAACACATTTCCGTGCTTGAGTCGCTTTTCAGCGAGACATCCGGCTACACGGTATTCTCCGACCGTCAGATCGAGGGCCGGAGCTATTCCCTCCACATCATGATAAAGAAACTCGATGTAACGTTGACCACGCCGCTCGACCAGCCGGCCTACGACGATCTCAACATCAATGTGATACTTTCCCGCGTCTCGCCGAGCTATTACCGCCACATAATGTCGGTGTGGGCTGCCAACGATGGCCTTTCCGGTGCGTTAGGAAACTTCGGATTGAGCAATCCGGTATTTCCCGCCAGCAATGTCTCCACAGGTGCCGGGGTGATAGCGGCCAAAGCTCCCTACACTTTCCGGCTCAATCTACGTGACATAATCCGGCGACAGCTCTCCTCCGCTGCTCCCTATTAAAACATTCATACAGTTTAGTTTGATAAGTATTATACAAAACCACCGAGAGCGGTCGATGTGAATCGGCCGCTTTTCATTTCATCTCACCTATAAGTGATAAATTAAGTGATAAATCTCCTCCTGAGAAAAAAATTTCAATTCTTAATGAACCAACCGGAGCGCAACGCTGTTATAATATCAGAAAATCGGATGACAGACCATCGATTTTCAATCGTTTCATGATGTTAGGTTAGTTTGAAAAGTATTATGGAAAACATTCGAAAGCGGTCGATGTGAATCGATCGCTTTTCATTTTCTTACGACTTATATTCCGATACGGAGATCAAGGGAAAATTCAGTATCCATATAACATCAGGGGCAGGCATGCGATCATTAATCCTTCATGGTTACTTTTGCATAAAAATAGCATATTGTAGTGCATATAGAGAGATAAAACCCTATGGATAATCAAAATTTAGAGGGTTTTCCGATAATTTTCAGGCTAAAAAAAGAATTTTGTCAAATTGATTCATAATTATTTTGTCTATGATAAAACTTTTACTAATTTTGTGGCACATATTCATACAGACAGAGTGATCAACTGAAATTCACCCTTAAACCTATTAGACATCATGCTACAGTCTACCAATGTCAAAACTCTCGACAAAGTTGTAGTCCGTTTTTCCGGCGACTCCGGAGATGGTATGCAGCTTGCCGGCAACATCTTCTCAAATGTGTCGGCCGGTGAAGGAAACCAGATTTCCACTTTCCCAGACTATCCGGCCGAAATCCGCGCCCCGCAAGGCTCACTCAGCGGCGTGTCGGGCTATCAGGTCAGCGTAGGTAAAGATGTCCACACACCCGGCGACCGCGCCGACGTGCTCGTGGCCATGAACCCCGCGGCCCTCAAAACCAATCTCAAATATCTCAAGCCTGACGGCATTATCATATGCGACGGTGACTCATTCACCCCCGCAAACCTCAAGAAGGCACTTTATTCCACCGACGATCCCGTCACTGAACTCGGCATCGATCCGGCCCGCATCATGCTCGTGCCCATGACCACTCTCCTCAAGCATACGCTTGCCGACTCCGGAATGGACCAGAAGGGTATCATGAAATGCAAGAACATGCTCGCCCTCGGCCTTATCTGCTGGCTCCTCGACCGTCCCGTCGACAAGGTGCTCGCAAAACTCAAAGCCAAATTCGCCAAGAAGCCGGCTATCTATGAGGCCAACGAGAAGGTGATCCGTGCAGGTTGGGACTATGGCCACAACACTCACGCCTCCATGCCCACCTACCGCATCGAGACTGAGGCAGCCGTTCCCGGCACTTACACCGACGTAAACGGCAACACCGCCACCGCATGGGGCCTTATCATGGCTTCCGAGAAGAGCGGACGCCCCCTTTTCCTCGGCTCATACCCCATCACCCCGGCCACCGATATTCTCCACGAGCTTGCAAAACGCAAAGATCTTGGTGTGAAAGCCTGCCAGATGGAGGATGAGATCGCCGGAGTCTGCTCCGCGATAGGCGCATCTTATGCCGGACATCTCGCCGTGACCACCACTTCCGGCCCCGGTCTCGCCCTCAAGAGCGAGGGTATCGGCCTTGCAGTCATGGCTGAGCTTCCACTCGTTGTGATCGACGTTCAGCGCGGCGGCCCCTCCACAGGTCTTCCCACCAAGACCGAGCAGACCGACCTCATGCAGGCACTCTACGGACGTAACGGCGAAAGCCCCCTCTGCGTGCTTGCCGCCGCCAGCCCCACCGACTGCTTCACAATGGCATTCGAGGCTGCCCGCATCGCCATCGAGCATATGACTCCCGTGGTGCTTCTCACTGACGCATTCATCGCCAACGGTTCCTCTGCATTCCGCATCCCGGAGGAGAACGATTTCCCTGCCATCAAGCCCAACTTCGTCACAGCAGAGCAGCTTGAGAATGGTTGGAAACCCTTCGACCGCGACGCCGAGACTTATGCACGCTATTGGGCTGTGCCCGGCACAGAGAAGGGCATGCACCGCGTAGGCGGTCTTGAGAAAGACTTCAACACCTCTGTGATCTCTACCGACGGCCCCAACCATGAACGCATGGTCAACGTGCGCCGCGAGAAAGTGGCCCGCATAGCCAACGACATCCCTGAGCTTCAGGTGATGGGCGATCCCGATGCCAAGACTATCCTCGTAGGCTGGGGCGGCACTTACGGCCATATCCTCACTGCCGCCACCGAGCTCAACAAGGCCGGCACACCGGTTGCCATGGCTCAGTTCCGCTATATCAACCCCCTTCCGAAGAACGCTCTTGAGACGCTCAAGAAATATGACCGCATCATTGTGGCAGAGCTCAACACCGGAATGTTTGCCGACTATCTGCAGATGCAGATGCCGGGCAAGGAGATTCTTCGCATCAACAAGATCGAGGGTCAGCCCTTCCTTGTAAAAGAGATTGTAGACGGAGTCAATAACCTTATAGCAGAAGCATAACCTTATGGAAGATATAAAGCAACAGACTTTCGCCGCCGGCGATTTCAAGAACGAGCAGACAGCGCGCTGGTGCCCCGGATGTGGCGACCACGCTATCCTCAATGTGCTCCACAAGGCTATGGCCGAGGTTGGAGTGGCACCTAAAGACACAGCTGTGATCTCCGGTATCGGATGCTCTTCACGTCTCCCCTATTACATGAACACTTATGGCATGCACACTATCCACGGACGTGCCGCAGCCATAGCCACAGGCGTCAAGACAGCCCGTCCTGACCTCACGGTATGGCAGATCTCCGGCGACGGCGACGGCCTTGCCATCGGTGGCAACCACTTCATCCACGCGTTGCGTCGTAACATCGACATCAACATACTTCTCTTCAACAACAAGATCTACGGCCTCACCAAAGGACAGTATTCACCTACTTCCGACCGTGGCTTCGTATCCAAGTCATCACCCTACGGCACCACCGAGGATCCCTTCATCCCGGCAGAGTTAGTTTTTGGCGCTCGCGGCAAGTTCTTCGCACGCGGCTTCGATATCACTCTCGACACCACCCGTGAGATCATGGTGGCGGCCGCGCGTCATAAAGGCACAGCCGTAGTGGAGGTGCTCCAGAACTGCGTGATCTTCAACCACGGCATCCACACATGGCTCTCCGACAAAGAGGTTCGCGCAGAGCGCACCATCACCCTGCGTCAGGGAGAGAAGATGCTCTTCGGCAAAGAGAACCAGAAGGGCCTCGTGCGCGACGGCTTCCGTCTGAAAGCTGTCACAGTAGGCGAGGATGGCTACACCATCGACGATGTGCTCGTGCATGACGCCCACACGGAAGATGACATCCTCCACCGTCAGCTCGCCCTTATGGATGGCCACGATCTCCCCCTCGCGTTGGGTGTGATCCGCGATGTGGAGGCTCCCAGCTATGAGGCGGATGTAGAGGCACAGGTGGCTGAGGTAAAGGCCAAGAAAGGCTTCTCCAATCTCCGCGACATGATAGTGCGCACATCGGAGACCTGGACAGTGGAATAACTCCGAATATTTTCCTATCCGAATATTTTCCCATGAAAGAGGCCCCGTCCAACGGAAAAACCGTTGGACGGGGCCTCTCGCCTTTATACACTCGTAATTCAGTAAATTGAGGAAATAACAGAGCATAAATCGTTAAACGGGCAGCATATTTTTGCACAAAAACAACTTTTTAGTGCAAAAATGGCTGAATTATTTCCGTATATGGAATTTTTTCCTTTACTTTGCAATCCGAAACAACGAAAATTCTTTTATTTAACAACAAAATTCTTAAACGTTATGGCAGATATAGCTTCAAGAGTAAAGGCTATCATCGTTGACAAACTCACTGTTGACGAGAACGAGGTAACACCCGCAGCTGAGTTCAGCAAAGATCTCGGTGCAGATTCACTCGACACTGTAGAGCTCATCATGGAGTTCGAGAAGGAATTCGGCATCACAATTCCCGATGAGGACGCTGAGAAGATCACAACTGTAGGTGACGCTATCTCTTACATCGAGTCTCACCAGAACTAATCAGAAACCAATCCCACCATTTTCCCGATATGGAATTAAAAAGAGTTGTAGTAACCGGACTCGGTGCGCTCACTCCCATAGGCAACGACGTTGAGACAGCATGGCAGAATGCAGTCAACGGCGTCAGCGGAGCGGGACCGATCACGCATTTCGATGCGTCGAAATTCAAGACGCAGTTTGCGTGCGAGGTTAAAGACTTCAACCCGGCCGATCATTTCGACCGCAAGAAGGCCCGTCAGCTCGACCTCTACGCCATGTACGCAATCGTGGCAGCCAACGAGGCTATCGAGAATGCAGGTCTTGACCAGGAGAATGTTGATAAAAACCGCATAGGAGTGATCTTTGCCGCCGGCATCGGTGGTCTCCACACTTTCGAGGAGGAGGCCGGATACTACGCCATCAACGGCGCAGAGCAGGGCCCCAAATACAACCCTTTCTTCATTCCTAAGATGATTGCCGACATCGCAGCCGGACACATCTCCATCGACCACGGCTTCCGTGGCCCCAACTTCGGCACAGTTTCAGCATGCGCCTCATCCAACAACGCTCTCGTGGATGCTTTCAATATCATCCGTCTGGGCCAGGCCGACGCTATCGTGGCCGGTGGTGCCGAGGCAGCTGTATTCCCCGCCGGTGTGGGTGGCTTCAATTCTATGAAAGCCCTCTCCACACGCAACGACGATCCCAAAGGTGCCTCTCGCCCCTTCTCCGGATCTCGCGACGGCTTCGTAGTTGGTGAAGGTGCCGCCGCCCTCGTGCTTGAGGAGCTTGAGCATGCCAAGGCTCGTGGTGCCCACATCTATGCGGAAGTGGCCGGTGGCGGCATGAGCGCTGATGCCTACCACATCACGGCCTCTCACCCTGAGGGTCTCGGTGCGCGTCTCGTGATGGAGAATGCGCTCAAGGATGCTGAGATGAAGCCCGAGGATATCGATTACATCAACCTCCACGGCACATCCACTCCCGTAGGCGACCTCTCTGAGGTGAAAGCCATCAAGGAAGTGTTTGGCGACCACGCTTATAAGCTTAACCTCAGCTCCACCAAGTCTATGACAGGCCACCTTCTCGGTGCCGCAGGTGCTCTTGAGGCTCTCTTCAGCGTGAAGGCCATTGAAAACGGCATCGTTCCCCCCACAATCAATCATGAGGAGGACGACAAGGATCCAAACGTTGATTATGATCTCAACTTCACATTCAACAAGGCTCAGAAACGCGACATCAATGCCGTGCTTTCAAACACCTTCGGATTCGGCGGACATAATGCGGCCATCATTCTTAAGAAATATAAAGAATAAGACTATAACTACCTCTTTATATTATGAAGGCGCTTCCTGCAAAGGAGGCGCCTCTTTTTTTGTGTATATCCCGCTTGATTATTTCAATGCATTTCTTTCCCGACAGCTTTTACATCTTGAACCAAAAGCTATTACAACTTGTTATGAAAAATGTGTGGCGGAGATTCTCTCTCTGATGCCACATATTATAATAATTATTAAAAAACGGAATAATAAAAAAACAATATTATGGAAACAAACTATAAAAACGAAGCAATCAACGCAGCGAAAGCGAGTCTCGCTGACGCAAAAGTAGCCGCTCAGGCGGAAGTAGACAATCTCAAACAGGAGGCCGCCCAGACACAGGAACAGGTAAATCAGGATGCCGACAGCTTCAAGGCTCAGGCTATGGATAAAGCAGCCCAATTTAAGGCGCAGGCCTCTGAGAAGGCTGCAGAGTTGCAGGCACAAGCCGCCGACAAGGCCGCCCAACTGAAAGAGCAGGCCGCCGAGCTTCAGGATAAGGCAGCCGACAAGGCAGCCCAGATGAAGGAGCAGGCCGCCGAGGCTGCAGGAATTGCCAAGGAGAAAGCCGGAAGTTTCTTCAGCTCACTCAAAGACAAGACAGCCGATCTTCTCCACGATGGGGCCGACAAACTCTCAGATCTCGCCGACAAACTCGGCAAGTAAAGAGCCGCAATATTATTAAAATCACAGTTTACCCAACCCAAAGGGAGGCGCCGCCAGATATATGGCAACGCCTCCCTTTCCATATTTTTCCATATGTCTAAGAGAGAATCACATTAAAGGGATAGGCTTTATGGAGTCAGCTGAACGAGGCAATCGCCTTTTGATAGAGCGACATCAGCAAGCCGGCTTTTGGCTCCGATGACGGCACCACCTCAATTCTATCCCTCCCTATACCGAAACGTTCCGACAGAATGCACCTATGCTCCTCAGAGGAGACGATGATAAGTGTGGCGTTTCTCCATGACTCTTTCAGAATGTAACGCTTGAATTTCTCTACTACATCAAACAATCCGAGCGTGGCATCAAACAGCGACAGGTCTTGCTCCCGGATGGTCACTACCGAAGGCACGTGAGCGGAAGATATATTCAGAGGTAACTCTCCGTTCAGACCATGGTACACTTCTATCTTGTCAGCCTGAAGACAGTTGGTGATACCAAACAAGCGCCACAGACGTCCTGTAAAGCCCGAGGGAGCCGGCAAACGGTATTCAACGTTATGGAGATCATCCATGAGATTTAAACGCGTCTTACGCGATAATTTAGGGGTGTACACAAAAAGTCGGCTCTGAGGATAATCGGTTGCCAACGTCTCAATGACATGGGCAACGTATTCAGACCTTTCAACAAAATTATCTTTATCGGAACCGCTTTTAATCGCATAAGCTCCATCTAATCCAATATTCATAATTGCGGGTTGCTACTTTGCGGATTGCTACTTAAAGCTACAAAATTATACAAAAATCACATTGCGTGCCAACTGTATGCAAAGATTTTCACATCACGGTGAATGATACAGTCCGGACCGACACCCTATGGCATCACCCTTTCCTCCCTCAGCAGGGATAAAACCCTGATTTTTCATATACTTTATTTGCCTGAATCAGTAATCTTTTACTAACTTTACATAAAATTGTCAGACTGCATTACCAAATCGACCATGCAGACTTCTCCAAAATAAGAATCATGCACAAGGACAAGCTCCATATACCCTCGTTAACCTCCGTTATCACCATGCTGGTTATGGTGATGATGGCGTGTACACGCCACACACCAAATCCAAGACTCGTTGCCATAAACCAAACTATTGAAGAGAATCCCCACAAGGCCCTCACAGAACTTGTGGAGATGAATCCGGATTCCCTTGACAACAACTCGCGTCACTTCAGGAATCTGCTCATCATAAAAGCCTCCGACAAGGCATACATAAAACATACCTCCGACAGTCTTATCCTTGATGTCATGGATTATTACGAGGCTCATCGGGAAGATCCATTCTATCCCGAGGCATTATATTACGGTGGACGAGTGTACTCCGACCTCGGTGATTTTCCAACGGCCCTCGATTTCTTCCGGAAAGCAGCCGACAATTTACCGGAAACAGAAAGCAATCTCAAGTTCAGAGCTACTATCCTCACTCATACAGGGTTTATTCTGAATCGGATAAGACTACATGATGAAGCAAACACTTGTCTGAAAGAAGTAGTCGATATTGATCGTAAATTGAATGATATAACCAACCTGCCACATGACATTATGGCATTAGTCTCCAACCATATCTATAACAATAATTTCTCCCTGGCAGGAAATCTTATCGTTGAGACATTGAAAAACGACAGTCTCCCTGAAAAAGACAGACGGAGTTTATGGGTGCTTTTTGCGGTAACTAAGTATAAAACCGGAAAAATCGCTGAAGCATTACGCATTGTTCAGAACCAAGGAAAGGCATTAAATGATAAAGAAGAGAGCTATATATTATCTTATAGAGCAAAAATTTATTATAAAGCCGAGATATTTGATTCTGCATATGTAATGGCTAAAAAGCTTATAAGGCATCCGGAATATATAAATAAAAGAATCGGTTACCGCATCCTTATATCTCCCGAGATGAGATCAAGAATTCCGAGCGACTCTTTAAATATCTATATTGATGAGTATTCGGATGGCATGGAAGCATATATGGATGAGAATGCCAATCAAGCAGCTCTTATACAACAGACAACCTATAATTATTCCAAACATGCAAAGGGTGAGGAAGAGACATCCCGAATAAACTCGAGTCTCACTAAATGGGCATTCTCACTCACACTTCTACTGCTGCTCTCAATCACTTTATTTATTTTTCTTCTGAATTCTTACCGGAGAAAAAAGAGATTCCTACAGCAGGAACTTGAAGATCTCTCCAACCACAAGAATAAGGAGATCGCATCATTACAGCAAAGGCTCACAGACCTTTCGAATCATAAGGATGAAGAGGTGGCCGCACTAAATAGCCGGATTGTCGAGCTATCCAATAATAAGAATGAGGAGATCGTAGTGCTCCAACAAAAGATTGTTGAGTTATCCGAGCGCAAAAATCAAAACGTACCTAATATCGAAGATGCAGAAAAGATATCCTCTCCCATCTTAGATAATTCTGATGAAATAGGGAATTTTCCTACTTCATCAGCCAACACCGTCCCCTCTATCAATGAACTGCGGTCAGAGGTAATGGAAAAATTAAAGACATTTATTGACAATAATGAGGACTTGCCTGCAATTCCTACGGAAATCCTACATTCAGACATCTACAGTTATATTCAGACAAGGCTCAACGTCAAAAGGCCAATTGCGGATGACAACGATATTTGGGAGAAGATCCAGAATATGGTAACCACCACATCACCCGAATTTGTAAAAATGCTTAACAAGCTCTCAGGGGGGACTCTTTCCCCCTTGGAATTCCAGACTGTTGTCCTTATACGTATAGGTATGCAGCCACAACAATTGGTTGTTCTTATGAACAGGGGCAAAGGTGCAATTGTGTCAAGAAGAAAATCAATAAGCAAAAAGATGCTTGGTGTAGAGATATCAACTCAAGATCTGGACTTGTTAATTCGAATTTTGTAATAGCCCATAACAAAATATTTTTAACGACCAAATAATCTCAGTACAAAAATTGGTTCAAAAATCAAGTGATATAAAACCGTACTATTTTTGCACCTCAATATTTTGGACTAAACGTCTGTCTCCGGTTAATTTTGCAGAAAAATTATAAACCCACATGAGACGTTTAATCATTACATTCTTATATCTATTTTTATTGTCAGCGTTGGTCATCCCTTCTGCTTCGGCATCCGATGATACCCAATCCGATTACATTGTCACATTATCTGATGATGTCGATGATATCGATGATGATATTAGTAACAGATCTGAAAATGATAGGCCAAAACGACGAGATTCTATCTGGTCGACCACATGCCATATCACTCCGGATAGGATTGATATCTCATCTATTAACAAGGAGAGCATAGTCTCCTATGAATTGTACGATCAGCATGATCAGTGCATTGGAAGCTTCTTCGATGAAAGCGACTTTCTCTCTGCGGTATTCACAATTAAAGGGAAGTTGAAAATTCGTATTGTCTTGGACTCCTTCTCCCTATCCGGCTATCTTGAAGTATTATGAGACTATCCAATATTCTTTATATAACGATTCTCATAGCACTGGCCGTGGTCGCCTGTACAGAGAATCCTCAGAAAAAGTATGAGTATCAATAAAAATTGACATCTCAAATTCATCATTATGTATAAAGAGTTTTATAATCTAAAGTTCGTTGCAGCTATTCTGTCAGTGATATTAGTATCTTGTAATTCAAGGGAGAAGAGTCAGCGGGATTACTATACTTCTTTCATGAATCAAGAAATCAATATTCCGGAGGAATACGTGTATCTTGTAAATAACGACACAGTAGAACTCAATCTTGGGAATGCGGACTTCAAGATCCTGACATATATTCCTGCGAAAAGTTGCATCCCGTGTAACATGAATCTGATGAGATGGGGTAAGCTGCTTGAGGAATTATACTCTCATCCGGAGATGGATATTGAATTCATTATGGTGATAAACTCTCCCAGGACCCGGGAACTGTTGGATAATATCGGGAAGTCAAACTTCTTGAATCCCGTTACGTTCGATCCGCACAATAGGCTTAAGGAACTGAATAATCTTCCTGAAGGTAATGTTAATACATTTCTGTTGGATGAGGAAAACAGGATTATCGCCATGGGTGATCCATCCGTTAATCCCAAGATACTTGAGCTCTATCAGAAACTTATGAATATTGAAGCATCCTCGAAAGAGGGAGGAGCTGTCTGCGCCCAATCTGTCATACCTCTCGGTGCAGTCCAAGCCAACGATACAGTGGTGAAAAGATTCTCTTTAGCCAACAGCGGTAACTCTCCTATAATTATTCAGGATATGATCCCATCATGTGATTGCATACATGCATCAACCACATCTGATACAATACCCCCAAACAGCCACATCTTCCTGACAGTAAAGCTACCCATTGATACCACACCCGGTTTAATGAGAAAGTATGTGAATGTATTCTTCAAGGATAAAGATAAGCCCGAGCAATTGACTTTGTACGGGTATTCAATAACCAACAATAATAATTTAAAATGAGAAAGGTAATTTTCGCGACAGCCTTTGTCGCAATGTCCGGAATCGCACTCGCCTACGGCATGGGTGCTTTCCGCAGTCAAGACAACATCGCTGCATTGCAACTTGACAATGCAGAAGTACTCGCACAGAACGAAAGCGGTTCCTCTTCCAGCTGGGATTGTTGGAATGCAGCAAAATCAGGCGGTGCAGGTTTCTGGAGATGTGGAAATCCTTGCGTATGGGAGCGAGGTTACACCTTTGATGGTACTCAAGGCACATGTTTTAAATAACTGTCATCCTCAGTTCGCATGAAAAAAGCTTATTTAAGTATCGTTCCCATTATAGGAACGATACTTTCAAGTTGCAATACCCAAAACAATCAGAAAATCAGGGAAGAATACTTCACTGATAATGCCCTTGTATATGATATGCCGTCCCAAAAAGCCGATACATTAAGAGGTGAGATACTAATACCTGATATGGTTGGCCCATATGCTCTTGTTGTGGCTGATTCTCTGATATGTCTTTCTAATATGGCACAAGAGCCTGCTTTCATGATATATAATTTAAATGGGCAGCATCTGAGTGATATTGGCCTATATGGTCAGGGTCCAAATGACTTCTTGACAAATATGTCTAATGGGCAGATAATAAAAAAGAACGGAGAAACCAGTCTTCTTATTGTGGATGTGAACGCAGGTGCTCTCAAACAGCTTAATCTTACCAAAAGTTTAAAAGAAAATACGGCCGTGGTTGATTCAGTTTATCCTTTTACCTTTATGGAAAAATTTGCAGGATTGTCTGGCGACAGACTTATTGAGGAAGGCAGGTGTAAGGGTAATTATGAGTTACTGGTCAAATCAACTGACGATTATACTCTGTTGCATAAGGAAAAATTCTATAATATTGACACAGATGATAATGATCCTATCCTCTATTGGTCGAGCATGTCAATTTCCCCAAACGGTCAATATCTGGTAATGGGACTGTACAGTCTGAACGAAATAAATATCATGGATCTACATGATTTTTCCCGTCTTTCCGTTTCTATCGGAAATGTAAAGGCTTACGAGGAATTACGTGATAGAAAACAGTCTTCCCCTGATTGGCAATATTATACTAAGGTCAGTTTGTCCGACGATTACATATATGCATTGTATACCAATGAACCATGGAGTGAAAATGATATCACAAGCAACAATCATGAGTTGCATATCATTGGCTACGATGGCACCCTCAAGCTGATCGCACCCTTCGACAGACGGATAAGAAGTATTTCATACTCTCCCATAGACAATAAGATCTATACCCTTGATTTTGATGACAATGTCTTCAAGTATCCATTACCTCAATTCGAGAAATAATACATTTACGGATAACTATCCATCATATAAACATACACTATTGATCATATAAAATTAACAGACTGATTCATGACAATGAAAAAGGTAATTTTCGCGACAGCCTTTGTCGCAATGTCCGGAATTGCACTCGCCTGTGGCATAGGCACTTTCCGCGATCAGGAAGCAAAAGCCACATTACAACTTGCAAATGCAGAAGTGCTCGCCGGTAATGAAGGAGGTTCTACCAGTTGGGATTGCTGGTACTATGGGAAACCAGGTGGTGCAGGTTTTTGGCGATGTGGCAATCCGTGCATATGGATACAAGGGTATACTCCGGAAGGTAGCCCTGGTACATGTCTCCCATAACTGTCTTATATTGTTATATGCGTCCATCAGAGTATCGTTCGCTTAAAGAGAGCGACACTTCAAAGTATTAATTCACACTGTCCACCATTCCACGAATCTCTTTAAATCCACAAATATGCTGAGAAAACTTATATTCCTCTCCACCGGATTAGCATTATTTCTTGCTCTGGTTGCCTTTGCCGGATGCAATCGCCACAAGGAGAACAATCTTGAGGCGGTGCTGGAGATGGCCGGAAGCAACAGGCAGAATCTTGAGAATGTGTTGAGGCATTTCGAGAATGACTCCGCCGGATTAGCAGCCGCAGAATTCCTTATACGCAACATGCCCATGCATGTATCGTATAGGGATACTGTGGGCCTCGGGCGCCTCAATGCCGTTGTGGATTCATGCGTGGTGGCAAATAAATCAGCCGACTGTTATGCCATAAGAGAGATTCTGGATCCACTAATCTCTCCGGCATCTAATTTCTACAGCAGTACAATCCCTGATTTACAGTTTATTGACGACAAATCTCTCATCCACCATATCGAGATCGCCCTGAGGATATGGAGGGAATCTCCCTGGGCCTCTCATCTTGATTTCGATGAGTTCTGCGAATGGCTCCTTCCTTATAAAGTACAGGAAATCCAACCTGTCGACGACTGGATGGCCTATCTCTCACCATACTTCGACACCCGGTTGAAAACCATCGGATACTGTGACATCTATAAAAACTCAGTATCCCGCGCCTGCAGAATGGTGAACGACTGCATGCGCGAGACTATACAGCCCGCAGTTATCGAGGTGTCGTATTCTCCTGTTGCACTCAACATGAAGACTCGCGCCAACATACCCATAGGTAGATGTTCCCATTATGTAGCCTTGGCCACTGCCGTTATGAGAAGCAAGGGTATACCGGTCGGCATCGACTTCACTCCAATCTGGGGATACCGGAATCTCGGGCATGAATGGAACGTCCTGCTTGACAAAAATGGCAGGACAATACCATTTGATGCCATGGGCTCAAACCCTGGAGACGCGCTCAAGCCCGACGAAAGGATGGGAAAGGTGTTCAGATACACTTTCGCTCCGAATCCGAAGATAATGACTTTACTGAAGTCCGGAAGTTTTGTGCCGGCCACATTCAAATCTCCGTTCATCAAGGATGTGACGGCCGAGTATCTACCCGGTCTTGATCTCAAAATTGATCTGCCGCGGATTGAGGATGGCTATGTATATCTCGCCTTATCCAACAGGAATGGTTGGACACCTGTGGATTTCTCCGAAGTCAAGAGTAGGAAAGCCTGCTTCAGCAATGTAGGCACGGGAAATATTTACGCCATTCTTCGATATCGCCCTGATGGAAGGCATGAAGTTATCGGAGAGCCTTTCCTTCTGCATGTGGATGGATCTCGGCAATTCTTTACCCCTGATGAGAGCGACACCATCACTGTCAATCTCTACCGTAAGTACCCGGTACTCCCACATGTACTGGATGCTACGTTGCGAATGTTGGGGGGTGAGTTCCATGTGTCAGATAAGCCGGACTTCTCTACCTACAGTATTGTTCACACAATTACTGAGCCATCAGGCATTGTGCAGGAATTCCATGTGCCTGATTCGGTAAGATCGGCCAGATACTGGCGATACTGTCAGAACAAGCCGGAGACATTCTGCAACATCGCCGAGATTGAATTTATTGATTCTATCGGGAACGTGATGCAGGGCACAATCATAGGCACCGACGGTTACTTCGGTTCAAACAGCAATCTGACCAAAGAGGCGGTCTTCGACAAGGATCCACTTACCGTGTTTGATGCTCCATTCGGAGAGGGGTGTTGGGTCGGCATGGATTTCGGCAAGCCCGTACGTCCGGTAAAAATCACATATCTTGGCCGTGGTGACGGCAACTGCATCGAGAAGGGAGATCTCTACGAGCTCTTCTACTTCAAGGATGGAGTGTGGCAAAGTCTCGGTCAGAAGATAGCAACGGAGGGGCATCTGAATTTTGACGGGGTGCCGAAGAATGCACTGCTATACCTTCGAGACCTCACCAAAGGTCAGGAAGATCGTATATTCACCTATGAGAACGGTCAACAGGTATGGAGATAAATCTGAGTTATCCATAATTTTAGATAATCACCCTATCGATATATGCACACTTCCAATCTCCAGATTTCACTGCTTGACAGGATTTACTCGCGTCTTTTCGCAAGATATGCTCTTCTTGAAAATGAGGAGATGGTGGAAATAAGCCATGATATACTTGGGGAGTTCCGTACAGAGTGGTTGTTCACTCAAATGGAGCAATGGATAGACCGAAGCAATTGCAATTGGATGAAGCGACTTGATAAAGCTTGTCCGGGGCTCACTCAACAGGAGCGTCAGCTGGTGATGTTGCTATACCTCGGATTCTCATCCACTTCCATCGCTTTCCTCACCGACCGACCCTCGAAACAGGCGGTCCTTACCGCAAAATGCCGTCTGAGAAAACGCATATCCTTTCTCAATCCCAAAATACTCCAATCTCTCGGTCTGGGGAAGAAATAATCTGAAGACCGAATCTATTTAAAAGATAGTTTATCAATCTCCTGGCGGGAATGCTCTGATTGATTCAGAGGAATTGATAGAGAAAAAGTAATATCTCATACTGTAAGAGACAATGCCTGATGCATTAAATATTTAACAAACTGGTGCTTTACTGCATTACATACATTATTACACGTATGTTGTTTTATAAGCTATAAATAAATCATTTATCTCTTCAAAAATCAAAATAAACATTACACAAAGAAAGAAAAAGATAACGGATATTGCAGTGTTCAATAAAAAATCCGAATTTTGCATTCGAAAATAAATAGATTTTTCTATCACAAATAGTAACAAAATTTCTAATAATAACTAATTTTTCATTATGAAGAAATTACTAATTATCTCATTTTTCTCAGTTTCTTTAGGCTTCTTTCTATATAAGAGCCAGTCACATTCGGATTCCAACAATTTCTCTGCCATGGAAATGGCCAATCTTGAAGCTCTTACAGACAATGAAAGCGGAGGCCTTACCGTTCAGTGTTTCTGTAAGACAAATTGGTTCTCCCCGAACATTTGTACCGCAAATGCAAGCGGTAGCTTTTGCGGTACTGATCCATGTGCAAATCACGATAGCAACTGTCGTTAATAATATAAAATGAAATTCCTGACACCTCTTATGGTCTTTATGGGGATATTTTGCGTGAATTGTTCCCATAGTCCTAAGATTCCACATACCGGTGAACGTATTTCAACTGATACTGCGATTAAGATTGACAGTATCCATATCTCAGCTGATTCTACAAGCTTGAGAGGAAATTTTGCCTTGATGGATTCTTCATTAATATTTGTAGACAATACATACTGCAAATTATTTGAGTTCAATATCAACAATGGGAAACTTGCCCAAACATATTCCGGATATGGTCAGGGGCCCAATGAAATGACCGGTATCATGTTTGGTTCAGTTGTTCACCCTTCTGACACCTCTATGTGGATTTTTGATTCATCCTATGGAATCTACGAATTTACGCCAGTCGACGGTAAGGTAGAGTATAAGGGTAAACTTGATTTCTCGTGGACATCAGGGACTACTGATGATTTGGCCTCTACTGCATGCTATGGCCTTATGGAGATGAGTGATTTTGGATTATCGGTGAATCAGATTGCTGATTCCGTCATCCTTATTCCATTATCATTGATCAACCGAAAAGTTGAGAATATTAAATCAGCCCGGTATACAGACGCCAGAATATTTGGAAAGGTCAATCCTGAAACCCTTGCTATCATAGGGCTTGAAGGAAGATTTCCTGATATTTATAAAGAAAGTCCTATGCCTGCATTCGAGTTCTTCGATTATACGGTTGACTATTGCAATTCTCGGATATATGTCAATCATGCTCCTGATCCATTGATTTACTGCTATGATTTCAATGGGAATGTTGTCAACTCATTAGGACTTGAGGCTCAGGGGATTAATCGTAATTATACCAAAGGATACGAACCCTCGTTTGAAACATTTAAGAAAGATATAGCACATGTTGGTTCCAACACCGGAGTATATTACGATTCAGACAATGGACTGCTTTTCAGAACTTCTCTTGCTAACTTCCCGTCAGGAAGAAGCATCATGCAAATCTATAAAGATAATAATCTTATCCTTGAACAAGAAATGCCTCCATATTTCAAATTATTAGGGAAATACGGAACTTCTTACTATGGGGTACGCTTCATTCCTTTGGATGATGGTAATGATGCAAGGTTCACTCTTTATAGGTTGTCGCTTACCTCTTAATTAAACTTTTTCAATAAGAAGATAGGATAAGGTAGACTGTTAAATTCTTTAGAAGAGTCTACCTTATTCTTTTTTCGGATTAATATTTCTTTCCAATTGTTGCTACAAAATGTATTATTTAAAATAATACATAATCTCATTATTGTCTATCACTCCTTAAAAAAATGAAATTTAAATATCTTTTTAATTTAATATTTCTGACTATTATATCTTGTTCGGGAAACAACATGTCGAAAGAGGCTCTTTTGTAATTGAAAATACAGGATCAAACGATATATATATATTGATAAAATACTATCTTCCTGCGAATGTACAACAGCTACAACTGATCTATATTCGATACCAGCTAAAATCTGAAAAACCACACAAGAGGGAATGACGAGCGGATATTCATCTACGATCACAACTCGGGCCGTCAGATTTTCTAATGACTGTTTGTCCAAGATATTCTTGCATAATAGGGTGTGTTTGATTAACTTTGATGGAGTTTTTGAATTTGGTAGTTTTTATGCGAAAAAGCATCGGTCTTTTCCTTTAAATTACTGAATTCAGGGACTCTTCAAATTTGATAGCCGAAAAATTTATGTTTAACATTATAAATTTTTGTCATCTGATTAATGCCATAATATGAAAAATCAAGGAATAATCAGTTAATATTTATTTTTATTTATGAAACATATCCACCATATTTATAACCTTCCGGCATTCTTTGCCCTCTCTCTGCTTATCCTCCCGGGATGTACAAATAAATCCAAGAATACTGTTTCTACTGAAACTGATGTTGAAACTGAAGCTAAAACCTTTCATCATGTGGATTCCGCAGTTTTGAGCATCAGCATCAAGAATGCCAAGCCAATCTCAAGTAGTCTGGAGAAGATCAAGGTCATATCTTTTGATGAGGATGCAGAAAATATCATAGGCCTACCACAGACTATGGAGGTTCGTGGCGACACAATATTCACAGTAGACAGTTATCAGGCTCCCGGCATATATGCCTACCTCATGGACGGTACCCAGCTCTGGGCCTACTGCTCGGAAGGAGGAGCGGAGGAGGATATATCCTCCCCATTCAACCTCAGTGTGACCGATAACTATGTCACGGCCTACGACATGGGTGGAAGAAAACTCATCACTCTCGACAAGTCCGGAAAATTCGTCAAGAAGACTGATCTTCATCCTGATGCCGTAAACGCACTTATGGATGCAACAGGTGGAATATGGACCAATTACTCAAATCAGGAATATGCCAACACCTTGCTATCGTTTAGAGCTACCCCTGATTCTGAGGAAACTGAAATCCTTGAGGTGCCAGACTTAGTGAAAGGTTCCACAGTTATAGGAATCCGTAGTCTGACACCGCTCAGAGACGGTACTATAAATTACCTTCCTGAATTACAGCCAAAAGTCTATAGCCTATATGATGGCAAAATAGCTCTCAAATATATTCTTGACTTCGGATCTTTATGGCCTGATGAGGCGACCATGAAAAAGGAATATAGGGGTGGTTACTGGGCTCGTAATATGCGCAATTTCCCTGTAAGTCGACTGAAAATTGATGAAAGTCAAGATTGGGTGGGTATATCATTTACCAACAAAGAGAACAATTATATCTATCTATATGATAGGAAGAACAAAGGGGGACTGACATATATGGATGATACCCAGGAATATTATGCACCTCTCGCTCTCGTAGACGATACTGTGTACATGCAGGCAAAGGATAACACTATCGTTGCTCTGAAATGCAAGTAATCTTATGCCTCTTTCGTCATTACATGTACACATTTTCCAAGCTTTCCATCAAATCAGGTATCAAAGTTATGGAAGAGTCCGTCTGTTTCTGATGACTCAGATGAGAAGGCGAATCCCGGTGTCTTCATGATATCCCTTAAATAATCTGAAAGCAATTCATTGCATCAGATGAATCTCTTTAAATCCACATATACGCTAAGAAAATTCATATTCCTCTCCATCGGATTAGCATCACTTCTTGCACTGGTGGCTATTGCCGGATGCAGCCGATCCAAGGAGAACAGGCCTGAGGAGATTCTTGTGATGGCAGGGAGCAACCGACAGAAGTGAGAATGAGTTGAAGTATTTTTGAGATAAATCTGAATCAGTCACAGTTTTAGACATTCACCATAAAGCTATCTGCGGACATCCAATCTTCAGCTCTCGCTACTTGCCAGAATTTACTCCCGTCTTTTTGTAAAAGGAGGGAGCATGGGAAATAAGGAGGCAGTTGAATACCATCATCCATCTATAATATGCTTGCCACCCTCGACCTCATCGTTTCAGACGAGGTTGAGGGTGGCATTTGTCAATCTCAGGTTAATTCAAGCTGGGGGATTTTTGGCCGTTTGTTAAATTTTTTCAAAAAGCTGATAATATTTTCTGTTTTTATTTGGAATTTTAACTAACTTTACACTCAAATTGAATTCAGATGGAAAAGGAGGAGTTACCATATCACATACCGGCTCTTCTGCCGGAGACTTTGAAATTGCTGGATATCCGCCCCGACGGCACATATGTAGATGTTACTTTCGGTGGTGGTGGACACTCTCGTGCAATTATGAAAGCACTCGATGATAATGGCCGACTCCTGTCGTTTGACCGCGATATGGATGCTTTCCGCAACCGTATCGACGACACCAGATTCACTTTCGTACACTCCAACTTCAGATATCTCGAAAACTTCCTGCGCTTCCACAATATTGACAAGGTTGACGGCATCCTTGCAGACCTCGGAGTAAGTTTTCACCATTTCGATGATCCTGAAAGAGGCTTCTCTTTCAGAAACGACGCACCTCTTGACATGCGTATGAACCGTAAGGGCCTGCGTTCGGCCGCCGATATTCTCTCAGATATTTCCGAAGCCGACCTCAGGACAGCCCTCTACGCTTATGCAGACCTAAAACGCCCCGGGAACGTGGCAAAGGCTATCATAGCCGCCCGTGACTCCCAACCGATCGACACAACCTTCCGTCTCGCCGAGGTGGTGCGCAAGGCCCTTGACCCTCGTCAGGAAAAGAAGGAGATGGCTCAGGTGTTTCAGACTCTGCGCATCCTCACAAACGATGAGATGGGCGACCTGCGTCAGTTCCTCTCATCCTCACTGAAGGTGATTCGCCCCGGAGGGCGCCTTGCCATACTCACCTATCACTCTGTGGAAGACCGCATGGTAAAGAATTTCATGAAGACAGGCAATGTTGAGGGAATAGAGACCAAAGACTTCTTCGGCAAGGTCTCGACTCCCTGGAAGCTCATAACACGCCGCCCTGTCGAGGCATCTCCCGAAGAGGTGGAACGCAACCCCCGCGCAAGGAGCGCGAAGCTGAGAGTGGCCGAACGTTTGCCTGAAGATGAATGACATCCAAATCCTGATCCTGATTCATTGATATAAAAAAATAAAAACAATTATTTTCTCTACATCTCTTACTCTCCCTGCACATGTTTGGATCAAGCAAAAAAAAGAAAAACGACAACGGCAACATCAAGACTAAGACTTCCCGCGGACCGTCATGGGTGTCGGATGTGCGCTACGGGCGCTCCCTCTCTGTGGAATTTTTCAAGAGAAACGCATGGCTGCTCATGATTATAGTGGTCTCTATGCTCGCCCTTATGGGGCTCAGATATAAGACCAAAACTAAAATGGAGGAGATAAAACGGCTCACAGCCGAACTGCAGATTGCTGAAAGCTCAAAGCTTCAGGAGAAGGCGGCTTATATGTCGCTGATACGTGAAACCGAGATGAGACGTCTTGTAGAGGAAACCGGTCTCGGACTCGAATTTCAGGAACAGCCTCCATTCGAGCTGATTCTCGAAAAAGATTAATCTGCCTGAAGGCGCGACTGTGCCTCTCTTTCTTAAGACAAGACTGACTAAAAAACAGAACTTTCTCCCTCCACAATGAAACAGAACAACAAAAACCATATACTTTTCCGATACGGCCTTATAATAGTGGCTTTCCTATTTTTCTCCGCCGGCATTGTCTGGAAGCTTTTCCAGACCACGGTCGTGGATGCCGCCGCTTGGAACGAACGTGCCCATAAGGAGCTTTCGCGCACCACTGTGATTGCTCCTGAACGCGGCAACATTCTTGCTTCAAACGGCAACATACTCGCCTGCAACCTGAAGGTGTATGACATCAAGCTTGATCTCCGTCACAATAAGGTGATGAAGGAGACCAACATTCCATGGGCCAAGATCGACAGTCTCGCCGACTCCCTCGACTATCACTTCCCCCGCGTGAGAAAACTACACCAGCATCCTGACACTTTCAAGAAATATTCCTGGCACACCAGGCTCAAGAAGGAGTTTGAGAAAGACCCCGATAAACGCCCCAGAGCTCTGCGCCTCGCTGCCAAGAAAACTCTCGAAGACTTCAAGATGATACGTAACTTCCCTTATCTGAAAGACTTCAAAGGGAGTGGATATAGAATCCCCGTTTACAAGGAGGAGAAGAATGTGAGGATCTATCCTTACGGACGTATGGCCTACCGAAGCATCGGACGAGTGAATGAGAATCAGAACACCGGGGAGTTTCACGGCTACTCGGGGCTTGAGAAAGACCTTGACTCCTTGCTTTACGGGCGCCCCGGACTTTCGAAAAAGGTGGCACTCACCTCGGGAATCTCCAACTGGGTGGCGCAGGCTCCCGTCAGAGGTTTTGACATCCACACCACTATAGACATCGACCTTCAGGATATGCTGGAGGAGGAGCTTCATAACATATGTGCGGAATCAAAGGCTGAATGGGGCACAGCAATTCTTATGGAGGTGGCCACAGGCGAGATAAAGGCTATATCAAACATCGAATTGCTGAGCGACGGCACCTATGGCGAGGCCCTTAACCGCGCCGTGCTCCCCTTCGAGCCGGGCTCGGTGATGAAACCGATATCTCTTATGATCGCCTTTGAAGACGGCCTTGTGCGCAGCGTAAACGAGATGGTGGACTGCTCCCCTTTCCAGCGCACATCCGACCCCCATGCTCCTTCGGTGAAGAATATGAAACAGGTGATTGAGATGTCGTCAAACACCGGCATCGCGCGCGTGATTTTCCGTGGCTACGAGAATAATCCCGCCGCATTCCACGAGCGACTCTCTTCAATCGGATTCTTCGAGCCGATGCACTCCGGCATAGCCGGTGAATGTACCCCCCGCATCCGCAAGCTTCTCCCTAAAGACAGCCGAGGCAACAACATCACGATGACATCGCGACATCTTGACCTCGCTCGTCAGGCTTACGGCTACAATACGGAGATTCCTCCGATCTATACCCTCTCCATCTACAACGCCATAGCCAACGGCGGACGCTATGTGCGCCCCCATCTCGTGAGCTCGCTGCTGAATGAGGAGGGGCGCGATTCGGTGCTTCCGATCGACTATATCCGCGACCGTATCTGTTCGGAAGAGACCGCAAAGAAGGTGAAGATTTGTCTGCGTGAGGTGGTGTGGGGTGAACATGGCACTGCACGCGCCGTGCGCGACGACCGTGTGGAGGTGGTGGGCAAGACCGGAACAGCCTATCCCGTGGAGAAGGGATCCTACAACCTCTCCAAGCGCCGTTATGCCTTCGCCGGATTTTTCCCTTACGACAAACCGAAATACTCCTGTATGGCTCTCGTGCTCGGCCCGGCCGGCACAAGTGCCAACCGCACTTCCGGACAGGTGGTGAAAAATATGGCGGTGAAGATGTTCTCCCGGGGCCTCCTCAACAACACCTCCACATTCACCTCCACCCGGATTCCATCGCAGCCGGTGCTCTGCGCCTCTGAGAAGTATGAACCCGGAAAGCTTATTTCTTCTCTCGGAATCACCGGAGCACGCAAGGCAAAGGCTGTGGCCGCAAGCGACAGCGCATACCTCGACATCGTGCCCAACGTGATAGGCTACGATGCCCCCACTGCCGTAAAGATACTTGAAAGCCGAGGTCTCTCCGTGCAGATCAAGGGCACGGGGCGTGTGGTGTGGCAGTCGCTGCCGAAAGGGGCAGCCGCCCGCCCGGGCGGGAAAATCACGCTCAACCTGAAAGTGTGATCTCTCCCGCACGGGGCCTCTCTCCTATTCAAATCATCATGATAAGCAACCTTTTCTATCCCGATATATCTATGACAGCAAAACTCTCAAGCCTTCTCAAAGATCTCGAGATCTTGACAATAATCGGAGAAACCGACAAAAATATCCTCTCTCTGCAAAGCGACTCCCGCAAAGTGGAGAAAGATGGCCTTTTCGTGGCCGTGAAGGGCGTCAACAACGACGGACATAAATATATTCCTGTAGTTGCGAGCGCTCATGTGGCCGCTATCGTATGCGAGGAGATTCCCTCCACTCTGGCGAAGGGAGTCACATATGTGCAGGTGGCCGATTCGGCTGAGGCACTCGGACGCCTTGCCTCCGCATGGTATGGATACCCCTCGCGCCAGCTGAAGCTCGTGGGAGTCACCGGCACCAACGGCAAGACCACCACAGCCACCCTTCTCTATGAGATGGCAAGACTCGAAGGTTATAAGGCAGGACTTCTCTCCACCGTCTGCAACTATGTGGGGGAGCGTGCGGTGCCCTCCACCCACACCACCCCCGACCCTCTCTCGCTCAATGAGCTCCTTGCAGAGATGGTGGCTGAGGGATGTGACTATGCTTTCATGGAGGTGTCGAGCCATTCCACGGCACAGAAGCGTGTGGCGGGATTGCATTTCACAGGTGGCATATTCACCAATCTCACCCGTGATCATCTCGACTATCACGGCACTGTGGAGAACTATATGAACGCCAAGAAGGCCTTCTTCGACATGCTTCCGCCGGAAGCTTTCGCCCTCACCAACGCCGACGACAGATGCGGAGCATATATGGTGCAGAACACGCGTGCCAAGGTCTACACCTATTCCCTGCGCTCTGATGCCGACTTCCGGGGGAAAGTGCTCGAGACCCGACTTGACGGCACCCTCATGCTTCTCAACGGCCGTGAGGTGGAGGTGAGATTTACCGGACGCTTCAATGCTTATAACCTCACCGACGTTTACGGCGCCTCCATACTTTCAGGATTCGACCCCGAAGAGGTGCTTGTCAACATGAGCAGGCTCGTGCCTGTGGCCGGACGCTTCCAGCCCTTCCTGTCGGCCGATGGCGTGGCAGCCATAGTAGATTATGCCCACACTCCCGATGCACTCGTCAATGTGCTCGACACGATACGCGAGATCGTGGGCAACGATGGAGAAATCATCACTGTGGTGGGTGCCGGGGGCAACCGCGACCATGGTAAACGCCCGATGATGGCTCAGGAGGCGGTGTGCCGTTCGGACTACCTCATCCTCACGAGCGACAATCCTCGCAATGAGGTGCCGGAGGATATAATCGCCGATATGCGGGCCGGTCTGAGCTCTGAGGAGCTGAAGCGCACGGAGTGCATCACCGATCGCCGGGAGGCTATACGTGAGGCTATCAGCCGCGCCAAACCGGGCACGGTGGTGCTCGTGGCCGGAAAAGGACATGAGACTTATCAGGAGATTTGCGGCGTGCGTCATCATTTCGACGACCGTGAGGAGGTAAAGGAGGCTCTTGCCCTCAGATGATATGCTCCGGCTTCTCTCTCCCGGAAATAATATATCCCAACTGACGTAAAAGAGAGACAAAATGTTTTACGAACTGTTCAAATACATTCAGGGAGCCGATATACCGGGGCTCCGACTGATGGACTATATCACATTCAGGGCCGGCGCGGCTTTCAATATCGCGATGCTGATTGCCCTGATTTACG